>CAYZHO010000006.1:0-11995 GCA_964478045.1 uncultured Myxococcales bacterium | reverse complement strand
CTGGTCACCTTCCTCGGGGCCCTGGCGCTTCTCGCCTGGGGCGCCGGGCGCCGGGAGCTGCGCGAGTTCCTGCGGCGGCGCGGCCTTGGCTGGCTTGAGGACCCTTCCAACGAGGATCTTCGCTACGCCCGCAACCGAGTGCGCCGCCTGGTGCTTCCGGCTATCGAAAAAGCCTTCGGCGAGGATTGCCTGCGGCTACTGCCGGCGGCCGCCCTGAGGTGGCAGGCCGAAGAAGACTTCCTGACCGGCGAGGCACAACGCTACCTAGCCTTTGCGTCCCGTGCCCGCCCGGCGGGCCCGGCGCTCGACCTGCGGGCCTTGGAAGAAACTCCTGCACCTTTGCGGGCCCGGGTCCTGCGCCTATGGTTCGAACAGGCTAGCGGTGGGCAGGTGCTGACCCTGGAACAGACTACCGCGCTCGAACGGTTTGTGGCGAGGCGCCAGGGAAGCAGCCGCATCAGGCTGGCCGGGGTGAGCCTGGTGCGTGAGTACGAGCTTTTGCGGGTGCTGCCAGAGTGCGCGCCGGCCGGCCGAGGCTTTGCCATCCCAATCGATCTCGGTCAGCCTGGGGTCTTGACGGATCCAGCTGGAAAATGGCAGTTGCGAGTGTGGCCTCATCCCTGCGGGGAGGCACGGTCCGCGCGGAGCGCTTTCTACGAGGAGATCGATCTGGATCCAACCGAATTGCCTAAGACTCTGACCCTGCGGCCGGTCCGCCCGGGTGACCGAATTCGGCCGCGTTGCGGGCCCGGCAGGCGGCGCGTGCGTGATATGATGGTAGACTGCAAAGTGCCTGCGGCCGCGCGCGACGGATGGCCGGTGCTCGCCGACGGGGACAGGGTGTTGTGGGTTCCGGGCATTGCAGTCGCGGCCGAGGCCCCGCTCGGGTGCCCGCCGGCGGCGGTCCGGCTGGTCTGGACTCGATCCTAAGAAATCGATCTTGCCGGGCTCCGTCGGCCGTGGTAGGTTCGAAGCGGATTTTTTAGAAAAAACGTATGCTTGCAAGGCTTTGCCGTGGCCGAACCTAAACCCAACAAGGCGCCGATGAGCCAGTTCTCCCGCAACCTCGCGTTGTGGCTGGTACTGGCGCTACTGGTGCTCCTGGTCGTGAACATCTTCCAGGGGCAGCAGCACCGCGACGAGGAAATCAGCTACAGCCAGTTTGTCGCTCAGCTCAAGGCCGGCCACGTGGCCGAGGTGACCGTGCAGGGCAACTCGATGCGCGGGCGCTTCGACGACAACCGCACGTTCCGGACCTACGGCCCGCAGGAGGATGCGATCAAGCGGTTCCTCGAGCTCGAGGTGCCGTTCAGTGTCAAGCCTGAAGCAACCGACCCCTGGTACGTGGTGCTGCTCGTCCAGTGGTTTCCGATGCTCCTGCTGGTTGGCGTGTGGATCTTTTTCATGCGCCAGATGCAGATGGGCGGCGGCAAGGCCATGGCGTTCGGTAAGAGCCGGGCACGGCTCCTCAACGAGAATCAGAACAAGGTTACGTTCAACGACGTCGCCGGCATCGATGAAGCGAAGGAAGAGCTCGAGGAAATCATCGCGTTCCTGCGCGACCCCAAGAAGTTTACGCGCTTGGGGGGCCGCATCCCGAAGGGTGTTTTGCTGGTCGGCTCGCCGGGAACCGGCAAGACACTGCTAGCGCGGGCGGTGGCTGGTGAGGCTGGCGTGCCCTTTTTCTCGATCTCCGGCTCAGACTTCGTCGAGATGTTCGTCGGCGTCGGGGCCTCTCGCGTGCGCGACCTCTTCGTCCAGGGGAAGAAGAACGCGCCCTGTATCATCTTCATCGACGAGATAGACGCCGTCGGCCGGCACCGGGGAGCCGGTCTCGGCGGAGGGCACGACGAGCGCGAGCAAACGCTCAACCAGCTACTCGTCGAGATGGATGGTTTCGAGTCGAACGAGGGTGTCATACTGATCGCTGCGACAAACCGGCCTGACGTCCTCGATCCCGCGCTGCTGCGGCCGGGTCGCTTCGACCGCCGGATCGTCGTGCCGCGTCCGGACGTGCGTGGCCGCGAAGGAATCCTGCGCGTACATACGCGCAAGGTTCCGCTAGCGGACGACGTGGACTTGGCGGTGTTGGCTAAAGCAACGCCGGGCTTTTCGGGCGCCGACCTCGAGAACCTCGTCAACGAGGCGGCCCTACAGGCGGCGCGCGAGGGGCGCGACACCGTCTGCCACCGCAACTTCGAGCAAGCCAAGGACAAGGTGCTGATGGGAAGCGAGCGGCGGAGCATGGTCCTCAGCGAAGAGGAGCGCCGCAATACCGCCTACCACGAGTCCGGGCACGCCTTGGTTGCACGCCTGCTGCCGGGCGCCGATCCGGTCCACAAGGTGACCATTATTCCGCGAGGCATGGCGCTCGGCGTCACGCAGCAGCTTCCCGAGGACGACCGCCACACGTACACGCGCTCGTTTTTGCTCAACAACCTGGCGATTCTCTACGGCGGCCGGGTAGCCGAGGAGCTCGTACTCGAAGACATCACCACGGGGGCTGGCAACGACATCGAGAAAGCAACCGAGCTTGCTCGCAAAATGGTGTGCGAGTGGGGAATGAGCGAGGTGCTTGGACCGGTGACGTTGGCCAAGCCGAACGAGGAGGTTTTCCTCGGCATGGAGCTGCACGAGCGCCGCGAGTATTCCGAGGAGACCGCGCGGTCGATCGACAAGGAAGTCCGGCGCATTCTTAGCGAAGCGTACGACCGCGCCAAGCAAATTCTCAAGAACCATCTCAACGTCCTGCACGCTATGGCCGCAGCGCTTCTCGAGCGTGAGGTGCTCGACAGCAAGGAAATCGACGAGATCATCCTTTCTCACGGGGTCTCGCTACCCGGTAAGCTCGCCGCCGGTGCGACCGGGTGACCGCAGGGCGAGGCCGACGGTGCCTGGTACTGCGACTCCGAGGGAGATGCCCTGCGAGGTGCGAGGGTGACCGACGCCCTCGGCATGCTGCGATGGCAAGACTTCCTCGACATAGGAATCATTGCGTTCCTCATTTATCAGGCTCTGCTCCTGATTCGGGGCACCCGGTCGGCGAGCATGCTGCTCGGACTTATCTTCATCTGCCTCGTCTACATCGGCGCGCGCAACCTCGGGCTCTACACTGTTAGCTGGATTTTCGACCGCTTCCTCGATTCCGTTCTGCTCGTCATTGTCGTGATCTTCCAGCACGACATCAGAAGGATGCTGACGCGCGTGGGGCAAGGGGCGTTCTTCCGCCGCTGGGGCCGCGTCGCGCAATCGCAGATGATCGAGGAGATCGTCCGTGCGGCCGGCGCACTGGTGCGGCGTAAGCTCGGGGCGATCATCGTAATTCAGCGTGACGTCGGCTTGGCCGACTTCGTGGAAGTGGGAACGCGAATCGACGCGCCGGTAACGAGAGAGCTACTCGAGAGCATCTTCTCGCCCGAGTCCCCGCTTCACGACGGAGCGGTGATCATCGCTGGCAACCGGATCGAAGCCGCCCGCTGCGTACTGCCGCTGACGACGAACCCGAACGTCGCCAAGACGCTCGGCACCAGGCACCGCGCCGCGATCGGGCTGACCGAGGAGACCGACGCAATAGCCATCGTGGTGTCGGAACAGGATCACCACATTTCTCTGGCTACGGGCGGTCGGATCACTCGGGGGCTCGACACCCAAACCCTACGTAAGAGTCTCACGGAGATGCTGACCACGTGACGGAAGCGCGGGCTCGACAGGCTTCTTGGTTGTTCGGTAATCTAGGGCTGAAGGCTTTGTCCGTACTGCTGGCGACAGGCCTGTGGTACGCGGTGAACGTAGGCGGCCGCGAGGCGGAAATCATGCTGTCGGTTCCGGTGCGGTTTCACGGAATCGGGCGGGACCTTGGAATTGTAAGTCCTCCCATTCGCAACGTTCGGATTTGGATTGCCGGGCCGCGCGGGGTGCTGCAAACCGTAGCCGATGCCGGGCTCGAGCTCGACTATGATCTCGAGGGCATCGGGCCGGGTATTGCCGAGTTTTCGGTCGACCGGCACGATCTGCGGCTGCCTGAGAAAGCGCGGCTCGTCCGCGTGTGGCCTGCCCGGTTTGCTATTCGCCTCGAGCGGCAACCGCAGGCCAGTGAGACAGTCACTAGGGAGAATCAGAATCAATGAACGGAGACGCTGCCCGCTCGATGGCCGGCCAACCCCGCAAGCGCAAGCTGTTCGGCACGGACGGCATCCGCGGGGTTGCCAACGCCGAACCGATGACGCCGGAATCCGTGCTGCGGCTCGGCCGGGCTGTGGGCCGGTACTTCCAGACCGCAAGCGATCGGCGTCACAAGATCGTCATCGGCAAGGACACCCGTTTGTCCGGCTACATGCTCGAGACCGCTCTGGCTTCAGGACTCTGCTCGATGGGCGTGGACGTCCTTCTGGTAGGGCCGATGCCGACTCCCGGTATCGCCTTCCTGACGCGCAGCTTGCGTGCCGACGCCGGCGTGGCGATCTCGGCCTCTCACAATCCCTTCGAGGACAACGGGATCAAGTTCTTTGGGCCCGACGGCTTCAAACTTCCCGACGCGGCCGAAGAAGCGATCGAAGAGCTCGTCTTTGGCAGCGAGATCGACCGCATGCGGCCAACCGCTGCCGGCATCGGTAAGGCTTTTCGAATCGAGGACGCCGGAGGCCGCTATAACGTATTCCTGAAGAACGTTGTTCCCAAAGACGTAACCTTTGACGGGATGCGGATCGTCATCGACTGTGCAAACGGAGCCGCGCATCGGATTGCTCCGCTGGTCTTGGCCGAGCTAGGAGCCGAGGTGATCCCGATCGCAAACCAGCCGGACGGTCTCAACATCAACGACGGCTGCGGAGCGCTCTATCCCGAAGTGCTCGCCGAGCGCGTCCAGCGCGAGGGTGCCGACCTTGGCTTGGCGCTCGACGGAGACGCGGACCGCGTGATCCTGATCGACGAGCTCGGCGAAGAAGTCGACGGCGATCACATCATGGGAATCCTGGCTACCGAAATGGCGGAAAGAGGAAGCCTGCGGGGGGGCGCCGTGGTTGCCACGGTCATGAGCAACTACGGCCTCGAGCTAGCGCTACGCGAGCGCAACATCGAGTTGATCCGCACCCCGGTCGGCGACCGCTACGTAGTCGAGAAGATGCGGGCTGGGGGCTACAACCTCGGGGGCGAACAGTCTGGGCACGTCGTGTGCCTGGATCACTCCACGACGGGGGATGGGATGATCAGCGCTCTTCTCGTCATCTCGACGATGGTAACGAGAGAAAAGCCCCTCTCAGAGTTAAAGCAATGTATTACGAAGTTTCCACAAGTACTTGTTAATCAGCGGGTATCTAGAAAGGAGAATTTTGCGGACGTGCCTTCGGTTGCCAACGCGATCCGGGCCGCAGAGCGCGAGCTGGGCGACGGCGGGCGGGTTCTCGTTCGCTACTCGGGAACCGAGCCCGTCGCCCGGGTCATGCTCGAGGGGCGCGACGAGGCACTCATCGAGCGCCTGGCCGAACGCATTGCCGGGGCTATTGCCGAAGCACTCGGCTGAGGGAAAACCGTGAAAGAACTGCGCCTGGGCGTCAACGTCGACCACGTTGCCACGATTCGCCAGGCCCGCCGCACGACCTATCCCGATCCCGTCGAGGCGGCCCTAGCGGCCGAGCGAGGCGGGGCTGCGGGGATCACGGTACACTTGCGCGAGGACCGGCGTCATATTCAGGAGGCCGACGTCTGGGCCTTGCGCGAGCGCGTTTCGACCAAACTCAATCTCGAAATGGCTGCAAGCGAGCCCATCATCGAGATTGCTTGCCAAGTGCGCCCGGACGACGCCTGCCTGGTACCCGAGCGGCGCGAAGAACTGACGACGGAAGGCGGCTTGGCCGTGGCAGCCAACCGCGAGCGGCTTGCCGAGGTTGTCAGGCGCCTTAGCGCGGCCGGAATCCGCGTGAGCATGTTCATCGACCCCGAACCGCAGGAGGTCGAAGCGTCCAAGGCGGTTGGCGCATGGGCAATCGAGCTTCACACGGGTCGCTACGCCGACGCGCCTACCGAAGCCGAACGCAGGCAAGAACTCGAGCGCATCAAGGCCGCAGCACGGCAGGGGGCGCGGCTCGGTCTTTCGGTGCACGCCGGCCATGGGCTCACTCTCGATAACGTGGCGCCGATCGCCTCGATCCCTGAAATCGTCGAGCTTAACATCGGCCACAGTATCGTCGCGCGGGCGATCTTCGTGGGGATCGAGCAGGCGACCCGCGAAATGCTGGAAGCCTGCCGGCGAGCGCGCTCGATCTGAACGGCAAGGCCAGGGGCCGGCAATGGCGAAAGGACTGATCCCGGTCGTAAGCCGCGAAGCGATGCGCGAGCTCGACCGCGTCACGATCGCTCGGGGTACTCCCTCGATCGAGCTGATGGAACGGGCGGGCGCAAAAGTAGCCGATGTGGCTGTCGAAGAGGCGCGGGCCGTTTGGCCTGAAGACCAGGGTGCTCCGCGAGCACTTGTGCTTGCCGGACCCGGCAACAATGGAGGCGACGGGTTCGTGGCCGCGCGCCTGCTCGCTACCCGTGGCTGGGAAGTTAGTGTTGCCTTGTGCGCTCGCGAGCCGGCACCGGACAGCGATCCTGGAGTGAACCTGAAGCGCTGGCGCGACCTTGGCGGGGACGTGATCGATGCGCGAAGCTGCCTCGAGCGCCTCGCGGCAGCAGATCGCGGGAACGTGCTTGTGATCGACGCGCTGTTTGGAACCGGGTTGGTGCGGCCGCTTGAGGGCGACTACCACGACCTGGTTGCGGCTCTCAACGATTCGGGGCTTCCGGTTGTGGCGGTCGACATGCCCTCAGGACTTTGTGCCGACACTGGGATGCCGCTTGGCGTAGCCGTGTTCGCCCGCGCGACGGTTACGCTTGGTGCTGCCAAACCGGGATTGTTTTGCGGTGTCGGTCCCAATCACGCCGGGCGTATCGTGGTTGCCGACATTGGGCTGCTCGAGCCGGAAGAGGCGGGGATCGAGCCACTCGGTCACGTGCTCGACGCACCAGCTTGCAGCGGCTGGCTTTTGCGGCGCCACCGAATGACCCACAAGGGAGAGCTCGGGCACGTCCTGGTAGTGGGCGGGGCGCTGGGCAAATCCGGTGCGGTGATGCTGGCTGCGCGCGCTGCCTTGCGGGCGGGAGCGGGTCTGGTGACGATGGCGGTACCGGATCCGATTGCCGCTGCGGTGGACGCCGCTTTGATCGAAGCCATGACCTTGGCGCTGCCGGCCACGAGTGACGGAGAGATGGCCCCCCAATCCTGGCGGCGCCTGGCTGAGGAGGTGCAGCGTTTCGATGCGGCGGTGGTTGGACCGGGCATCGGCACGGGACGGGGTGCTCGGGGGCTTCTCGAAGGAGTCCTAGGGACCTTTGCAGGCCCAGTGGTGGTCGACGCAGACGGCCTCAACCTGCTGGCCGCCGACCGGGAGCACAGCGGGCAGCTTCTGGCAAAGCGCGCGCGGCAGGGTCTCGGGCCGGTTATTCTGACGCCGCATCCAGGTGAAATGGGGCGGCTGCTGGGATGCACGTCGGCCGCTGTCCAGCAGGACCGGCTTGGAGCGTTGCGCACTCTCTGCTCGCAATGGCCTGTCACGGTGGTCCTCAAAGGCGCCGGCTCGTTGGTTGGCCAGGGGCGCCGCGTGGGGTTCAACATCTCGGGCAACCCGGGAATGGCCACGGCCGGAATGGGGGATGTCCTGTCCGGACTGGCGGCGGCGCTCGCCGCCCAGCGCGGCGATCCGTTCGAGGCCGCCGCGGCCGCGACCTTTCTACACGGGCTTGCAGGCGACGTGCTCGAAAGACGCTGGGGCGGGGCCGGCTTTCTGGCCGCTGAGCTCGCCGACGCTATCCCCGCGGCGATTCACGAGGTCCTGCGGGCAGGCCCAAGGTGACCCGCGCAGAGTTTTTGCTGCCGTCGGCGGGGGAGGCCGAGACGCGCCGCCTCGGGCGGCGCATTGCGAGCCTGCTTCCACCGGCAACGGTGGTAGGACTCGTCGGCCCCCTCGGAGCGGGCAAGACGGCCATCGCTCGCGCCCTCGCAGAGGGCTTTGGCGTCAACCAGCGCGAGGTGGTCAGCCCGACTTTCGTCTACCTCGTGGAATACGAGGCTAGCGCCGGGCCGGTGGTCCACGCCGATCTCTACCGGCTTTCCGAGCTTCCGGAGGCGACGCGAGAGACGGAAATTGCGAACCTCGGACTGGTAGAAGCCTTCGACGCAGCGACCCTGACAATGGTCGAATGGTGGGACTACTACGTGGGGCCAGAGCCGCCCCTCTTGCTCGTTATTACTGTTGAGTTTGTACCCGGAAAGGCCGACCATAGAACGATTCGCTTGGCGCCGCGCGGTCTCGACATAGCAACCTTCGCGGCGGCTTTCGGCCCGGAGGCCGAGCGAGTATGAGTCCATGGTGCGGGCGAACCGAATTGTACAAAAGTACGGGGGTACTTCCCTAGCCGATGCGGCGCGAATTCGCGCGGTAGCCGAACGGGTCGCCGAAACTCGGCGAAGTGGCGCCGAAGTGGTTGCCGTCGTGTCGGCGATGGCGGGCGAGACAGATCGCCTGCTCGGCCTGGCCTCCTTGATCGCGCGCCACCCGAGCGAGCGAGAACTCGACGTGCTGCTGGCCACCGGCGAGCAGGTAACGAGTGCTCTGCTGACGATGGCTCTGCACGAGCAGGGGATAGATGCCGTCTCCCTGCAGGGACATCAGATCCGCATTCAGACGGATTCGAGTTTCGGCCGCGCTCGGATCCGCTCGATCGACGTCTCGCGAGTAGAGCAGGCTCTGGCCGGGGGAAACGTGGTTGTGGTTCCCGGCTTTCAAGGAGTCGATGCGCACCACAACATCACCACGCTGGGGCGTGGCGGATCGGACACCACGGCAGTGGCCCTGGCTGCCGCGCTTGGTGCTGCATACTGCGAAATCTACACGGACGTCGACGGCGTCTTCACCACGGATCCGCGGGTCTGCCCCCGAGCAGTGAAGCTCGACCGCATCTGCTACGACGAAATGCTCGAGTTGGCGAGCTTGGGGGCGAAGGTCCTGCAGATTAGATCGGTCGAGTGTGCAAGCCGGTACCGGGTGCCCGTCCACGTGCGCTCGAGCTTCCACGACGGCGACGGCACATGGGTCGTTCCCGAGGATGAAGTCATGGAAGAACTGCTCGTTTCAGGAGTCGCCTTCGACAAGAATCAAGCCAAGGTAACCCTGCAGGGGGTGCCGGATCGGCCAGGTTTGGCGGCGGCGGTTTTCGGCCCGCTAGCGGCCGACGGAATCATCATCGACATGATCGTTCAGAACGTCAGCGCCGAAGGGCGAACGGATCTCACCTTCACGGTCGCCAAGAGCGATCTTCCCCGGGTGGAGCAGACCATTGAGAAGCTCGCAGCCGATGTCGGCGCAAGAGGCGTCTCGATCGGCGATCGGGTCGGCAAGGTCTCGGTCGTCGGGCTGGGAATGCGCAACCACGCGGGGGTTGCAGCACGCATGTTCGAAGTGTTGGCCCGGGAGAACATCAACATACAGATGATCTCGACCTCTGAAATCAAGATTTCCGTCGTGGTCGACGTCGACGAAGTGGACGCCGCGGTGCGCGCCTTGCACCGGGCGTTTATCGAGGAGCGCGCCGACGAGGTGGGTTCCAGGGAGCCGCAACGATGACGAGCAAGCGCGTCGAGATTTACGACACGACCCTGCGCGACGGGAGTCAAGGGGAAGGGGTAAGCTTTACCGTCCGCGACAAGCTCGCGATCGCCGAACGGCTCGACGATCTCGGCATCGCGATCATCGAGGGCGGCTGGCCGGGTGCCAACCCTCGCGACACGGAGTTCTTCGAAAAGGCGCGGGCGCTCAAACTGAAGAACGCGCGCCTGGCTGCCTTCGGCATGACCGTACGGCCAGGCCGCCGGCCGAGCGAGGACGCGGGGCTGCGCGCCCTGCTCGAAGCGGGTGCGCCGGTCCTGACGATCGTCGCAAAGACTTGGGACCGGCAAGTGCGCGAGGCGTTGCGGATCAGCCTGCGCGCCAATCTCGACTTGATCACGGGTACGGTCCATTACTTAGCCTCGCGCGTCGATACCGTCATTCTCGACGCGGAGCATTTCTTCGACGGTTACGCATCGAATCCGAAGTACGCACTCGACTGCGTGCGTGCCGCAGCCGAGGCGGGCGCGGCTGCCGTGTGCCTGTGCGACACGCGCGGCGGCTCGCTGCCGTCGGCCATCACCGAGGGAGTGCGTGCCGCGCGCGAAGTTGGAGTTCCCTTGGGGATCCACTGCCACGACGATGCCGGCCTGGCCGTGGCCAACTCGCTGGCAGCCGTCGAAGCCGGTGCCAGCCAGGTTCAGGGAACCATCAACGGCCTCGGGGAGCGCTGCGGAAATGCGAACCTGTGTGCGATCATTCCCAACCTGCAGATCAAGATGGGCTACCGGTGCGTCACGGCGCGGCAACTGCGCAAGTTGGCCGAGGTCTCCCGATTCGTGTACGAAACGGCGAACATCGAGCCGGACAAGCAGCAACCCTATGTCGGCCGCGCTGCTTTCGCCCACAAGGGCGGCCTCCACGTTTCGGCCATCCGGCGGGCCCGCGAGAGCTACGAACACATCGACCCGCGCCTAGTAGGAAACGAGCAGCGGATTCTGGTTTCCGATCTCGCCGGCCGCAGCAGCCTCGAGCTCAAGGCACGCCAGTTTGGATTGGACGTCGAGGGGCGGGCGGACGAGCTCGCTCAGCTTCTGTCCCATGTGAAAGAGCTCGAAAAAATCGGCTTTCAGTTCGAAGGCGCCGACGCTTCGCTCGAGCTGTTGCTGCGCCGCAACCTCAAGGCCAAGCAGCACTTCTTCCGTCTGATCGGCTTTCGGGTGATCGACGAGAAGCGCAACGAAGAAGAGCCGACTCGGGCCGAGGCCACGGTCATGATCGAAGGGCCTGGAGGAGAGATCGAGCACACCGCCGCTACCGGCAACGGTCCGGTTCACGCCCTCGACCGCGCCTTGCGCAAGGCCCTGGTACAGTTCTTTCCGGAACTGGCCGAAGTGCGCCTGCACGACTACAAGGTCAGAGTGCTCGACGGTCGCGAAGGAACGGCAGGAATGGTGCGCGTATTCATCGAATCGGGCGATGACGGTGCACGCTGGGGAACCGTCGGCGTTTCGCACAACGTCGTTGAAGCAAGCTGGCAGGCATTGGTCGATAGCATTCTCTACAAACTCCATAAGGATCGCCGGGACGCGCCTGCTCGGGCGTGAGGAGGGCTGCGGTGGCGAGGTACTTTGACTACAACGCGACGGCGCCTGTGTACCCCGAGGTGCGGGCAGCGATCGACCGGCTCCTTGCAGATCCCCCGGGCAACCCTTCGAGCGCGCACGGAGCGGGGCGGCGCGCGCGGAGAATGATCGACGAATCGCGCCAAACCGTCGCCCGCCTGCTGGGCTGCCCGGCGTCCGGCGTCGTCTTTACCTCGGGCGCAACCGAGTCGAACAATCTCGTGCTCCGGGGCGTGACCGCGGCCCGGCCGGACTTGACAGTGGTTACAACCACCATCGAGCACGCCTCCATCCTCACGACGGTCGCCGCTTTAGAGCGGGCGGGGCGGCAAGTCGTGCGCCTCGAAGTAAACCGCCGCGGACTCCCCGACTTCGATGAGCTAGCTCGGCTGACCGCAGATCGCCCATGCTTGGTGGCAACGAGCTGGGCGAACGGGGAAAGCGGGCACGTCACGGACGTGGAGCGCCTGCTGGCAGCACTGGCGCCGGGCACGTTGCTCCATCTCGACGCCGCTCAAGCAGCAGGCCGCATCCCTTTGCATACCGGCGACGGCGTTCATTTCGTGGGAATATCGGCGCACAAGTTCGGCGGGCCGCCGGGAGTCGGGGCTCTCGCGATCGCGGCAGACGCCCCCCGGCCAGAACCGATCCTGACGGGCGGGCCGCAAGAGGACGGCCTGCGCGCCGGCCGCCGAGGCGATCGCGCGGCTTGGGCTCAACGGGTCGATC
>CAYZHO010000005.1:22939-46487 GCA_964478045.1 uncultured Myxococcales bacterium | reverse complement strand
CACTCTGGGCAACCGCACATCGAAAAAGATTGTCGCATCCGGCTCCCGGCCTGCCAGGACTGCCCGCATGTCCAGCGGCACCGTTCCGACCACGCAAGCGGCAACCGCAGCCAATAGGGCGGCAAGCCCCGTTACCGCGAGACCGGCCGCCAGGTCTGCGGGGGTCAGTCGGCTCTTTCGGCGTGGCCAGCCCATACCTTGGGGTGAAGCCAGCGGCCGAGCTGCTCGGCCGCCTCTACCAGCCGGGGCCCGGGTCTGAGCAGCCGGTCGTCGGCGGCCCTGTACACTCGGCCGTTGCGAACGGCGGGGATCGCCGGGTAGCGCATCCAGGGACCGCTGCTGGGGGTGGCGCCTCCGGCCATCGAGGCATCGACGATCACATCCGGCGCCGAAGCAAGCACGAATTCGATATTGGTTCGAGGCCACTTGCCACCGAGCGGCCGCGCCGCGTTGGCACCTCCGGCCAGTTTCACGAGGTCGTCGAGGTAGCTGTCCGGGCCCGCCACAACGAGGGGACGCCGGCCCACCACGACAAGCGTCTTTACCCGCGGGCCTGCGGCAAACCGGTTGGCGAGGCGGTCGAAGTCGGCGCGCATCCGTGCCACCAAGTGCTTTCCTTCAGCGCCGTGGCCGGCCAAGACCGCGACTTTTTCGATCATCTCGAAGGTTTCCTCAAGGGAGCCCGACCCTTCCGGGACGACTTCTACCCGCAGCCCAGCGCGCCGCAGCGTGTCGACAGCGTTTCGGTTGCCCGGAGTCGGCGACGTCAGGACGAGATCCGGGCGCAAGGAAAGCACCAGTTCGACAGCAGGCGAGACGAAGCTCCCCACCTGCGGCAGCCCTTTAACCTCCGGCGGGTAGTTGCAGTAACTCGAGACGCCTACCACCTGCTGCCCGGCGCCTACCGCGAACAGGGTCTCGGTCACCGCCGGAACCAGAGAAACGATACGACGCGGCCCCAGAGCCGGGCCGCCGCCCGCAGTGGCTGGCAGCGGGCAAGTGGTTAGTACCGCTGCCACAGCAAGTGCTATCCCGCACCGCGGCAAGCGGAAATTCCCGGTAGCGGCACATAAGGGGCCCGTGGTACCCTTGGATTTGAATGAATCGTGGGGTGCGTCGTCTGAGTTAGTGAAGCCCCTCACGAAGAGGAAGTTTCTCCTCCTTTTCTTCCTCTTCGATCCTCCCCGGGCAGCGGGTCCCCCCCTCCGCTGCCCGGTCTCTTTTTTGGCGCCATCGCCTCGAAGTGTCCGACCAGCCCCCACCCGCGTCCGCTTGCCGCTTTCCGGGACACTCAGCCGCTGCAAGCAAGTGCTCATTGCGTCGCTTGAGGTCTCAGGCAAGCCGGCAATATGCGCCAGTGTTCAGGAGCCAAGCAAGGCGTGGCTTACCGCGGCCGTCGCTGCTTCGATGAGGCCCGATGGAGCGACTCCAAGCCACACCGTCACTACGAGCGCCACGGCAGTTGCCAGGGCAAGGCGCGGGCGGGGCGCCGCCGCGGGTCCTTGGCCATCTTCGAAGTACATGGTCCGAACCACGCCGAGATAGTAGGCGGCCGAGACGACGCTATTGAGCACCGCGATAACGACCAAGACGATGTAACCCGCGCGCAGCGCGGCCGCGAACAGGTAGACCTTGCCGACGAACCCGCCAAACGGCGGGATGCCGGTCAGCGACAGCAAGAACGCCGTCAGCGTCAAGGCGAGAACGGGGCTACGGGCTCCAAGCCCCGCGTAGTCCGAAATTCGTTCGGCCCCGTTGCCGCGGCGCGCCAGCAGCATCATCACTCCGAAGGCACCGAGGTTCATTGCCCCGTAAACGACCAGATAGAACAACGCCGCAGCCGCCCCTTCGGCGGTTCCCGGCGTCAGTCCGACGAGCAAGTAGCCCGTGTGCGCGATCGCCGAGTAGGCCAGCAGGCGCTTGAGGCTGGTCTGGCGCAGCGCAACGAAGTTCCCGATCGACATGGTGGCCACCGCGCCCGCCCACAAAATACCGGCAAGCAGATCGAGATGCGGCGCGAGGCCGAGGACGACGACGCGCACAAAGGCCACGAACCCCGCGGCCTTCACTAGCGTCGCCATCAGGGCCGTCACCGAGGTCGGCGCCCCTTCGTAGACGTCGGGGGTCCACAAATGGAAAGGCACGGCCGCGATCTTGAACCCGAAGCCCACCAATAGGAGGCCCACCCCCACCAGCATCAGGCCCGTCGGTTCTCCCGACGCAGCCCGGGCGACCTCACCGATCATCGTCGAACCCGTTTCGGCGTACAGCAGGGCGATCCCGTAAAGCATGAACCCGGAGGCGAAGGCCCCCATCAGGAAGTACTTGAGCGCCGACTCGTTCGAACGCAGGTCGCTCTTCCAAATGCCCGCCAGGACGTAGATCGCCATCGACATCGTCTCGAGACCGAGGAAGAGCACCACGAGGTCCGAGGAGGCCACCATCACCAGCGCGCCCAGGACGGCAAACAGCACGAGCGGGTAATATTCCGCGCCGCGAACGTCGGTCTCGGGCAGGTAGTCCATCGACATCAAGATCGCCACAAGGGCAAAGGCGCACACGAGGACCGCGCAGAACACGCTCAGCCCGTCGGCTACCAAGGCGTGCCCGAACGCAGCCGTCACTCCCCACTGCCGGGAGGCCTGCCAGGCGATCTGGGCTAGACCGACCACGCTGAGCCAAGCCGCCGCCGCTGGGCGGCCACGAGCACTGAACATCTCGACGACGAGCACTAAGAGCGCCCAACCGCAGGCAGCCAAGATCGGGGCGATCGTTGCGTAGGAACCGAGGCCGGCGCTCATCGCGCACCTCCCGCGCCAGCACCGGTAGCACCGGCGTGACTAGCCCCCGGAGTACTCCCTGCCGGAAGGAACGCGCCGCTCGCTTCCCCCGGTTCGTACTCTCCGCAGGCTCGAATGCCTTCGAGGCTGGACCCGCAGCCGCGCGCGTCTTGCCCCTGCTCCACGGCAGTCGCCGCGACGACCGCCGCCTTTCTGCCAGCGCGCGCTAGCGTTAAATCGACAGACGAGTGCATCAGACCAAGAAACGGTTTTGGGTAGACTCCCATCACGATGACCATCACGAGGATGGGCACGAGGACGGCGATCTCGCGCCGGCTGAGGTCGCTCAAGGAGCGGTTGGCCGGATTATCGAGCGGCCCGAACATCACCCGCTGGTACATCCACAACAGGTAGACCGCCCCTAGGATCACGCCGGTGGCGGCGACCGCCGCAAGCGCCGGCTGGGTGCGGAACGCGCCGACAATGATGAGAAACTCGCCAACGAAACCGTTGAGGCCCGGCAGTCCCGCCGACGAAAGCATGATCACGAGGAAGCATGCCGCGTAAACCGGCAGTTGCTTCCAGAGGCCTCCGAACTCCGCAATGAGTCGGGTGTGGCGCCGCTCGTAGATCATGCCCACGAGCAGGAACAACGCACCCGTGGAAAGACCGTGGTTGAGCATCTGGTAGACGGCTCCCTCAACGCCCACGGCATTCAGACTCGCTAGCCCGAGCATGACGAAGCCGAGGTGACTGACCGAGGAGTAGGCGACCAGCTTCTTGAGATCGGGCTGTACCATCGCCACGAGCGCGCCGTAGACGATCCCCACCACGGCAAGGCCCCCGATCCAAGGCATGAGCACGGGCACGACGTCCGGGAACAGGGGCATCACGAAGCGAACGAAGCCGTACGTGCCCATCTTCAGTAGGACGCCGGCCAGGATTACCGATCCACCCGTCGGTGCCTCGACGTGCGCGTCAGGCAACCACGTATGCAGCGGCCACATCGGCACCTTGATGGCGAACGCCAGAGCCAGCGCGCTGCAGGCCCAGGCCTGCGCAGTAGGCGACAGCGCCAGCCCGTAGAAGTCCGTGATTGCAAAACTCATCTGCCCGCCATCGCCCGTTCGGATGGCCATGTAGACGAGAGCCGCCAGCATCGGCAGGCTGCCGACCATCGTGAACAACAGGAACTTGATGGCAGCGTAAACGCGGCGCTCCCCGCCCCAAATGCCGATGATCAAGAACATCGGCACGAGCATCGCTTCCCAGAACACGTAGAAAAGGAGGGCATCGAGGGCCACCAAGGTCCCCAGCATCGTGGTTTCGAGCAGAAGCATGGCGACCAGATAGCCCTTGAGCCGGTGATGGATCGTATCGGGTGCCGATAACACCACCAGCGGCGTCAAGAAGACCGTCAGGAGGACGAGCAGGAGCGAAATGCCGTCGATTCCGAGAAAATAGGAGATCCCGAAACGCTCGATCCAAACCGTGCGCTCGATCAGTTGAAAGCCACCGTCGGCAGGGTCGAACCGCGCCCAGGCGACCAGGGCTAGCACGAATGGAACGAAGGAAACGAGCAGTGCCGTCCGCCGCAGCGCCTTGTCCGCTCCCGGCGGCACCGCTGCCACGGCCAGCGAACCGAGGGCCGGGGAGAAGACCATCCAGCTCAGCAAACCCCAGTCCACCGCCTTACCTCACCAATCCAGCAGCCATGAACGCGACCAGGGCGAGGACGCCGACCATGATGCTGAGTGCGTATTCCTGCACGTTGCCGGTGGCCCAGCGGCGCCAACTGTCGGCTAGCGCGCGGCAGCCGGCCGCCAGCCCGTTGACGAAACCGTCGATGACGCCCACGTCGACGCGGCGCCACAACCAATGGGCGCCGGCAACGATCGGCTCGGCAACGTAGCGCAGGTAGCTGCGGTCCACGTAGTAGGCTTCGCACAGCGCTCCGTAAACTGCGCTGGCGCGCTCGGCCAGGACTGCGTCGAACAGTGGGCCGAAGCGATAGATGCGCCAGGCCAGGTACATGGCCGCCACTGCGATCGCGACCGACGCAACCATCAGCGAAACCTCGAGAGGCGCCGCCAGGTGCAGCTCGTGGTGGCCGAGCACGGGAGCCAAGAAGGCCCCAAACCGGTTGCTTCCTCCCAGGATCGGCGGCACTCCGATCCATCCTCCGGCAGCCGCCAGGACGGCAAGCACCACCAACGCAAAAGTCATCGACGGCGGGCTTTCGTGCGCTTGGGCCCAGCGCTGGTCGTCGCCCCGGAAGTCCCCGTAGAACGTCAGCACGAGCAGCCGCGTCATGTAGAAGGCCGTCAGTCCCGCTCCGACGAACCCCAAAGCCCACAGGCCGTAGTGGCCGGTTGCAAACGCCGAGGCCAAGATCTCGTCCTTGGAGAAAAAGCCCGACAGGCCTGGAATGCCCGCAATAGCGAGCGTCGCAACCAGGAACGTCGCCGAGGTGACCGGCATCTTCCTGCTCAAACCGCCCATCTGCCGGATGTCCTGTTCTTCGTGGAGTGCGTGAATCACGCTGCCGGCGCCCAAGAACAACAGGGCTTTGAAGAATGCGTGAGTGACGACGTGGAAGATTGCAGCCGCGAACGCTCCCACCCCGAGTCCAAGAAACATGTAGCCGAGCTGGGAAATCGTCGAATAGGCAAGCACCTTTTTGATGTCGTTCTGCGCTATGCCTACCGAAGCTGCGCCGACTGCCGTCAGTGCCCCGACCGTGCCGACGACCGACATCGCCACCGGCGCGGCTAGATACAGCCCGTGAAGTCGCGCGACCATGTAGACGCCCGCTGTCACCATGGTTGCGGCGTGGATGAGAGCCGACACCGGCGTGGGGCCGGCCATTGCGTCGGGCAGCCATACGAACAGTGGAATCTGCGCCGATTTCCCCGTGGCGCCGAGGAACAGCAGCAGCGCTCCGGCCAGAGCAACCCCGCCGCCGAGCTCCGCCGCATGCTGGTTGATCACGGCGAAGCGCAGCGTGGGCATACCCGCCTCGGCGAGCTTCCAAAAGAGCAAGGCCATGCCGAGTACGAAGCCGGCGTCGCCGATGCGGTTGACGATGAAGGCCTTCTTGCCGGCCGAAGCCTTGTCGGGGTCGGAGTACCAGAAACCGATCAGCAGGTAGCTACACAGCCCCACGCCCTCCCAACCCACGAACATTAGCGGAAGGCTGTCGGCCAGGACCAAGATCAGCATGGAGGCAGTAAAAAGGTTCAAGTAGGCGAAGTAGCGAGCGTAATCCGGATCGTGCCCCATGTAGCCCGTCGAGTAGACGTGAATGAGGAAGCCTACCCCTGTGACCACCAGGCACATGACCGCCGAGAGCGCATCGAACCCCAGCGTTACCGAAACCGAAAAGTCGCCGGCCGCAATCCAGCGGTAGACTTCGTCCACCAGGATCGCACTACTCCCGGCGGAACGCAGGTCGGCCAGCGCCTCGACGGACACGAGGAAGCTCGCTCCAACCACGGCGCAGGCAACCGCGCCGACCGCCGCACGGCCAAGGCGGCGGCCCCAAAAAACGTGCACGAGCACGCCCAGCAGTGGCAGCAAAGGAATCCACCGCAAGTAAGAGACGGTGTGGACTGCCGGTGCGATGTGCTCTGGGTGCATTTCTTCCTACCAGCGCAACAACGCGAGTTCGTCCGCGTTGACGGTTTGTTTGTTGCGGAACGACGCCAGAATGATCGCCAGGCCCACTGCCACTTCCGCAGCCGCCAGGGTCATTACGAAGAACACGATCGCCTGGCCTTCCATCCGGCCGAGGTGATTGGCCACCGCCACGAAGGCAAGGTTGGCCGCGTTCAGCATCAGCTCGATCGACATGAAAATGACGATCACGTTGCGCCGCACCAGAACGCCTAGCGTTCCGATCGCAAACAGGACCGCGCTCAACACGAGATAATGGGCCGCAGTGGCCACTTCCTCACTCCTCCTTCGGGTCGCGCCGGGCCAGCACCACGGCGCCAACCACGGCGACCAGCAACAGGACGGACGTCAGTTCGAACGCCACCAGGTAATCGTTGAACAAGACCCGGGCCAGAGCGCTCGTCGAACCAAACCCGGCCGACAGCGCCTGCGCTCCGCGTCCTCCGGTCAGATTGTGCCAGGCAACGTGGCCAACGGCCGCGGCCAGTGCGGCCGCCAGCAGCGCGGCAACCGTGCGGGCTCCAGGCCGGCGCGGCTCGTGCGGGTCGGCCTGGAGGTTGAGCAGCATGATCACGAACAGGAACAGCACCATTACCGCGCCGGCGTAGATGATGATCTGCAGCGCCGCCACCAGGTGCGCGCCAAGCGAGGCATAGATTCCCGCCAGCAGGAACAGAGCCAATACGAGCCAGAGAGCGCTATGTACGGGATTGCGGGAGACCACCACGCCCGCAGCGGCCAGCGCGGTGAGCGCGGCGACAGCGTAAAACAGCGTCTCGCTCACGCCCCCTGCCCCCACATTAGAACTACCGCCGCAGTGGCAACCAGGTTGGCCAGTGCCAGCGGAATCATCCCCTTCCAGCCGAGGTTCATCAGTTGGTCGTAACGGAAACGCGGCACCGTCCAGCGGATGAGGATCTGCAGCCAGCAGAAGAACAAGACTTTCACCGTGAACGCGGCAACCTGCAGCACGGTCACCAACCAGGGGGCCACCGGGATCGTCCTGCCTCCTGGCAGTACCCAACCGTCGGGCCCGAGGAGCGGCACCTGCCACCCTCCGAAAAACAGTGTCGTCACGAAACCGGCCACCACCACGACTTCGGCAAAGTCGGCCAGCATGAAGGCAGCCTGCTTGCCGCCCGAGTACTCGGTGAAGTAACCCGAGATCAGCTCCGACTCGGCTTCAGGCAGGTCGAACGGCACGCGCTTGGACTCGGCCATTCCCGCCGTAAAAACCAAGAGGCAAGCCAGTGGCTGGTAGAACACGCCCCACGCCGGCAGGAAGCCGAACCACAGGCGGCCCTGGGCGCGCACCATTTCCTGCAGGTCGAGGGTGCCGTAAGTGAGCACCATGCTGACGAGCGCCAGCCCGAGCGCGACCTCGTACGAGATCATCTGGGCCGAACCCCGAATCGCCCCGAGCAGGGCCCAGCGGTTGTTCGAGGACCACCCAGCTAGCACCACACCGTAGACCCCCATCGCCACCATCGCGACGATGTAGAGCAGCCCCACGTCGAGATCGACCGCGCGCAAGTCGATCACCCGGCCCCCGATCTCGAGTCGGTCTCCGAAGGGAATCGCCGCGAAGGTCACGACGGCGGGAAACAGGGCCAGGAACGGCGCAAGCGCGTGAATCAGCCGGTCGGCCCGCTCGGGAACGAAATCCTCTTTGGTAAAGAGCTTGAGCGGATCGGCAACCAGCGTATTCACGACCCCGAGGTTGACCGGCAGGATTCCGAAAATCGCAGCGCGATTGGCACCGATGCGGTCTTGGATCAGGGCGCTCCCCTTGCGCTCGACCCACAGGAGAAACGCCGACAACTGCAGGACCATCAGGACGACGAGCAGGCACTTTGCGGCGGCGATCCCAAGCTCGACCATGTTTAGCCTTCCTTTCCCGCCGCCAGCTCGTCGATTAGCGCCAGAGCGCGCTCGACACTGACGTTCTCCACGTAGCGGCCCGACCCGAGCTGAATCACCGGCGCGGTGCCGCACGAGCCGAGACACTCCACCCGGTCGAGTGAAAACTTGCCGTCCGGCGTCGTCTCGCCCGGCTCGATGTCGAGCTTGCGCCGGATGGCCGACAAAACTTCCTCGGCGCCGCGCAACTGGCACGAGAGGTTCGTGCAGACTTGGATGTGGTATTTCCCCATCGGGCGCCGGTAGAACATCGTGTAGAACGAAACGACGGCTTCCACCCAGGCCCGGGGCAGCTCCATCAGCTCGGCCACGTACTCCCGAACCTCGGGGCTGATCCAACCAAACTCGCGCTGGGCGAGCCACAGGACCGGCATCAGCGCCGCACGGCGCGTTGGATAGCGCTCCAGGATTTCGCGGTACTCGGCCAGCGCCTGCTCGCTGAACTGAACGCGCTCGTTGCTGCCGGATTCAGCCATTGCCTCTGGTTTGCTCACCGGTCGCACTCGCCACCGATCATGTTGATCATTCCGAACGTCGCCACGACGTCGGAGACCATGTGGCCCTTGATCATCTCCTCGAGCGCCGCCATGCCGTAAAAGCACGGCGGGCGGACGCGCACCCGATAAGGCCGCCCACTGCCATCGCTGACGAGGTAGAAACCAAGCTCGCCGTTCGTGGCCTCCCCGGCGAAGTAGACCTCGCCTTCCGGCACGCGGATTCCCTCGACGATCAACTTGAAATGCGCCATGAGGCCCTCGATGGAGCCGTAGACTTCCTCCTTCTGGGGAAGCACGATCGTGTGGTCCTCGATCGAGATCGGGCCGCCCGGCATCTTGCGCAGGACCTGGTCGATGATCCGAAGGGACTGGCGCATCTCCTCGAACCGGACCGCAAAGCGGTCGAAGTTGTCCCCCTTGGTTCCGACCGGCACGTCGAAATCGTACTGCTCGTAGCCCATGTAGGGCTCGTCCTTGCGCAAATCGCGGGCTACGCCGGTTGCCCGGAGTAACGGCCCGGTCAGTCCATAGCTGATCGCGTCCTCCCGCGAGATGACCCCGACCCCAACCATCCGATCGATGAAGATCCGATTGCGCTCGAGGAGCTTTTCGCAGTCCCGCAGCACCTCCTCGATCTTCACCATCGCCTTGCGCATCGCGGGCTCGAAGTCCTCAGGCAGGTCGTTGCGCAAGCCACCGATGCGCCCGTAACTGACCGTAACCCGGGCGCCGGTGGCCAACTGGTTGAGGTTGTACAGCGTTTCGCGGGCCTCGTTCATGTAAAAGCCGGGGGTGATCGCCCCGAGCTCGGCTGCGGCCATGCCGAGGCAAGTCAGATGATCGGCGATCCGCGACATTTCCGACAGGAGCACGCGAATCGCCGAGCAACGCTCCGGAACGGTAATGCCGAGCAACCGTTCGACCGCTTCGCAAAAAATGAAGTTATTGATCAGCGGCGAGGCGTAGTTGAGCCGGTCCGTGTACGGGATGCACTGCGTCCACGTCCCCTGCTCGCACATTTTTTCGAAGCCGCGGTGGAGGTAGCCGATCTCGGTGTCGCACCCGACGATGGTTTCTCCGTCGAGCTTCAGGTTGAACTTGATGGTTCCGTGGGTGGCCGGGTGGGACGGCCCCATTTGGAGCTCCATCACTTCCGAGATCGGATCGGCCGCTTGGAGCGGTTTCTTCTCCCGCGATCCACCCATCACAGTCCGTCCTTGGATGGCCAGGGATCGTTGATTGGATCGCGCTCGGGCACGAGGGGCTGGCGCTTGTCGACGGGATAGCTTTTGCGCAAGGGATGCCCCACGAACTCGGGGTACATGAGGATTCGGCGCAGGTCCGGATGGCCGTCGAAGCGGATGCCAAACATGTCCCAAACCTCGCGCTCGGCCCAGTTCGCTGCCTTCCATAGCCCGGTCGCCGACGGCACCACCGGATCCTCTCCGGGCACCTTCACCTTGACGGTCAGCCGGGCGTTGCGGCGCAGCGAAAGCAGCTGGTAGACGACGTGAAAAGTCCCATCGCGCGGCGTGAAGTCCACCGCCGTGATGTCGACGAGCATGTTGTAGTCTTGGGCGGGATCGTCACGCAGGAACGCAAGCACCCGGGTGAGCGCCTCGGGCCGGACCACAAGAACCGTCTGGCCGGCCGCCGCCTGATAGCTCGTGGCGTCGCTCTCCGGAACTGCGGCTCGGACCGCCTCGACTACCTCCACTCGAGCGCCCCCTTCCGCCACGCGAACACGAAGCCGATGGCCAAAATTGCCACGAAGACCATCATCTCGACGAAACCAAACAAGCCGAGTTCACGGAACGTGACGGCCCACGGGTACATGAAGACCACCTCAACGTCGAAGATGATGAAGAGAATGGCAACCAAGTAGAACTTGACCGAGAAACGCGCCCAAGCAGGCCCGCTCGGCTCGTTGCCGCACTCGAATGTCTCGCGCTTGACGGGCGGATTGACAGGCCGGGGGCCAATCAGGCGATTGAGCGAGACCATGACGCCTGCGACGACGGCGGCGATCAGGAACGTGATCCCAACGGGAACGTATTCGGACATGACCAGGCCTACTCGTCCGGGCGCCGAAAGTTGCAGTTTGCTACTGCTTCGGCCCCCCCATTGGAAAGCGCTCTTATGGCCACTGCGCCCAAACAAGTCAAAGACCCCAAGCGCACGTGGCAGCCCCGAGAGCGAGCTGCCTAAACCTTGTCAAGAGGGCACTTCACTTGTCAAAACGAGCGGTCATCTTGACGTGTCAACAACAAGACCCCGGGCGCACGTGGCAGCGCTGGCGGGGCTCTGCCAAAATCGACCCGCTGTGCCCGGCCTGAGGCCCAAGGAACAGCGGCGGTTGCAGGAAGCGATCGCCCGGCTGGCAGCGTCGCGTTGGCCCGGCTTAGCCCTCGAGCGGATCGAGGAGCTCGCCGGAGACGCGTCCTCGCGGCGGTACGTGCGCTGCTACCTCAAGGGTGGGCCGGTGCCCACCACCGTGGCGATGCTGATGGAGGACCCGGGCATCGCACTGTCTTCCGAGGAACTCGGCGTATTCGGCGAGCGGGGCCCTCGAGAAGTTCCGTTCGTGAACGTCGCTCGGTACCTGGCCCGCGTGTGTGACGCGGTACCGGCGATTTACGACGTCGCGCCCGATGGAACCTGCATCCTGCTCGAGGACGTGGGCGACCTCACCTTGTGGGAAGCGGCTGCCACTGACGCCAGCGCCTGGTTCGAGCGGGCGCTCGAACTGCTCGCTCGGATCCAGCGCGAGGCCCGCGACGACCGAAGCGGCTGCTACGCCTTCGCCCAACGTTTCGACGAGCGCCTGTTATGGTGGGAACTCGAGCATTTTCTCGAGTGGGGCGTGCGCCCTCTGCCCCCTCGGCTCGCCCGCCAGTGCCGGGCGGAACTAGCCAGGCTGGCTGAGCGCCTCGCCGCGGTTCCAGCGGTCTTCTGCCACCGGGACTACCACGCGTGGAACATCCACGTTCAAGGCGAACGGCTGCGGCTGCTCGACTTCCAGGATGCCTTGCTTGGCCCCCGGGCCTATGACGTGGCTTCGCTGCTCACGGATCGCATCACCCCGCGCCTGGTCAGCGAAAGCCTCGAACTGAAGCTGATCAGCGAGTTCGAGCGCCTGGTCGGAGCGCCGCTCGGCTCTACCTACCTCGACTGCGCCCTCCACCGCGCTCTCAAGGTCATCGGGCGCTTTCACTACCTAGCCGAGCACAAGGGCAAGCCCGCTTACTTGGCCTACCTCCCGCAGGTCGAGGCAACCGCCAGGCGCGTGGCGGCACGCATCGGCGCAGCCGAATCGCTTGCCGAGGTCTTGGCCGGATGGCTCAAGCCTGCGGGCGGGGAGACCCGGTGAGGTATCTGCGCGGAATGATCCTGGCCGCCGGGCTCGGCACCCGGCTGAGGCCGCTCACCGAACGGCGCCCCAAAGCACTCCTGGAAGTCGGGGGACGAGCGTTGATCGACTACTCCGTGGAACTCCTGGTGGGAAGCGGCATCACCGAAATCGTCGTCAACCTGCACTACCTCGGACACATGATTCGCGAGCACCTCGGCGACGGCTCGCGCTACGGCGCCCGCATTTACTATAGCGACGAAGAGCCGTTACTCGGCAGCGGCGGCGGAATTGCCCATGCCCGCGGGATTCTCGGGGACGGCACGTTCGTGACGGTCAACGCCGACACCATCGTGGACATCGACCTGCGGGAAGTAATCGCTCTACACCACCAGCGCGCGGCTACGGCGACGCTCGTGCTGCGCAAGGATCCCCGCATGGAGCATTTCGGATTGATCTACGTCGACTCCCAGCAGCGGGTCCGGCGCTTCCTCGACTGGGGGGAACCGGCCGACCGCCCGGGACTCGAGCCTTTCATGTACGCCGGGGTCCAGGTCCTCGAGCCGCGCGTGTTCCGCTACATGCCGTGCGGCAAGGCCTTTTCCATGACGAGCGACACGTACCCGGCGATGTTGCTCGCTGGCGAACCGCTGTTCGGCCACCCGTTCGAGGGGTTCTGGCTTACCGTCGGTACGCCGAGCGAGCTCGCCGAAGCCGAGCGGGTACTGGCCCGGCGGCCACGGCGCAAACGGCTCGGCCCCTGACAGCGGCGAATCGATCCAGGTAACCTGCTAAACTGTAATGGGCAGGAAGGCTTTCCCTTTCATCGTCGGAGATGGGCATCACGGTCATTCAGAAAAGCGACCCCACCGTCCGCAAGCGTAACGCCAAGGTCGCTCTGGTTCTTGCCGGCGGGGCGCTGACCGGCGGAGCATTCAAGCTTGGGGGGCTCAAAGCCCTCGACGACTTTCTGATCAACCGGAAGGTTACGGACTTCGATATTTACGTGGGTTTGAGCGCCGGTGCCATGCTCGGGGCACCGCTGGCGGCCGGAGTCACCCCTACGGAGATGCTCCGCGCACTCGACGGCAGCTCGGTGCAGTTTACGCGTTTCCGGCCGACGGACTTTTACGCCCTCAATGTCGGCGAGATGGTCTCTCGCCCGATCGACTATTTCCTCGATCTCGTAACCTACGTCCCCGGCATTCTGGTCGACTTGCTCGCCGACTCTCACAACCTGCGCGAGCGGCTAGCGCCGGCGCTTGCCAATCTGCGGGCCCGCCCGTCCCTTGCGGCGCTGCAGGACGTGGCAGCGCCGGTGATCGACGCGCTTTTGGCCCGGCGACTGCCGCTCCCGCACCACTATCTGCCCTCGGGGATCTTCGACAACAGCCGCATCGAGCGGTATTTGCGCCACAACCTCGAGCGCAACGGCCTGCCGAACGATTTCCGGAGTCTCTACCGGCACACTGGCAAGGCGCTTTACATTACCGCAATGAACCTCGACACGGCCGAGCGGGTCGTCTTCGGCCACGACGAAGACTGTTCCTTGACCGTATCGGAAGCCGTCCAGGCATCCACTGCGCTTCCCGGTTTCTACCGGCCGGCGCGGATCAACGGGATCGACTACGTAGACGGCGGCGTGCGCAGAACGGCCAGCATCGACGTGGCCATTGAGCACGGCGCCGACCTGGTCATCTGCTACAACCCGTTCCGGCCGTTCATGAACCGCGTCGTCCACCGCTACGAGCCGGAGACGGGAACTTTCAAGACCGAGGGCGTGCCGCTGGCCGACCAAGGCGTCATCACCGTGCTCAACCAGGTTTTTCGAACCCTTCTCCACTCCCGCCTTCAGTACGGCTTGCGCCAGTACCAGCAGGACAGAAACTTTCACGGGGACATCGTCGTCATCGAGCCCACCGAGCGCGACACTCGGTTCTTCGGAATGAACCCGCTAGCGTTCTGGGAAGGCCCCAAGGCCGGCCGGCACGGGTACGTTTCGGTGACGCAGTCGATCGAGACCCATTACGACGTGATCAAACAGATTCTCCAATCCTACGGGATCCTGATGACCCGCCGGGAAGTACGCGAGGGGCTCGAAAGAATGCGGCGGTTTGGGGCCGGCAGCGACGAAGCCGACGACGTGCTCCTGCGCGAGGTTCCGCGCCGCCAGCTCGACGTCGCCTGATGGCGGCGCGCCGCTGCGCTCTCAGGCCCGCCTGGCTTTCCCCGGGTGGCGCAAGCGAGCCCCGGCGAAGTTGCTTCCCGGCACGATCTTTCCCAGCACTCGCGGGCCGCTTGCGCCGGTCACCCCCGGCAGGTTACCAGGTAGCCCGTGCACCGTGAGCCAGCCGAGCAGGGCGAAGGCTTGGGCCTCCAAAAAAGCTGGCTCCACCCCGAGATCGGCGGTCGAAGCAACCCGCACGCCTGGCATCTCAGCGGCGAGCATCTCCCGGAGGGTGTCGTTGTAGGCGCCGCCACCGCAAAGGTAGAGTTCGTCGATGGCGCGGTCTCCAGCCAAGCGGCGGCAGCCGCGGGCGATCGAGCGGGCGGCCGCCGCCGTCGCGCTGGCCACGATCGCGGGCCCATCGAGACCCAGTCGCATCCCGGTGCGCACGAGCTCGGTTGCCAGCGGCTCGCCGAAGTCTTCGCGGCCGGTCGACGCCGGCAGGCGGCGCCGAAAGAAGCGAGCGCCCAGCACCATCTCAACCAGGCGCTCGTCGACCTTGCCGGAGGCCGCCATGCGCCCCCCGCGATCGCAGCGCCGGCGCCCGCCCGTGAGCAGCGCGACACACTCGTCGATCAGTATGTTACCGGGCCCCGTATCGCTAGCGATGGTACCACCAAGATCCTCGCCGGCCGGTAGGAGGGTAGCGTTCGCTATACCGCCCACGTTGACGATTGCGCGCGTGCGCGCCGGGTCGGCAAACAAGTGGTAGTGTGCTACCGGGACCAGCGGAGCCCCTTCGCCGCCGGCCGCAGTATCGGCAAGGCGAAAGTCCGCCACTGTTGTGCGGCCGGTGCGCTCGGCGATGATGGCGGGCTCGCCAATTTGTACCGTCACGGTTCGGCGGCCCGGATGGTGCGCTACCGTCTGCCCGTGCGAAGCGATCAAGTCGGCAGGCCCGTGGCTTTCCATCAGCCGTATCGCGGCCAGCGAAAAGCGGTCGGCGGTCGCTGCCGAAAGTTCGGCGAGAGCACGCGGCGCCAGCTCTGCGCCCGAAGCCGCCTCCCGCAAGCGGCGCACCAGCGAACGCGGAAAGGGAAACGTTCGCGCCCCCAAAAGCTGGCAAGAAATGCGACCACGAAAACGGGCTACCTCCACCAGGGCGGCATCGACCCCGTCCATCGAAGTTCCCGACATCAAGCCAACGACGCGCAGCGTTGTCGTTTGCGAACCGGTTGCCGGCATGTTACGCGTAGCGGACATGTCCGTTGCACCCGCCCCTGCAATTTTGTCGGAAGCCGAGCTCGCAGAAATCAACGAGCGGTTCGAAACGGCTAGGCCCGAGGAAATTCTCGCATGGGCGACTTCGCGGTTCCCGCGAGGAACCGTGCTGACTTGTTCCTTCCAGCACGAGGGTGTCGTTCTCGCCCACATGCTCCGATCGATCAAGCCGGACGTACCGGTTTTGTTCATCGACACGGGCTACCACTTTCCTGAAACCCTGGAGTACCGCGACACGATCGTCCGCCTGCTCGACCTGCCGCTCGTCGTCCTCAGGGCGGACGGATCCTCCGGCCGGGGACGCCCTGAAGACCCAGATGAATGCTGCAGGATCAACAAGGTGGAGCCGTTACAGCGGGCGCTCCGACAAGTGCGGGTCTGGATCAACGGGCGCCGGCGCGACCAGACGCCGGAGCGGCGTAACATGCCCCACGTCGAGCCCCAAGGCAGCCTCATCAAGGTGAATCCACTGGCACGGTGGACCGCCCGCGATGCCTTCCGATACCTCAGCGCGCATCACCTGCCGCTGCACCCGCTGTTCGAACGCGGCTACACTTCGATCGGCTGCAAACCGTGCACGACGCGTCCCCTTCCGGGTAGCGACGAGCGAAGCGGGCGCTGGGCGGGATCGCCCAAGCGCGAGTGCGGCATTCACACGATTCTCGACGCGGCCGCCTTGTCGCCCGAGGAGTGACGCCGCAAGCGCACGTAGAGTCAGCCACGGCCGGCATTGGACGGCGTAAAAAAGGGGAGCCTCTCGGCTCCCCTTTTCTCTCTTCCCGACTGCGATCCCTTGGTCAGGGATTCGGAAAGATCTGCTGCATCTTGAGCGCTAGGCTCATGTCTCCTTTGATCTTGAGCTTACCGCCCATGAACGCCATCTGCGGGTTCAGCTTGCCGTTGATCATGTCGAGATAGTCCGACGCCGCCATCGTGATGGTGATGTTCGGATTCTCGGCAGCGCCTTCCTTCACCTCGCATTTGCCGTCGGCGATCTTGACGTGGTACGTGGCCCCGCCTTCGCCGGTCAGATCAAACTGGTACGTGGCGTTCACGCCGGCGGCCGCCGCTGCGTTGAAGCGGCTCGGCATCTGCTCGAACACTTCTTTGACGCTTGTCAGTTCAGCCATGAGTCGTCTTTGCCTCCTCCATCCTTGGGCTCGGGCTGCTTACCCGGATTCTTGGTTTTTTCTTTGTAGCCCCCGCGCGACGCCGGGACCGTCCGCGTCCCGGTCGGGCCGACAAAGCCGAGTCGGGCACGAACCCTGCGCTGCGTCGCGGGGCTCGTCGCTCGAGAACCCGGGCCTAGACCCACCCGCCCGACGGTCCTGCACCGTGCCGTGAGCACCTCGCAGGCACCCGTCAGACGCGGACAGGGGGTCTAATATGAGACCTGACGCCTTATGTCAAAACACCCGTACCCCCGCAACGAAAAGGCCCCTGGAAGCAGTTCCAGGGGCCTTTGGTGCCGCCGTAGCGGCGCAGCCTGAGAAGCTCGGGGGCCGATCCGGTCTCCAGGATCGACTGCCGGACCGTGGACTAGCGTTTCCTCCGGGCTTTCTTCTTCGTTGTCTTCCGCTTGGCCTTCTTCTTGGTTGCTTTCTTCTTCGTTGCTTTCTTCTTGGTTGCTTTCTTCTTGGTTGCTTTCTTCTTCGTCGCCTTCTTCTTTCTTACTGCCATTCTCGTGCCTCCTCCTTCAGCTTCCGTCCTCCCTAAGCACTCTCAGGCCAAGCAAGGTGTTGAACGCGAAGCGCAACCAGATCGTTCAACACGAAAAGTATATCGATCCAGGATAGCGCGAGTCAACAAAAACCGATCGGAAAACGATCGCATTCGTGCACGTCGTGTGCGTCGAAACGTTCATCGTTGCTCACGCGCTTTGCTCGTGCCTGCGATCAAGCATCGCATAGGAACGCCACAACGTGCGCGCTATGTTTGCCGCTCGCGAGTGGAACGATCAGCGCTAGCCGTGGTTGTCCGTGAACATCGCGACGCAACCGCGCGCGGGGCGAAAGCGAAAGCGCTCGAGCAAACGCGCGGTACGGCCGCGCCGTCGTTAGCGGTGTACGTCGGCAGACGTAACGCTTTCCGATGCCGCGAGCGCGGCGAGGATTTCATCGACCGCCGACGCAGTTGCGGTTCCAGAAACCGTTAACTCTACCCCTTGTTCGCTCTTGCGTACCGACGAAGATTCCACGACGAACGGCCGGCTGGAGATCAAGTCGAGAAGCGCGCGCACCGAAGCTTCGTCGCGACAGCAAACTGCTAGCGTCACCAACCCCTTGCGCCCCAGGTTCCACCGCTCGATCCACCGCAAGAGGGTCAGACACGCCACGATCACGACCGTGGCAAGCACGGCCAGCGCGGTTGCTCCCGCGCCGATCGCGATTCCCACCCCCGCGACCGCCCAAATCGTGGCCGCGGTCGTCAATCCCACGACCGCACCGCGCGCCTGGAGAATTGTACCGGCGCCGATGAAGCCCACGCCCGTAACGATCTGGGCTGCAACTCGCGCCGGATCGCCGACGGACCCCGCCAGGCGGACCGACGTCATCGTTATCAGCGTCGCCCCGATTGCGATGAGGACGTTCGTGCGCAGGCCGGCAGGCTTGCCGACCAGTTCGCGTTCGAGCCCAATCGCTCCCCCGAGCAGGACGGCGATCAGGAGCTTCAGGGCGGCATCGGCAAGCGGTTCCATCGAACCGACCTCCTAACCCTTGGCTCCGGACCCTCTAGAAGGATCGCTAGCGCCGCACGAAGACGCTGCGCCCCGGGTAAACGGCGCGCCGGCCGAGTTCTTCCTCGATCCGCAACAAGCGATTGTACTTGGCCGTTCGCTCCCCGCGCGAGACCGAACCAGTCTTGATTTGGCCTGCGCCGACGGCCACCGCGAGGTCCGCGATCGTCGTATCCTCGGTCTCGCCCGAGCGGTGAGAGATGACCGTTGTGTATCCTGCTCGATGCGCGAGGCGGATCGTTTTCAGCGTTTCGCTCAGCGTGCCGATCTGATTCACCTTGATGAGGATCGAGTTGCCCACGCCCTCGCGAATGCCGCGCCGCAGTCGCTCCGGGTTGGTCACGAAAATGTCGTCGCCGACGAGTTGCACTTTCTTACCCAAGCGAGCCGTCAGCCGCCGCCATCCGTCCCAATCGTCTTCGGCGAGGCCGTCCTCGATGGACACGATCGGATACCGGCGTACCAGCCGCTCGTAGAGAGCCACCATCTGCGCGGGGGTCAAGGACTTCCCGCGCGACTTGCGGAACCGGTACTGGCGCCCGTCGAACAACTCGCTCGCAGCCGGGTCGAGAGCCAGCGCAATGTGCCTGCCCGGCTTGTAGCCGGCTCGTTCGACCGCTTCGAGGATGAACGAAATTGCGTCGTCGTTGTTGTCGATTTGAGGTGCGAAGCCGCCTTCGTCGCCTACGTTGGTGTTCAGGCGGCGTTCCTTCAGGACTTTCTTGAGCTGCTGGAACACCTCGGCCGCCGCTCGCAGAGCATCGCGGTAGGTGGCAAAGCCGTGCGGAACGATCATGAACTCCTGAAAATCGAGGCGGTTGTCCGCGTGCACGCCGCCGTTGATCACGTTCATGAGCGGCACCGGCAACACTTTGGCCCGGGCGCCGCCGATCGATCGGTAGAGAGGCTCCTTGCGGTACGCCGCTGCCGCTCGCGCGACCGCCAGCGAGACACCGAGAATCGCATTTGCCCCGAGGCGCGACTTGTTCGGCGTTCCGTCGAGTTCGATCATTCGGGCATCGATTTCAGCCTGCTTGCGTACGTCGAGGCCAACGAGCTCCGGAGCGATCACCTCGTTCACGTTCGTCACCGCTTGCAGCACGCCCTTGCCGCCGAAGCGCTTGCGGCGCGTGTCGCGCAGCTCAAGCGCCTCGTGCTGTCCGGTGGAGGCACCCGACGGTACCGCAGCGCGACCGATGACGCCGCCGCGAACGCGAACATCCACCTCGACGGTGGGATTGCCACGGGAATCGAGAATCTCGCGGGCGTGAATGGATTCGATTCGCATTCCTTCCCCCTTTCGACGCGCTCCGACGTTGCGGCCAGACCGAGCGGCCCGCTATCCTTACCACGTTATGGCGATCAGGCAACGCGATGACTTCCGCTTGTTGCGCGCCGGCTGCGCCTTTCTCGCCGCGGTCGCGCTCGTACTCCTCTACGCCGTTGTATTCGGCGAGGGAGGCCTGCGCCGCTACCTAGCGCTGCGAAGGACGCTCGCCGCGCGCGCCGCGGAAGTGGACGCCCGGGTCGCTCGCAACCACGAGCTATGGAAGCAACTCGAACGGGTTCGCCACGATCCGCGAACCTTGGAACAACTGGCCCGAACGAGACTCGGCGTCGCCGGCAAAGACGAAGTCGTCTACCTTTTTCCTCCCGAGCTCACGAGCACCCGCTCGTGGCCCCACAGTTCAGGCACTTGTGGCATGCCCCGTTGCGCACCATGATCGCTCCGCACTCGGCGCACATCGGAGCATCCGACTCCGGCAAGATGAACTCGAGCGTCGAGTCCGTGCGCTCGGCTTCGGCTCGTTCCTCCGAACCGTTGCGCGAGGGCTGCGCCGGCGCTTCCTGCGGCTTTTCGCCTTCGGCTCGCGCACGCGAACCGAAGCGGCTGCCAAGGAATCGGAAGATGTAGTCCGTGAGCGACTTTGCCATGGGAATGTCGGGGTTCTTGGTGAATCCCGACGGTTCGAAGCGCACGTGCTCGAACTTGCGTACCAGGGCATCGAGCGGAACCCCGTACTGTAGGGCCAGCGAGGTCAACGTAGCGATCGTGTCCATCAAGCCGGAGATCGTGCTGCCCTCCTTGGCCATCTTGATGAAGATCTCCCCCGGCTGGCCGTCCTCGTAGAAGCCTACGTGGATGTATCCCTCGTGACCGGCCACCTCGAACTTGTGGCGGATCGAGGAGCAGTCGGCCGGCAACCTCCGGCGCACCGGCTTGGGTGCTTCCTCGACTTTTTTGCGCTCCTCACTCGCGCTGGTGCTGAGCGGTTGCGTGCGCTTGCAGCCGTCCCGGTAGATCGCGATCGCTTTGAGGCCATGGCGCCACGCTTCGATGAAGGTGCGTTCGACGTCCTCGACAGTGGCCTCGTGTGGCAAGTTGACGGTCTTAGAGATCGCGCCGGAGAGGAACGGCTGAACCGCTCCCATCATGCGAATGTGCCCGAGCGGCTCGATGCACCGGACGCCACCGCGAGGCTTGAACGCACAGTCGAACACGGGCAGGTGTTCCTCCTTGAGACCCGGAGCGCCCTCGATCGTCTCGTGCTCCTCGAGGTACTCGAGAATCTCCTGAATCTCCCGCTTGTCGTAGCCCAACCTGGCGAGTGCCCGCGGAACGGTCTGGTTGATGTACTTGAGGACGCCGCCGCCCACCAGCTTCTTCTGCTTGACGAGAGCAATGTCGGGCTCGATACCGGTCGTATCGCAGTCCATCATGAACGAAATCGTGCCCGTCGGCGCCAAGACGGTCACCTGCGAGTTGCGAATTCCGACCCTCCGCGCGCGCTCCAGGGTGAGATCCCAAACCTCTCGCGATGCCGACAATAAGTCGAGCGGCACGTAGGCCGGGTCGATCTCGCGCGCCTTCTGGCGGTGCTTTTCGATCACGCGCAGGTGCGGCTCGGCGTTCTGGGCGTAGCCGGCATACGGCCCGAGCGCCTCGGCTAGCCGCACGGACTGGAGGTACGCCTCGCCGGTCATCAGCGAAGTGACCGCCGCCGCGTAAGCACGCCCGGCGTCCGAGTCGTACGGCAACCCGAGCGACATGAGGAGAGCACCAAGGTTGGCGTACCCGAGGCCGAGCTGCCGGAATGAACGTGCCGTCCGCGCAATCTCAGGAGTCGGGTAACTCGAGTTGTCGACGATAATGTCCTGGGCCGTGATCATGATGTCGACGGCGTGCTGGAACCCGGCAACGTCGAACTTGCCCGACTCGTCGACGAACTTCATCAGGTTGAGCGACGCGAGATTGCAGGCCGAATCATCGAGGTGCATGTACTCGCTGCAGGGATTGGAGGCGTTGATCCGGCCGCTGTTCGGGCACGTGTGCCACTCGTTGATCGTGGTGTCGAACTGCATGCCCGGATCGCCACAGAAGTGCGCGGCCTCAGCGATTTTGCGCATCAAGTCCCGCGCGCGCATTGTCTCCGCTACGCGGCCGTCGAGCACGTAGCGAGTCTGCCACTCGCGGTCCTCGATGACAGCACGCATGAACTCGTCCGTGACGCGAACCGAATTGTTCGCGTTCTGGAAGAAGACCGAGCTGTAGGCTTCACCGTCGATCGAAGGGTCGTAGCCGGCTTCGATCAACGCCCATGCTTTTTTCTCCTCCTTGGCCTTGCACTCGATGAACTCGACGATGTCCGGGTGGTCGACGTTGAGAACCACCATCTTGGCCGCGCGCCTCGTCTTGCCGCCCGACTTGATCACGCCAGCCGAGGCGTCGGCGGCCTTCATGAACGACACCGGACCGGAGGCCGTTCCGCCGCCGGCCAATGGCTCCTTGGAAGAACGAATGCGAGAAAGGTTGATGCCGGAGCCCGAGCCCCCTTTGAAGATGATCCCCTCCTTGCGGTACCAGTCGAGGATCGAATCCATCGTGTCTTCGCACGAGAGGATGAAGCAGGCCGAACACTGCGGGTGGGCCTCCACCCCAACGTTGAACCAAACAGGGCTGTTGAAGCTCGCTCGCTGCTCGAGCAACAGGTGGGTCAGCTCGTCGCGGAAGATGTCGCGGTCTTCGTCCGTGGCAAAGTAGCCCTGGGCTTCGCCCCAGCCCACGATCGTCGAAACGACGCGGCCGATCAACTGGCGCACACTCCACTCGCGCTCGGGGGTGCCAAGCTGCCCGCGGAAATACTTGGAGGCGACCACGTTCGTAGCCAGCTGCGACCAGGTGGCGGGGAACTCGACCCCTCGCTGCTCGAATACGATCCGGCCGCCCTCGCCCTGAATGACCGCGTCCCGGCGCTCCCATTGGACGGTCGAAAACGGGTCGACTCCGGGCTTCGACAGGCGCCGCTCGAAGTGAAGCCCTCTCCTGCTCGCCTTAGCCGCTGTCTCTGCGCTTGCCATCGTCTCCGGTCGCGATGCGGATCGCTCTTCCATTCCCTTCCTCCTCACTCACGCGACCCCGATCTCCGCAACGAGTCGGCACGAGCTAGCTCGCCCCACCGCCTGGACAAGACCGAAGGTTACGCACTGGTTTTGCACAAGAAATCCACTATCTTGTGCACGAGTGGTCATTGTACCACAATATCTTGTGTCTGTACAAAAAAGTCTTGGATCCATCCAAACCCGCATCACGACGCCGAATTCTAGGCGATGAAAAAACGAAAGTCGATCTTGCCTCGGCTGGTGCCTGCCGGCCGCTGCCGCTACACCTAGGACTCGTGACCGCAGGCAACCCCAGCGGGCCAAGGCGCCTGCGCGACGTCCTTCAGAAGGTAGTCGCTCGCCTCGGTCTCGAGCGCGATGTCGAAGACTATCGGCTGTGGCAAGCCTGGGACGAAGTGGTGGGGCCGGATGTGGCACGCAACGCGCAGCCGGCAGCACTCAACGGGCGGCGACTCGTCGTGACCGTTCGCAACAACGTGTGGATGCAAGAACTCTCGCTTCTGCGCGAGGAACTCTGCCGCCGCCTCAACCAATGGATGGGACGGCACGTGGTCTCCGAAATTTTTCTCGTGGTCGGTAGGCTCGAGCCCCCCACGAATCAAAGCGCTCGTCAAAGGCGGCCCGCCTTGGGTCCAGCGGCCTCCCCTGCCCCGGCAACGCAGAGACCGTGCCGCGACCTCGACGAAGCCGTCGCCCGCCTGTGGCGCGCCGCCAGCGAGCGAAACCGCGAAGGCAATTAGG
>CAYZHO010000005.1:0-22929 GCA_964478045.1 uncultured Myxococcales bacterium | reverse complement strand
CCAAGCCGGCTCCACCAGCACGCGCTCGCGCTGTGCGGCCGCGCGCTCGACGAGTTCCTCGACTGGCAACTGCCGTTCTGCCTCCGCGACTTCCTCAGGCGTGGCGGCAGTCGCCGGATGCCGCGGGACGAAGAGCGTACAGCAGTCCTGGTCCGGCACAATCGAAATCTCGTAGGTACCGGCCTCCTGCGCCTGGCGGGTGATTTCGAGCTTGTCCATGCCGATCAGCGGCCGCAGTACCGGTAACGCCGAAGCCTCTTCGATCGTACTGAGGTTCGCCAAGGTCTGCGATGCGACTTGTCCGAGGCTTTCGCCGGTCACGAGCGCTGCGGCTCGGTCGAGCCGCGCGATCCGGCTGGCAATGCGCATCATCATCCGCCGGTATACGACCACCCGGAGCGGTTTGGGAACCGAGCGCACGACCTCGCTCTGTACCTCTCCGAAGGCAACGAGGGACAGCCGCAGCGATCCCTGCCCCCGCGCCAGCACCCGTGCCAGCTGCCGCGCCTTGCGCTGGCTGGTGTCGTCGAGGTACGGAACGCTATGGAAGTGAACCGCATCGACTCGGCACCCCCGGCGCATCATCCGCAGGCCAGCCACCGGCGAGTCGATGCCACCGGAGAGCAACAGCAACACACGGCCCCCAGTAGAGACGGGTAGACCGCCCGCGCCCGCCAGCTTTCCTTGCGGCGCAAGGTAAATCGCGTCGGCACCGACGACGATCCACACCACTTCCTGCGGAGATCCCAGATCGACCGGAGCGCCGGTCGCCGCTGCAATCCTTCCGCCGATCCGCGCTCCTATCTCGGGACTCCTGAGCGGAAAACGCTTGTCGGCGCGCTTGACCTCGACTCGGAAGCGGCCCTGCGGCCTCCAGCCCTCGCGCACGAGCCAGTCTACGGTCCGCTCGAGCGCTTCCATCGATGTGTCGCAGACGACGGCGGGCATCACGTTGGCGATTCCTGGTACCGCGCATAAGCGCTCGAGAACGCGCTCGAGCGGCGCCCTTCCCGGCCAAACGAGAATCCGGCCCCCACTCGTCTCCACTTTCCCCGCGTCGAGGTCCGCTAGAGCCCGGCGAATGTTTTCCACCAAGCGCCCGACGAACATCGACCGGTGTCCAAGCTTGAGCGCCACCTCGTTGTAGTGGACCACAACGACGTCGGGTGAAATCGCCATCGCGCCAACCCTACCGCGGATCCGCCCTCGGCGCCACGCTTTCTTGTTTAGCCCGTCCGCTCGCCCCACACTGGCCGGGTGGATCTACCCCAGCGCCTCGAGCGGTTGCTTGCCACGCGCGAGCGGGCGGTACTCGAAGAGCCGGATGCCGTGTCTTGCGCGGTTCTCGTTCCCCTCGTGCGCGAAGACGACGGGTGGGCGGTACTCTATACGCTCCGTAGCGAAGACCTCCCGAGTCACCGGGGTCAAGTTTCTTTTCCGGGAGGCAAGCAAGCGGCATCGGACCGCTCACTGCTCGAGACAGCCTTGCGCGAAGCAAGCGAAGAAATCGGGATCGATCCCCGTAAGGTATCGGTCCTAGGCCAGCTGGACGACGTCTACACGCTGGTCACGGGCTACGTGATCACTCCCTTTGTGGGATTAATCCCGAGCGGAACTCGGCTCGTACCCAACCCGGCCGAGGTCCGCGAGCTGTTCACCGTGCCCGTGGAAAAGCTGCTCGACCCGCGCCACCACGGTTTCGAAAAGAAAAACTTTCGCGAGCATCAAATCGACATCGAGGTGATCACTGCTGGGCCCCATCCGATATGGGGCGCAACGCATCGGATCACGATGAACTTGATCGAATGCCTGCGAGCGGCGCTCCAAGCCGGCCGAGGCTCCGCGTAAGCGTCAAGCGACTACTCTTGGCCCCCGATTTCGAGCACGAGCCCGTCGGTAGCCAGCTCGAATGCGGCCTTCTCCAAGGCTCGGACGTCCGGCCCGAGGTGCGTTAGAAGCGTGCGGCAGCCGATGCGGTCGGCTCGCTCGAGAACGTCCCGGTAGGACACGTGAACGTCGCTTGCCGGCTCGACCGAAGAACATTCGCACAGGAACAAGTCGGCACCGGCGGTATACGCAAGGAAATCGTCGGTCCAGCCAGCGTCGCCCGAGAAGACAATCGTTGCCCCGCCCCCGCGCAACCGGTAGCCGAGCGAATATGGCTCCGCCGGGTGCGGTACCTCGAACGCTTCGACCACGAAGCCGGCGAGCTCGAACGTCTGGCCGGGCCGCACGTCGCGAAACCGCACGCCGAAGCTCAACCGCTGGCACAAGCGCTCCCGGTAGAGCAGCGCGTGAACCGCTTCGACGCGACCGCCGATTCCAGACGGTCCGGCCACCTCGAGCAAACGCGCCCGCGCAGTCACGAAACGGTACTCGAGAAACAAAAACGGCAATCCGGCGAAGTGATCTCCGTGCAGGTGTGAGACTAAAACTGCATCGAGCGAGTCGGTCGCAACGCCGTGGCGTTTCATTGCCGCCAGGACCGTAGGGCCGCATTCCAGAAGGAGCGTTCCACCGGAGTGCTCGAGCAGGTAGCCGCTGTGCAGGGCCCCCGACGCGTTGAACGCATCGCCCGAGCCCAAGACGGTGAGCCTGACCACGAGCGGCAAGGTAATCGGCCGCCGCGGGGCCAGTCAAACGACGGCACCAGAGGCACGGTTTGCAAGCGCCAGCCGCAGCGCTCAGTGTGCGCTCGTCCGCCATGGACATCCGACCGGGAGCAACCACCGAGGTCACGATCGAGGCACTAGCCTACGGGCCCCAAGCCATCGCCCGAATCGAGGGGCGAGTCGTGTTCGTTGAAGGGGGAGCTCCCGGCGACCGCGCGCGGGTTGAAATCCTGCGCGACCACGGGTCGTGGCTCGAAGCGCGGATCCTCGACGTTGTCTCGCCCGCGGCGGTTCGCGTCCCTCCCGAGTGCCCACTGGCTGGCCTGTGCGGAGGTTGTCCCTGGCAGCATCTTGAGTACTCGCTACAGCTCAAGGCAAAGCAGCAAGCGGTAGCCGACGCTCTCGAGCGGATCGGCGGCTTTTCTTCGCCCCCTGTGGCGGCGGCCATCCCGTCGCCGAAGACCGAGTCCGCCGGGCGCTTCCGGCCGCCCGCGCGCTCGCCGCGTCGCTGGCAACTCGGGTGACCCGCGTGGAAATTGCCTCGCGGGGAGCGCTGCCCGGCGTGGTCCTGGCGATCAACTCCGAGGGACGCCTGCGTCCGGCCGACCGCGAACGGGTCAAGGCGTTCTTGACACGAAACGACCACGAAACCCGCGGGGTATTGATGTGGGGGCGCGGTTGGAAGCGCCAGTGGGGCGACACGAGGCGGAGGCACCCCGTCGGTCCCGGACTCGAAGTCGAAACGGCCGGAGGCGCGTTCGGCCAGGTCAACACCAGGGCAAATCTTGCACTCGTGGCCGAGGTGGTCCGGCAAACCTCCCCAAGACCGGGCCGGCGGGTGCTCGAGCTGTACGCCGGTGCCGGCAACTTCACGCTTGCCCTAGCCGCAGCGGGCGCAGAGGTCGTCGCGGTCGAGGCCGACGCCGATGCAGTAGAGGCGGGACAGGCTTGCTTGGCCCACTACGGCTTCGAGGGCATCCGATTCGTTCGCGACCGGGCCGAACGCTTCCTCACCAGCCAAGCAGGCTCCTTCGACGCGGTCTTACTCAACCCGCCGCGAAGCGGGGCCAGCCGGGAGGTGATCGATGCCCTGGGGCGCCTGAGGATCCCGCGGCTGGTCTACGTCTCGTGCAACCCGGCCACCCTGGCTAGAGACGTGCGCCTGCTGGCCCCCGCTGGCTACCGGCTCGAGCAGGCGGTCCCGGTGGACATGTTTCCGCACACCTACCACGTCGAAGTCGTTTGCGGGTTGACTTGCTCATAACCGATTCCTATCGTGGATCCTGCACCAACGGGCCAAGTGGAGCACGTTGCATGAAGAAGAAATCTTCCGCCGCCAAGCCGAAAAACGGTCCCCGTACGAAGATCACGATCATTCCGGGCAAGGGGGTTGCGCAGGCAATCAACTACCTGCTCGAGGACCGTGACGAGCTCGAATGGTTGGTCGCGGTCGGTCGCAACAAAGAGGGCGAAATCTTCTTTTACGACACCGGCGGCGACATCATCGAGGACCTCGGCACCCTCGAATACCTCAAGCAGCGCATTACCCGGGCTCACTTCGGCGAGGACTACGACTGACGCAGGGGGCCGCGCAACCCCTTGCGAACCTTCTTCCTCTTTTACCTACTGAGCGTCTTGCTGCGAAACCCGCTGCTGGCGCTCGTCCTCGTGGCGCTGGTCTTGTACTTCGGCGAAGCCCGCGCCCGCGGGCGCTACTTTAACCCGAGCCGCCTTTGGGAGCGGCGCTCGGCCATTTCCGAGCTCAGGCGCACCGTTGCGATCAACGAGCACGACGCCGCCGCGCACAACGACCTCGGGCGCTTGTTGCTCGAAGCGGGCAAAGTCGAGCAAGCTCGCCCCCACCTTGAAAAGGCCATCGCTCGAATGCCCGAGTCCGCAGAGACGAACTTCTACTACGGGCTGTGCCTATTGCGCTGCGGCGAGGAAGAAAAAGGACTCGCCCACATCGAGCGGGCACTCGAGATCAGCCCCCGCCTGCGCTACGGGGATCCGCAGCTCGAGGTGGCCCGCTATTTCGCCCAGCGCGGCCGCCACGAGGAAACGCGCCAGTGGGCCCGGCGTGCGGTGGCGATCAACACGTCGAACGTCGAAGCGTGGGTGCTGCTCGGGGAAGCAGCCGCCGCAGCAGGCGACTTCGACGAAGCGCGGCGGGCCTTCCTGGCCGCCCGCGAGGCGTTCGCGGGCTTGCCGAGCTACCTGCGCTTTCCCGCCCGGCGCTGGCTTGCTCGGGCCAAGCGCGGGCAGCGCCGCCTGGCAAGGGCTTGATCGCAGCCTGCTCGACGGGCAAAAGCCGTCAGCGGACTCTCCGTCTAATCGGACCCTGTGGCGGGAGCCGGTTCGAGCGAGTGGAAGACCAATCCGGTGAGCAGCTTCGGATAGAAAAACGTCGATTTCTGCGGGAGCAGCTCCCCGGCGAGGCACACGTCAGCCATTTCCTCGGGGCTCGTCGCCCGGAGCACGAAGATTGCCTCTGCCTTCCCCTGTTCGAGCGCGTCGAAGGTTTCCTCAGTGTCGGCGCTGTAGGAAAGTTGAGCCTGTCCCCCCGCCTGGCCGAGCATCTCGCCGAGCAGCACGCGATGGAGCACCGCTACGTCGAGACGCGCGGCGCGCCCGCCGCCGCTCGGGCGCGGCCGGCGCAAGAGCAAGTACTCCCGCCGGCTCGCCAAGCCGACGACGAATGCGTTGACGGTTCGCGGTTGTTGCTCGAGCCAGGCCAGCGCACCCGAACGTCCCGAGGAACTGCGGGTCGCGAACTCGGTTTCGAACGCAGCCGTGATCGCACGCTCGTACCGCGCGACATCCGCGGATCCGAGGGACAGAGCGATCCGGTGTGTGGGCAGAACGACCATGCCGGGATCCTCGATGCGCCCTAGAAAAGCCATTACGTGCGCCGCCGGCTGCTCGTCGTCACTCGGGGCATCGTCGCCGAGCGGCAACTCTTTGCCCGGGTTGAGAGCCGCAAAATAGTTCAGAGCGGTCTCGTAACGGTGGTGGCCGTCGGCGATGAAGACGGTACGGCCGGCAAGGGCCTGCCGGATCCGCTCCACGTTGTTCGGGTCGCGAATTACCCAGAGCCGGTTGCGCACCCCCTCGTGCTCGACGTCGATCACCGGAGGCTCGCTCCAGCCGCCGTCCGGCTCCGGCTCGAAGCTATCGTGCGAATACAAGCCAAAGATCGGACTGAGATTGGCCTTAACCTCGGTGGTAAGCTCCAAGCGGTCCCTTTTGTGCTGGTCGAACGTCTGTTCGTGCGGCCGCACCACGCCGCGGTCGAACGGCTCGAGGTGAAGCGCGCCGATCACTCCCACTCGCGACCGTTTCCCCTCAAGCTCGAAGTCCTGCCGGTACAAGTAAAACGCCGGGACTTCCTCGCGGACCAGGACGCCCTCGGCTAGCCAGCGGCGGAATTGTTCGCCAGCGCGCTCGTGGCCCTCTGGATGCAGGATCAAGCGGGTTACGTTGTACGGGCCACTCTCGAACAGGCGGTCGCGCGCTCGCCGGCCGATGACGTCGTACGGCGGTGCAACGACCTTGGCGAAGTCGCCAACCTTGCCGGGATCGAAACGTATGCCGCGGAACGGACGAAACCTAGCCAATCGACTGCTCCAGGGAAGGAACGACGGCGGCAATCGCGTCGGCGCCGATCGCGCCGGAGCGCCTCAGGTACGCTCTACCGCCCAAAAACTCAACCACAGTGGAAACCTGCTCGATCGCGCGAGGACCGCCATCGAGGTAGACAGCCACGCGCTCGCGGAAATAGCGCCGCGCTTCGGCCACCGAGGCCGCTGGGGGGCGGCCGGTGGGATTGGCCGAGGTTGCAGTGATCGGGCGCCCGGCCGCCGCCACGAGCTCCGCTGCCACGGGGTCGCTCGAACAACGCAGCCCGACTCCCCCGGTGGGCCCGACCGCTGCTTGGGGCACCATACGGCTGGCCGGAACAATCAAGGTAAGCGGGCCCGGCCAGAACCGCTCCGCCAGACGGCGGGCCGCCCCGCGTAGCCCCCCCTCGCAAAGGCGCTCGGCGGTCTCGATCCCTTCAACGAGGAGCGAGATGCCGCTTCCTCTCCTACCTCCCTTGAGGGCGAACAGCAGCTCCATCGCTGCTTCGTTGGCCGGATCGACTCCCAGGCCATAAACCGTCTCGGTCGGATAGACCACGGCCCCGCCCCGTGCGAGCTCGGCCACCGCACGCTCGATGTCCCCTTCACTCATCCGGGTAAGTGCGAACGACCCCGGGCACGGCGCGGGCCCGCTTGCGCCGCTCGCGCTCAAGGCGGCCCGCCAATGCTGGATTTGACAGTGCAAGAATCTCCGCCGCCAGCAGAGCCGCATTTTCCGCGCCACCGATGGCAAGTGTAGCTACCGGAATCCCGGCGGGCATCTGCACCGTCGACAGGAGCGCATCGACCCCCGCCAGTGGCCCCGAGGCCAAGGGGACGCCAAGAACGGGCAGAGTCGTATGGGCGGCAACCACGCCTGCCAAGTGGGCCGCACGGCCCGCCCCCACGATCAAGACCTTGATCCCCCGCCCCCTTGCCGCTCTGGCGTAACGAGTGGTGCGCTCGGGAGTGCGGTGGGCCGAGGTCACCACGACCTCATGGGCGATTCCAAGGCGCTCGAGGCACTGGCTGGCTGGAGCCATCGCTTCCATGTCGCTCGAGCTACCCATTAGGATCGCCACTTCCGGCTTGGGGCGCGTGTTTCGTGCCATGTCCAAACTCCGCAAGCGTTCCTCGGCGGCCGGCTAGGCCCCTTACCCAACCTCACCGCGTTCGCGGGCGATGGCGCGGCTGCCGATGTCGCGGCGGTAATGAACACCTTCCCAGTGGATCTTCCCCACCGCCTCGTACGCACGCGCCACCGCGGAGCGAATCGTCTCTCCCGCCGCAGTCACCGAAAGAACCCGCCCGCCGGCCGTCCGCCACCGGCCTTGTTCGTCGAGTGTAGTACCGGCATGAAAGACGGTTACCCCTGGGTCTTGCTCCGCTCGTTCGATTCCTTCAATCACCGCGCCTTTTTCGTACTCGCCCGGGTAGCCGCGCGCAGCCATCACCACGCACGCCGCTGCGCCTTGCTTCCAATCGGCTCGGGCTCCCGCCAGGTTTCCCTCCATCGCCGCCTCGATCAGCTCGGCCAAGCTCGATCCGAGCCGCACCATGAGTGGCTGGCATTCGGGATCGCCGAAGCGGACGTTGTATTCGAGAACCTTCGGGCGCCCATCGCAGATCATCAGCCCCGCGTACAGCACTCCCCGGTAGGGAATGCCCCGGTCCGCCAGCGCTGCCACCGTCGGTTCGATGATCGAACGGGTGATCTCCACCGCGAGCTCGGGCGTGACGACCGGGGCCGGCGAACAGGCCCCCATTCCCCCGGTGTTCGGACCCCGGTCACCGTCGAAAACCGGTTTGTGATCCTGGGCGGGAGCCAGGGGCAGGACATTGCGACCGTCGACCAGCGCAATAAACGAAGCCTCCTCACCCTCGAGGAACTCCTCGACCACGATGCGCCGGCCGGCCTCTCCGAACCGCCCGCGTTCGAGTGCATCACGGATGGCGGCCTCGGCTTGCTCGGCGTCGCGGCAAACGGTCACTCCCTTCCCGGCCGCCAAGCCATCGGCTTTGACGACCACGGGAAAGCCAATCTCGCGGGCAAACGCCCGAGCCGGCTCGACGCTCGTGAAAACGCGGTAGGCCGCCGTGGGAACTCCAGCAGCCACCAGGACTTCCTTTGCAAACGCCTTCGAGGCTTCAAGCTGCGCTGCCTCGCGCGTGGGTCCAAACAGTGCAAGTCCCCTTGCGGCGAACAAGTCCGCGATGCCTGCGGCCAGCGGCGCTTCCGGACCTACGACCGTGACGTCCACGCCTCGTTCGGCCGCTACCCGAGCCAATCCTTCGAGATCGTCGGCTCGCACGCTGACGCATTCAGCAATCCGAGCCATCGCCGCCGAACCGGGTGCAGCTAGAACCCGATCTACGCCCGGCTCCTGGGCCAACTTCCAGACCAGCGCGTGCTCGCGGGCGCCGGATCCAACCACCATGAACGTCTTCTTTGCCATGACGTCCTTCCCCGACCGCCTCTAATGGCGGAAGTGGCGCACTCCCGTCATCACCATCGCCATTCCGTGCTCGTCCGCAGCCGCAATGACTTCTTCGTCACGAATGCTGCCGCCCGGTTGAATCACGGCCGTGGCACCCGCTTGCGCGCACACGTCGAGGCCGTCGCGGAACGGGAAGAAGGCATCGGACGCAACGGCTGCGCCCGCCGTCTCGAGACCATGCTCGCGAGCTCGAGCCACTGCGATCCGCGCCGCGTCGACGCGACTCATTTGGCCGGCTCCCACGCCCACAACGTGGTCCGCGCGAGCGAGTACGATGGCGTTCGATTTGACGTGCTTGCACACCTTCCACGCGAACTCCATGGCCCGCTTTTCCTCTTCGGTGGGAGCACGCTTCGTCACCAGGCGCGCTTCCTCGAGACCGCCAAGCCGTTCGTCGCGCGTCTGAACCAGCAGTCCCCCGAGCACGCGCTTCATGTCCAGGCCCGCCGCCGGCCGGCCAGACGTGTCGATCTCGAGAAGGCGCACGCCTCGAAGCTTCTTTTGCGAGCTGTACAACTCCAGCGCTCGTGGCTCGAAGGCCGGCGCGATCACGATTTCGAGAAAGACCTCGGCCAGGGCCCGGGCCGTATCCAGATCGACCGGGCGGTTCAAGGCAACGATTCCGCCGAAGATCGAAACGGGGTCGCATCGCTTGGCTTTCTCAAACGCTTCGAGCGCGCTGCTTCCAATCGCCGCCCCGCACGGATTGGTGTGTTTGATCGCTACGCACGCTGGCTCATCGAACTCGAGGACGAGCTCGAGCGCCGCGTTCGCATCGACGATGTTGTTGTACGAGAGTTCCTTGCCCTGGAGCACGCGTGCGGTGGCAACCGACGGGCCTCCCACACGCGGCTCGCGGTAGAAGGCGGCCTCCTGGTGCGGATTCTCCCCGTAGCGCAGCGGGCGGACCAAATGCCACTGCTGATGGATGGTCGCCCCGAAGCGCTCCCCGTCGCGGCGGCCGAGGTAATCGGCAATCATTCCGTCGTACGCGGCAGTGGTCCGAAATGCCTTTACGGCCAGCTCCCGGCGCAGCTCCGGGCCAACGGTGCCCGCCTGCCGTACTTGCTCGAGCACGCGCCCGTAGTCCCCGGGATCGACGACCACTACGACGTCGGCGTGATTCTTTGCCGCCGAACGGATCATGGAGGGCCCGCCAATATCAATGTTCTCGATTGCTTCTTCCTCGCTGCACCCTCGCGCGGTTACCTCGCCGAACGGGTAGAGATTGACGCACACGAGATCGATCCAGCCGATTCCCTGTTCGGCGACTTGCCGGCGATGCGTTTCGAGGTCACGGCGGCCGAGAATGCCCCCGTGTATCTTCGGGTGCAGCGTTTTGACCCGTCCGTCGAGGATCTCCGGCGATCCGGTGTATTCGCTGACGTCCACCACCGGCACCCCTGCTTCCCTCAGCGCGCGCGCCGTACCGCCCGTCGAGAGAATTTCCACCCCTTGCTCAGCCAATCCGCGGGCGAACTCTACCACTCCTGTCTTGTCGCTTACGCTGATCAGCGCTCGTTCGATCCGCCTACTCACGGCTCCTCCTCGTAAACCCGCTCGACCCTCGAACCCACACGAACGACCAGTTCGTAGGGAATCGTCCCGGCGCGCGCGGCAACCTCGCCTGCGTCGAGCTGCTTGCCCCACAATACTGCTCGATCACCGACGCGCACCGGCAGGCCGGTCACGTCGATCATCGTGTGATCCATGCATACCCTGCCGACCACCCGGCAGCGGCGGCCGGCAAGCCAAGCCTCCCCGGAGTTTGAAAGCGCCCGCGGGTAGCCGTCGGCGTATCCGCACCGCAGCGTCGCCACGGCCATCTCCCGCTGGGTTCGGAAGGTATGGCCATAGCCAATGCCGACGCCCGGTCCAAGCATGGCCGTGCGCACCACCGGAGCCTCGAAGGTCATCACCGGCTGAAGACTGGCGCGTCCGGCGAGCGCCGGGTCGGGCAAGAGACCGTACAGCATCAAGCCAGGCCGCACCATGTCGAGGTGCGTCTCCGGGCGCGTCATGATCGCGGCGCTGTTGGCCAAGTGCAGCGGCAGCCGCCCGAGAATCGACTCGACCTGGCGTGCCGCCTCCAGCAGCGCTTCGAGCTGCCCCCGCGTTACTTCTGTGGTGACCGACTCGGCCATTGCGAAGTGGGAACACAGAGCCACGGGCTTGACTCCCTCTAGCGCAGCGATCCGCGCGGCAAACTCCCGAGCGTGCCGCACCTCGATCCCTAAGCGGCGCATGCCGGTGTCGATCTTGATGTGGACGGGCACCGTCCGGCCTAACGCCCGGGCTGCTTGGGCCAAGGCCTGCGTCACTTCCCAATCGAACACAACCACCTCCGCCCCTATTTCGGCGGCACGAGCGGCCTCGTCCGGCAGGATACCCCCAAAGACAACCACCGAAGCAGGCGCGCCGAGCCCCGCCAGCTCGGCCGCTTCCTCGAGGGTCGCCACGCCGAAGTGCCGGCACCCAAGGCCCGCAAGCCGCTGTGCTACCCGGCGCGCCCCGTGTCCATAGGCGTCGGCCTTGACCATGGCGAGCACGCGCGTGCCACCGCGCACGAGGCGTGCCACTTCCCTGTAGTTGTGCGCAAGGGCGCTCAGATCGATTCGAGCGCGAGGCGTACTGCCGGCCACAGGGGCAGATACCAAGCGGATTCTCGGTTGTAAAGGAACGAAGGCAAAGCTATCGCTGTGGCGTGAAAGTCCGCATCAACGGCGAAGATCGCGAACTTTCCGAAGGCACGACGCTTGCGCGGCTAGTCGCCGACTTGGGCCTGTCGGGACGGCGCCTGGCGATCGAGCTCAATCGTTCCGTGGTCCCGCGCGAGCAGTGGGAAGAGACCGAGCTGCACGAAGGCGACCGGGTCGAGATCGTCCATTTCGTCGGAGGAGGATAACGGCCAAGTGTCCGAAGACACGTTCGAACTAGCCGGGCGGCGTTACCGCTCGCGCCTGATTGTCGGCACTGGAAAGTACGCCGACTTCGAGCAGACTCGCCGCGCCGTCGAGGAGTCGGGAGCGGAGATCGTCACCGTGGCCGTGCGCCGGGTGAATATTACCGACCGCTCCCGCGAGAACCTGCTCGACTACCTCGATCCCGAGCGTTACACGATTCTGCCGAACACAGCGGGCTGCCACACGGCCGAGGAAGCCATTCGTACGTGCCGCCTCGCGCGGGAAGCGGGTGTGGGAAACCTGGTCAAGCTCGAAGTCATCGGAGACGACAAGACCCTGATGCCCGACGTACCCGCTACGATCGAGGCCGCCAAGGTGCTGGTTGCCGAAGGCTTTCAGGTTCTACCCTACATCAACGACGACCCGGTGGCGTGCCGCCGGCTCGAGGAAATCGGTTGCGCGGCCGTTATGCCGCTGGCGGCACCGATCGGCTCCGGCTTGGGCATCCGCAACCGCACCAACCTCCGGATCATTCTCGAGCAGTGCAGTGTCCCGGTCATTGTGGATGCCGGAGTCGGAACCGCCTCGGACGCGGCCGAAGCGATGGAGATGGGCGTGACGGCCGTTCTGATGAACACGGCAATCGCCGGGGCCCGCGACCCGATTCTGATGGCCCGCGCGATGCGCCTGGCCGTCGAGGCCGGGCGGGCGGCCTATCTGGCAGGCCGCATCCCGCGCAAGCTTTATGCGACGGCGTCCTCGCCCTTGAGCGACTTAATCGAACCGTGAGGACCCCAGCTCTGGCTCTCGCGCCGGCTCCGACCGTTGCGGTGGTCGGGTGATGGGCAGCTCGGCCAACGAGGAAACCTGGCAGCGTTTGCCCGAACCGCCTTTGTGCCTAGTCACCGACGAAGCACTCGAAGTGAGCGCCCTCGAGGAGGCCGTGGCCGCCGCGATCGATGGGGGCTGCCGCTGGGTACAGTTGCGCCACCGCCGCCTTGCGGACAGGGCGCTGCTGGTCCTTGCCCAGCGCTTGCGCCGGATCACTCGCCGCTCGGGAGCGGTCTTTGTAGTCAACGACCGGGCCGACATCGCCTTGGCGGTCGACGCCGACGGCCTTCACCTGCCGGCTAGCGGGCTCGATCCGCAAAGCGCCCGCCGCCTGATCGGCAGTTCCCGCCTGCTCGGCCGTTCAGTTCACGCCGTAAGCGAAATACGCGAGCTAGCGAGCGCGCCCCTCGACTACTTTCAGTTTGGACCAGTGTTCGAAACCCCCTCCAAGCGGCCCTTTGGGCCACCACAGGGCCTGGGGCGCCTGCGGGAAGCGGTCGAGGCAGCCCGGCCTCGACCGGTCGTCGCCATCGGGGGAATCAACTCCGCCACGGTGCGGCCAGTGCTGGAGGCAGGCGCCCGGGCTGTGGCTGCCATACGCGCCCTTACGGGCACGCCGCCGCAAGCGAAAGCAGCCACCGAAACCTTTCTTGCCAGCATTTCAAGCCAGCGCGCAAGCACCTCGCGTCCCGACTGATCCCGGCCGCGGCTGCGCCCGCGGGGCTCTGCGGCCGTTGGGCCAGCCGTGGCAAAAGGCGCCCGTTGCCGACTTCGGCGCGCCCACTTCCGGGCCTTGCCGGTCGTAGGGCCGGGGAACGTCTAACGCGCCAGAGAGGTCACGGTGCTAGCGGGAGCGCCACTAGGGTAAAAAAAGCGCCGGGCCTGCCCACTCGCCCGGCGCCGGTTCCAATCCCGAGGCGCTCGGCGCCTCAGTGGACAGTGTGTTCGGGCCCATCGAGGACCCCGAGAATAGTCAGGCAGCGCATGTCCTCGCTCAAGTGGTAGAGGATGTACCAGCCGTCGACGGCCAAGTAGTAGCACCCCCGCGCGTCTTCGAGCATGACGGCGCCCTCTGGGCAAGGGTCGTCGGCGAGCGAGAGAATGGCCTGACTTACATGTTCGACGGCGTCTTGGGGAACCATCTCGATCTCGCGGTACGCGCTATAGGTCATGGCCAAATCGAGGTGACGCTGCCGCTGCTGCACGAGTCTTGCTCCTTTGCCCGGTGCTCGTTTTTCTCGCCCGAATCGCTTGATGCTCAATGGGCCTGCCGGCGAACAGCAAGCCACGTGCCACCGCGGCCGGCCGCGCAAGCCCCCGAACCCCCAGGGCTACCGCGTTGCTGCGACGCGCAATACCGTCACAAATCGAACGGGCGTGAACGAAGTCGTGCGCACCAACCGCGGGCGGCTTGGCCCGCAGTAGCGACTCGTGTAGCAAGGAGCACGTGCTCGAACCTTCAGCGTTTCAGGAAGATCTGCCGCTCAAGCCGACCGGGCGCTTTCGGGCGGCCGTCGAAGCTCGTTCCCTTCGCCTTGAGACCGAGCTGCTCGAGCTCCTGCTCGCCGAAGGACCGCTGTGTTTTCTAGACTTCGAGGCCACCGGTCTCGATCCGGACTCGGACGTGCTGATCGAAGTGGGAGCGGCCCTCGCGCGGCCGGGCCACGCCACGATCGAGATATTCAACACGTTCATCCGCACGGATCGAACTCTCTCGCCCTTCATTCGCCGCCTCACGGGAATCCGCCAGGAGGATGTCGATCGGGCACCGGAGCGTTCGGTAGTCGCGGCCGAACTCGACCGTTTCATCGGCGACGTCCCGGTCGTCGCCCACAACGCCACGTTCGAGCGGCTGTGGCTGACCAGGGCTGTTCATCCGCGCTTCCAGCACCACGCCTACCTCGACACGGTCGAGCTTCTCGCCCTCGTCTATCCCGACGCTCGCAACATGAAGCTCGACACGTTCTGCCGGGAGAAACTCGGCCGCCCCGAACGCCACCGGGCTCTCGACGACGCGATCGATACCCTGCGGCTGGCCGTAAACGTGTTCGCCGAGGCGCGGGCAGGAAGCCCGGCGGCGCGCAACGCCTACCTCGCCTTGCGCCAGTTCAGCCCCTCGTCGCCGTGGCGCGCGCGGCTGAAGCACGCGCCGCACTCCGCCACCGCGGAGGCCGCGGTGGCGGCCGGCCCTGCGGCCCGGCGTGAAGACGCGCCGGCGGCCGTTCCGTTCGACTTCGAGGCAATCGCCGAACGACTGGCCGAAGTCGAAATCGGCAGGCGCGTCATTCCTGGCTACCAGTACCGGCCGGAGCAACGAAAGCTGCTCGAACACGTCTACGATTGCTTCACGGGCAAGGCGGGCAAGACCATTCGGATCTGCGAAGCGGGAACGGGCATCGGCAAGACGCTTGCGTACTTGGCCGTCGCAATTCCTTTCGCGCGCGAGACCGGAGCGCAGGTCATCGTCTCGACTTCCAGCAAGATATTGCAACGACAGCTCATCGAAAAAGACATTCCGGCTGCCGCCTACATTACGGGACACCCGGACCTGCGCTACACGCTGATGAAAGGGCGGGCGAACTACCTGTGCCGCGCCCGCCTCGATCGCTTCCTGGACCGTTCTGCGAGTCTGCTTCCACCTCCCGACTCGTTCGCCCTCGCGTTGATCGCTGCCTTCGCGCGCAGCGCGGGACACGGCGAAGTGGATCGGATACCGGGCGTTCTGTTTCAACTGTACCCGGATCTCGAGCGCTATCGCCGCGAAGTTACGAGCGCGGACGCCGGGGAATGCAGCCGCCAAACCTGCCAGCAGACGCGCGGCCATTGCGTCTTTCGCGAGGCCCGTAACCGGCTCGAAGGAGCCGAACTGATCGTGGTGAACCACGACCTCCTCCTGCGCTGGCCCCCGGACTATCCGCCGCTCGAACACCTAATCGTCGATGAAGTCCACGAACTGGCCGAGCGAGCCGACGCCGCCTATGCGCGCAGCGCCGATGGGGTAGAGCTGCGCCACCGGCTGGAGTCGCTGCTCGACGAACGGAGCGAACCGCGTGCCGACGACGAGCGTATTCGCGAGCTGGCGCGCCGCGCCCTCGAACTCGTGCCGGCCGTTGGAGCCGAAGCCCGAGCGCTCGTCGGATACGATCCCTCGACATATCGCGACGAGTTGCCGGTCCCGGCCGACGGGCCGGGTCCGGCATGGGGCGCGCTCCTCGACGTGGCTGGGGAGCTCGCCGAGGCTCTAGCGGAGCTGGCCCGCCGCCTTGCCGAAACGGCCAGGAGCGACGACGACCCAGCCGCGGTGACCGCCGAGACGTTGCTCGATGCCGCGACGATCCTGCACCGGAGCCTTCCAATTCCAGACCCGGATTTCGTCGTTCGCTTTCGTGGCTTGGCACGCCGCAGCGACGAGCAGTGGCGCCTCGTCGCCACTCCGGTGTCGCCTGCCGCCGATTTTCAGTTCGAAATTCTAGACCGGGTAAAGACGCTATTCGGTACGTCCGCGACGGTCTCGGTGGCGGGGGACGCGCGAGGCGCCCTAGGTTCGCTCGAGATCGAGGAACGCGCTGGCGATCGCTATCGCCTCGAGGCACCGGTCCCGAGTCCGTTCGACTACGAGCACAACCTGCGCGTCGTGTTCATCGACGAGCCCACGCGGCGGGAACGTCTCGTGGATCACATGGTAGAGGTGGTTGCGACCTTGGCAGAACGGCTCGGTGGAGCAACGATGGGGTTGTTCACCAGTCGCGATCGGCTCGGCGCCGCCGCCGACCTGCTCGACCGCCGGCTGTCGGACCACGGCATTTCGATCATCGCACCTTCTTCGGGCAACACGGACCCGCACGACCTCGTTCGCACCTTCACGGAAATGCGGCACGCGGTGCTGCTCGGCGCCCGTGCATTTTGGCAGGGCATTGACGTTCCGGGAGACGCGTGCCGCGCAGTGGTGATCGAGAAACTGCCATTTGACGTACCCGGCGATCCGCTCATTCAGCGCCGGGCAGAACTGATCGAACGCGCAGGCGGAAACGGGTTCTACGACTACAGCATTCCCCGCATGCTGCTACGGTTGAAACAAATGGTCGGACGCTTGATCCGCACGCCAACCGACCGCGGAATGGTCGTCATTGTGGAAGCGCGCTGCGACCGCGGGTATTTCGAGCGGCTGCACGACGCCTTGCCGCCCGGAGCTCCGACCGTCCGCGTGCGACTTGCCGATTTTCCGGCGCTCGTCGAGGATTTCTTCAAACAAGAAAACACCGGCCCTGCTTAGCGCCAAAAAAGTCTTCGACACTGCGTCTCTTGCCCCTAATCGCCTGTATTGACCATTGAAACCAATATTTGTCTTGCGTCGCTGGACAAGCCGTGTTAGACGGCCTTCATGGCGAAAAAGAAAAAAACGACCAGGCGGCGTACAACCGCTACGCGGGGCGGGGGCGCGTCGCTTTTGGCGTCGCTCGACCGCGCGATCGAGGACGCCTCGCGCCGAGCCTTCAAGGAGGCCCTGTCGGTGCTTCCAGGTTCGACGCAAGTCGGCCGCTTCCTCGATCAAATCGCGAGTTCGCCTTACCTCGAGCATCTGCGCGAGCTTACCCTCGCGGAGCTTGCGGAGGCGATCCGAACGGCTCCAGCCGGCGTAGCGCGAAGGGTCGCTGGGCGCAGGCCCTCGGGCAGGGTCCAGCGCGCCAAGCGCGGGCGGCCGCGTAAGTACAATACGCGGACCGCAAAAGGCCGCGAGCAAATCGACCGCGCGATTGCGGAGTTCCTCGCACAGGCCGGCACAGCCTCGGCTGAGGAAATTCGGGCTGAGGTCGGTGGCACCGCGGCTCAGGTGCGCGAGTCGCTCGGACGCCTGATCAAGGCGAAGAAAGTAACTAAGAGCGGCCAGCGACGCGGAACGCGATACAACTGGGTAGGCTAAAGGCGCCGCCCGCCCGTGTCACCCGCCGACGGCCTGCGGTTGGTGAGCGGGGCGCAGTAGGTCAATCACCGTCTTCACCGGGTTGAACGTCTCGACCGGCACCTCCACGAAGACGGTGTTCCAACCCGCCATCGCTCCATTCCACAGGCCAGGACGCTCGAGAGATCGCAGCGGACGCCCCTCGTGCGACTTTTCCACCACGAGGTAAGCTCGCTCGTCCACGTATCGCTCGAGCGGGTAGGAACGCCCGCGGCGGTCGCGCAGGACGCAGACAAGGTCGACGGGATTGAAGTGCGTCGAAGCCTCGAGGATAGCCCGCTGCTCCGGGTCGTTCAGATCGACTTGGCTGCTCTCGACGATTTGGCGGCGGACTTGACCGCCCGGCGAAGCGACCCAGAAGGGACCGCCGCCCGGTTCTCCCGTATTGCGAACCATCCCGCACACGCGTAGCGGCCGATCGAGGAAATCCGCTAACCGGCCGGTCTCCTCGCTCTGTTCGACCTCGACCCCAAACTCGCTCGCTAAGAAGGCGGCCGCCTCGCGCTGCAGCTCGGTTTTGCCGGCAGCCAGCCCTTCGAGCAAATCATTGCAACGCGCCCGCAAGCGCAGTGCATAGCCGCCGAGGACCTTTTTCCACCACACGGTGGGACCGCGAAGGTGGTCTACCGCAACGTTGTCGATGTTCTTGATGAACACCAAATCGGCGTCGCAGGCGGCAAGGTTGCCGAGGAGCGCGCCGTGTCCGGAAGGTCGCAATAACAGGCGTCCGTCGCGGTCGCGAAATGGGCGTCCCTCAGGATCCACCGCAATCGAGTCCGTTGCAGGATCCTGGAACGAAAACTCCACGTCGAAGGTGGTGCCCAGGCGCTTTTCGAACCGGTCCCGCACGCGCGCGAAGAGATTCTCAAAGCGCTGGTGATGAGCAGGCGACACCGTGAAGTGAAGCCGTACGGTCTTTCCCCCGGAAACGGCCGCACCCTCCACGAGGTGTTCCTCGAAAGCAGTCCGCACCTCGTCGCCGTAGCGATGGAACGCGAGCAACGCCTTGGGCAGCCGCGCGTAGCCGAGACCTCGTTCCTCGAGCAGATATTCGAGGATCGGCCGGAGGTCCTCCCCTTCCAGAACGGCGCCGATGTCGAGGCCGTCACGGGCCATCACCGCAGCGAGATCCGGGTAAAAGGCAAAGCGGGGAAGGCCGTCGAAGAAACGCGCGGGCTCGCCTTCGAGCTCCGCGCGGCGTAGCGGCCGTTGCTGCGCCACTAGGGCAAGCAGCGACTTGAACATGCGACTGGCCGCGCCAGAGGCCGGCACGAACTTCACGGCGCGGGCGCGCTCAGGTGCGCGTTCGTACAGCGCGACGAGATCCTGCTGTTCGGACTCTTCCAGCCGGACGATTCCGTCTCCAACCGTGCACGGTCTGACCAGTCGAGCATAGTTCGGAGGCCGCTGGTAACACGCGAGTTGCCGTTCGACTTCTCGTTCGTCGAGCCCGTGCGACCGCAGCCAATCCCAGTCGGCCGGCGAGAGTTCCAAATGCGCGCTCACCGGAGTGTCGTTCCCACCGAAAGCGAAGCCAGGCGGCAACTGGCCGAAATCACCTTACCGGCGGCCCTCCTTATTCGAGCAACTTTTCGAGTTCTCCGCTTTCGTACATTTCACGAACAATGTCGCAGCCGCCGACGAACTGCCCGTCGATGTACAACTGCGGTATGGTCGGCCAGTTTGAAAACTGCTTGATTCCTTCGCGCAGGCTCTCGTCGGCCAGCACGTCGTAGGCCACGAACTCCTTACCCGTCCGCCGCAGGATTTCTGCCACGACGTGCGAAAAACCGCATTGCGGCATGTCCGGCGTACCCTTCATGTACAGCACGATGCGGTCTTTTTCGATCTGCTCTTTGATCTTTTGAAAAATGTCTTGCGGCATTCTTTCCTCCCCTTGGTCCGCCACTGCCTAGCGGGCCGCCAAGGGTTGCCAATTTTCTGCCAAAAGACAATCGCGGGAAACGTCGCCGCCTTGCCCGCAGCCATGGCGGCGCAGCCGCCGGGTAAGCCGCTTGGATATCCAGACGCTTTCTCCCTTCCCAAAGTAGGGTCTGCCGGCACGGCGGTAGAAGCGCTCGAGCCAAGGTTCAGCGTACCGTTCCTTGCCCCGGCACCAAAGCACGACGTCCGGAAGTTTTCCCTCGCGCCTAGGTGCGAAGCCCCTTGCCGAGAAGGTATCGCGCCAGTACTCGGGCAATCCCCGCAGCATGAAGCCGTAACGCACGTAGTTGTTCGCGTGCGCTAGAGCGAGCAAGTGCACGCAGCCGTGAGCGTAGACCGACAGTCCAGCCTCGAGCCACTCGGTCACTGCCGCCGCCTCCTTGCGCTGGGCATTGAGTCCTCGGCTGCGCGGCTGCGTCGACCGGATTTGCAAGGCTACGCCCGATGCCAACGCGACTAAGACCGCCGCCCCACCCGCGACGGCGATTCGTCGGTGCCATCGGCGCGCCGCCATCGCGGTGCCTGCCGCCACCGCCCATCCAACCGCAACGGCACCAACGGGCAGTAGAGGAAAACGATCGGGAAACCCCTGGTAATCGAACAGGGTCCACACAAAGGTGAGCAGGCCGACTACGACGTACGCCGGCCGCCCTTGCACCGCGAGCAGCTGCTCCACAGCCCATCGTGGCCGCAAGGTCGCGCACAGAAGGCCGGCCGACAACGCACCGAGAAATCCCCACGGCAAAACCGTGTCGAGCGACGGTGTGCGCCCGAGCGCAAACAACCAGCGCGCGTGAGTTGCGGTAGCGCCCAGGCGCCAGGAATGCCCCATGTATTGGAGCGGGAACAGAACGCTCTGCTCGATCTGGTCCGCCAAAGCGCCCCGCCACGCGAAATAGAGCTCGTACGCAACAATGACTGCGCCTGCCCCTATGCAGACTCGGGCGATCGCACCCACGCGACTTCGGCTGCGAGCAACCGGCTCGATAGCCGCCCCAATGGCCAGCAGCGCCGGCTGCCAGGTCAAGAACGCTAGGCCCGAGCCTACACCCACCGCTAACGGCCGCTGGCGCGCGGCCGCTAAGAGGGCGTACAGGATGAACGGAAGAACGAACACCTTGGGACGCGCCCCGGTCGCCGCCATTCCGTAAAGCCGCTCGGGCATTAGCACGAGCAGGGCTGCCACGTGCGCCCCAAGCCGGCTGCGCGTTACCCTCCGGGCAAGGCACCAAACCGCCGCCACCGAAGCGCCGGCCGCTAGGATGCTCGCCGCCCGTGCCGCCGCGACTTCGTCCATCCCCGCGCCGCGGCCCGCCAGCATTGCCGCGCCGCTGAGCATCACCGACAGTGCGGTCTTAGGATCGAAGTGGGCCTGGTGCGGAGCGATGCCGGCAGCAAACCGTTCCGCGATGAAAAAGTAATGCTGATTGTCACCGATAAACGGCGCCCCTGCCGGATCGAAGCGCAAGCAGCGCAGCACGGCCACCGCGAAGTATCCCAGGGCCGGCCAATCCGACGGTTCCGGTCTGCCAAAGCCGCGCGCCCAGGCCACCGCTCAAGCCCTCGTTTGCCTGTGTAGCCGCCGCCACGCACGATCACAACACGGATTGCGCCCGGCCTCCTATGAACGGACACCGCCGCATCCCGAGCAGCGCAACGCGCCGGCTTCGGCGCGCGGTATTATTCGCCCTCTTGCTCATCGCGCTTGCCGGCATTGGCTGCCGCTCGGGATCGGACCGCGTTCATCCGGTCGTTCTGATCGCCGCCGACGGACTCGAGCCGAGTCTAGTTGCCACACTAATCGCGCAGGGAAAGCTCCCAACGCTGGCGCGAATGCAAAGGCGCGGCGCGTTTGGAAGCCTCAAGACGCTCAAGCCAACTCTTTCGCCGATCATCTGGACGACCATTGCAACCGGCGTTGGCCCCGAGCATCACGCCATCAACGGGTTCGTTCGCCGGGCCGAGGGCAGACGCCGCCTAGTCACTAGCTTGGACCGGCGTGCCAAGGCGCTTTGGAACATCCTCTCCGATCGCGGTCGCCGGAGCTGGACGATCGGGTGGTGGGCCACCTACCCGGCCGAACGAGTGCGCGGCGTTGTCGTGGCGCAAGTCAATACGATCGTGCCGAAACAGTTTTCGCGACCTCTGCGCAAGGGTGGGCCCGCAGCCGCTGGGCCGGGCTACGCCTATCCGGCCGAGGTTCTTCCCCTCGTTCGCACCGCCATCGCCGCCGGCCACCGACGAGCCGAGCGGATCGCCCGCAAGCTGTTTCCCCCATCCAAGGAGGCGCTGCCCGCACCGGCCCGCGAAATGATTGAAGAAAGCCGCTGGGCGCTACGTGCTGACGCTGCATACTTCGAGGTGCTCATGCGCCTGCTGGCGACACGGTCGCTCCCAGACTTGGTGGCTGTCTACTTCGGCGGCGCCGACGTGCTGGGCCACCGCTTCTGGCGGTACGCGTTTCCCGATCAGTACCGTGATCGCCCGACTCACGCGGAGATCAAGGCGCTCGGTCACACTATAAGCGGCTACTACAGGGTGCTCGACTCGATGATCGGCAGCATCCTCGCCGCTCTTCCCGCGGAAGCGAACGTATTCGTGGTCAGTGACCATGGCATGCGCGCTATCCGGCGTAGCCGTCGCTTCGACCGAGCGCTTCCGTCCGGCGCGCACCAGGGAGCGCCGCCGGCTTTCTTCGCCGCCATGGGTCCTGACATTACTCGCGCAACGATCCGCCCGGTGGCCAGCGGGGAGCGGCCTGCTGCCTCCGTATTCGACGTGGCTCCCACCGTGCTCGCGCTTCTCGGGCTTCCGGCTAGCGAGGACATGCCAGGCCGGGTGCTCGAAGAAATCCTCGCCGACGGCGTCGTGATTCCAGCCCGGATAGCCTCCTACACCCCCCACGGCTGGCGACCGCCGGCTCCGCAACTGGCCCGCCCGAAGGCCGCAGAGCAGGAGCGGCTCATGCAGCTCCGCAGTCTCGGCTACCTCCAATAAGTCCCTGCCCGGCCGCCAGCCGAAAGCGCTGGCGCGGGGCCTGCGAGCGCGGGAAGCCGCGCTCGTGCTGCCGGTTTAGGGAAGCTCCACATTCACCGTGACCACTCGACGGCTGCCGTCGAGCACAACTCGCCGGACAGTGGTCCGACGGCCGGCAACACGAGCCTTGACCCGATATACGCCAGCGGGAGCTAGCGGCCAGAACCGGAACCGTCCGCTGGCCGGCGTGCGCCTCCACGGCCGCCGCCGGCCGAGGGGCGGCACCAGGCGCACGAACGCCCCCTTCACCGGTACACCACCCGCCCGCACGGTGCCGCGAAGCCGAACCGGCCGCACCCAGTTGGCGGCCGCTACGGCGTCCAGGTCGAAACCCGCCTTGCCGCCGCCGGGTACGTGGTTGCCGGCGTCGTCGGCCTCAGCCCCCGCGTCGATGATTCGCACGAAGCGCGCGTAGGAAAGCCCCACAGCTGCCAGGTCGAAGCGGTCTCCGCCAGCCTCGGGTGCCAGCGGGTCCATTCCGTTGGCCGAGTTGGCCACGACCGGCTCGCGACCGGCCATGCCGCG
>CAYZHO010000004.1:43870-48222 GCA_964478045.1 uncultured Myxococcales bacterium | reverse complement strand
GCGACCTTGCCCGCGGGGAGGATGAAGGTGGCGCGCCCGTCGGGAGCCGGTAGCACGAGCGCCTGCCGCACGGGCAGGCGGTCGCGCGGAAAGCACAAATGGATTCCACGCGTCAGTTCCAGAGGCGGCGCCCCGGGACAGCCAATGCGCGCTGCCGTTGCCTCAAGCCACGGGCCTGCGGCGTTGACCGCTACCCGCGCCCGCACAACGAGGCGCTGCCCTCCAATGCGGTCTTCCACGACCAGCCCAACTCCGTCGCGTCGCTCCTGGCACCCTACGACTTCCGCATAGTTCGCGGCCACCGCGCCCGCCGCCACGGCCGACAGAACGGTTTCGAGCGTCAGCCGGGCATCGTCGGTGGCGTATTCCGTAAACGCCACCGACCCGGCGATCCTTCGGCCGTCGAGAGACGGCTCGGCCGCCAGAGTTTCCGAGCGGCTCATGCTGCGGTGGCTTTCGGGCGCCTGTGCTCCCGCCAGCCGAGCATAGGTCCACAGCCCCGCTCGAAGTTTCATCTGGCCCGAACGCGAGCGCACCGGCACCAGCATTGTCGTCGGGCGGGCCAGATGAGGCGCCATCCGTCGCAGTACCGCTCGCTCTCGAGCGGCCTCGCGCACCAGCCCGAGGTCGCCCTGGGCGAGATATCGCAGGCCACCGTGAATGAGCTTTGAAGATCGACTGCTCGTGCCCGAGGCGTAATCTCCCCGCTCGAGCAGGACTACGCTAAGCCCGCGAAGGGCCGCTTCCCGCGCCACTCCGGCCCCCGTGATTCCACCACCGATCACCGCGACGTCGAATACGTTCTCTGCAGCGCGGCCAAGCATGGCGCGGCGCGTAGCCGCAGAGAACTCCGTTACGACCATGGGCTCCCGCGTACTCGCAGCGGCCGGCACTGTCAACGCTCGAGAACCCCCCATAAGGGGGCGGGCGCGTCAGCTTGGCAGCCCGATCGGTGAAAAAACCCCTTGACAGCCACGCGGACTTTCTAGTAAGTGGATAGTTGTACTTTCTACTTTCCAGACGCCGATGGCTACCGCCAGCTCAAAGAAGAAGGATCTGCTTCGAATTTCCGACCTGGCGCGGCTCACCGGCGTCTCTCCAGCCACGATAAAGTTCTATATCCGCGAGGGGCTGTTGCCTCCGCCTACGCTCAAAACCGGCCGCAACATGGCCTACTACGACCGGTCCTTCGTCGATCGGATTCGTACGATCAAGGAGCTGCAGCGCAAGCGCTTTCTCCCCCTGGACGTCATCAAGGCAATCCTCGACCGCGACTTCTCGGTCATCAGCCAGCGGGAAATCGACACTTTGCTCGGGCTTGAGGGCCGCTTCTACGAAGAAATCCTGTTCGCACCCGGGCGCGAGCCGATTCCTCGCTCGCGGGCGCATGAGTTCGCCGGCATCGAACGCGAACAAATCGACTACTACGTCGAGCAAGGCGTTCTCAGCCCGGTCGTTCGCAATGGGGAGGAGTGTTTCGAAGGGGACGACGTCACTTTGCTCGAGACGCTCGCGGCGATCCAGAACGTCGGGATCACCGATCGCCTCATTCCGAAGGAACTGGCGATCCCCATGTACATGAAGGCCATTGGTGATCTCGCCCGCAACGAGCTGCGCATGTTCACGCGAGCAGTGACGGGCAAGGTGGACGATGCCCGGCTAGCCGAAATGGCTCTAGCGGCCGTGAAGTTGGCCGAGCAGTTCATCCTCATACTGCGGCGAAAGGCGCTCTTGAAAGCGATTCAAGAGCTCCGAGAGGAGACCGACGAAAAGGACACCAAATCGGTTGCCGGTCGTTGACGACCGGCGGTCAGGTGAGTTATGCAGCCGGACGGCCGGCCGAGGAGGCGGAGGCGCTATTAGCAAAAGGCGGTTGATCGGGCCGGCAGGCCGGCAAGGTGGAGGAAACATGAAGGCAAAGGAGCGAAGCACGAGCACCCCGCAGGCCTCGGAACGTCGGAAGACGGTGTGCGTGGAAGATCCCGCCCTCACGATGATCGAGCCCGACACGATGACGCCATCGCAGTTCTTCGACCGCGTCTTCACCGAAACCACGATGGTGCCGGAAAAGCGCCTCATGCTCGCCGTGCTCGAAGACGCCATCGCGTCGTTCCAGCGCAACTTCATTCAATGTACCGACGACTCCGACGAGCTTCACGATGACGACGTGGAAGCGTGGCTCGAGTCGGACGATATGAGCTGGCCCTTCTCGTTCGCCAGCATCTGCCAGGCCCTCAATATGGAACCGGAATACTTGCGCAAGGGTCTCAGGAACTGGCGGATTCGGGCCGAACAACAAGGCAAGCGAGGGCAGGTCTACCGCTTCCCGTTCCGCCGCGTCAACGGCAGGCGCCACAGCATCAACGCCAAGCGCGACCGCCGCAAGCGCAAGGCGGGCTAGCGGTCGCGCGGCAAGCCCAACACCCGTTGGGCGATGATGTTGCGCTGAATCTCCGAGGTGCCGGCAGCGATCGTCCGCCCCCGCGAATACAAGTACAAATGCGGCCACTGTCCCTTCATTGGAGCGCGGGGGTCGCCGGGTGCTAGCTGCCCGTAGGGTCCGGCGATCGCCATCGCCAGTTCGAGCGTGCGCTGAAACATCTCGCTCCAGAACAGCTTTTCCATTGAACCCTCCGGCCCCGGCGGCTCGCCGCGCAACTGTTTGGTCAAGTGACGCAAGGAGGTCAGCCGCAAGGCCTCGTTCTCAATGTACGCCTGCGCCAGCCGCTGGCGCATGACCGGGTCCTCAATTGCCGGCCGCCCGCGCAACGTAAACTCGCGCGCAAACCGCAGCAGGTCCTCGAGCGCCACGCGAGACTGTAGCTGCCGCTGGAACGTGAGCGTTGCGCGCTCGTACATCAGCATCGCAATGGCCATTCGCCAGCCATCTCCCTCGCGTCCAATGACCGAGGTAACCGGCACGCGCACGTCCTCGAAGTACACTTGATTGAATTCGCTGTCGCCGTTCATCTGCCGCAGCGGGCGCACCTCGACCCCCGGACTCTTCATGTCGACAATCAGCATCGTCAGGCCTTCGTGCTTTGGCGCGCGAGGATCCGTTCTGGCCAGGAGAATGCAGAAATCGGCGTACTGCGCGTAGCTCGTCCATACTTTTTGGCCGTTGACAACGTACTCGTCGCCTTCCCGCACTGCTCGGGTTGCCACGGCCGCCAGGTCCGAGCCCGCCCCTGGCTCGCTGAACCCCTGGCACCAGATCTCCTCGGCCGTCAGGATCGGTTTGAGGTAACGTCGTTTTTGCTCTTCGGTGCCGTGGTCGATGATGAGCGGCCCGACCATTGAGAGAGCCAGAAGATTGACGAGCTGGGGAGAACCGGCCCGCGCCAGCTCCTCCTGAAAGATGATCTGTTCGATCAACCCCGCACCCCGGCCCCCGTACTCACGCGGCCAGCCGACCCCGCACCACCCGCCTTCGTAAAGTTCGCGCTGCCAGCGCTTTCCCCGCTCGACGACTTCGTCAAGGGACTTCGGCTCGCGGTCGCCCATGGCGCCGGCGGCTTTGCGCTCGGCCAACCAGCGCCGCAGCTCGTCGCGGAACGCCTGCTGTTCCGGCGTCAGAGAAAAATCCATCGCGTTTACTCCCGCGTGATCAAGACTTTCCGCACGCCCGGCTGGCCAGCCCGGCGTATCGCCTCACACGCCTGCGCCAGGGGATAGCGCGCGGCAACGAGCGGCCTAACCTCGACCCTGCCGCGCTCGAGCCGTTCCAGTGCGGGGGGGAACCGGCCGCAGCGCGAGCCGATCACGGTAATCTCATCCACCACCACCGGAGCTAGGTTGATGCGGTGTTCGCCCGCCACGGTGCTCTTGAGTACCAGCGTTCCTCGCGGCAAGGTCCGCGCGATCGCTTCCGGCAAGCCTTCCGCGCGCCCTGTGGCTTCGACAACCAACTCGTACCTGGCCCGCCGAGGCCTGGCGCCCACCCGAACCCCTCGGGCGGTAAGCCACGAAAGCCCATCGACGTGGCGGCCGACCAGTTCCACGTCGACCCCCTCGCCGGCCAGCACCTGCGCCACCAGCGGCCCGAGTTTGCCGTCGCCGAGCACCAGAGCGCTGGCCGGGCGCGCGTCGCCCAACTGTTCGAGCACTTCACAGGCGGCCGCCACGGGCTCGGTGAACACCGCAACCTCGTCGGACAGCGTATCCGGAACCTCGTGCAAGTTTTGCTCCGGCAGTGCGAGCACTTCCGCAAATGCCCCATCGGCGCCCGCAATGCCCAGCACGCGGCGGTCGGGGCAATGGCGGCCGAGACCTCGCTGGCACCAAGGGCAACGGCCGCACGCGAAGTTGATCTCCCCAACCACTCGCCGCCCCGCCAGTTTTCCTTCAAGCGC
>CAYZHO010000004.1:0-43860 GCA_964478045.1 uncultured Myxococcales bacterium | reverse complement strand
GTTAAAACCCATGTAGCCGGCGGCAAGCTCGACGTCTGTCCGGCAAACTCCCGCCATGCGCATGGCAACCCGTACCCAACCAGCGCGCCGAGGGGGCTCTGGGCGGTTACGTTCGAGTCGAATCACCCCGTTTTCCAGGACGCAGGCGAGCACCGGCGCTCGCTTGTAGCACTTGCGTGCGCCAGCTTGCAAAGGCGCCCGCGCCCGTCTTAGACTTCCTGCCTGGCATGGCTGTTCCGGGCGGCAGCCGGGCGACAACGCAGCGATGAACGACCCTTCCGAGCCTCCACTATTGCCGAGTGTCCAGCACGGCCCGCCCCGCGGGGTCGCGAGGTGAGAACCGGCTTCCTCCTACTGCTGGCCGGATGTATCGGCCTCGCGGTGCTGGCCCGGCGCCGGCGATCGCTAGCGCCTCGGGCAGGCAGGTCTCAGGCCCGGCGTGCCTTGGACTCCTACCTCCGACGCCTGGCGGCCAAGCACATCATGGTCCCGCGCGATCGCATCGACTACCTGGCTCTCGACCGCCCCCTCGAGGAGAACCTCACCATCGTTCGGCGGACCCGTCACTCCCGGTACCCGCTCTGTGAAAAAGGGTTCGACGAAGTGCTCGGTTTCGTCCACATCAAGGACCTCCTCCCCCGCATCGGAACCCTTTCGACCTCCGACGATCTTTCCTTGGTGGCCCAGGCGCCGGTCTTCGTTCCCGAAACCCAGCCTCTCGACTCCCTGCTCAAGAAGTTCCAGCGCGAGAGAACACGCATGGCCGTGGTCGTCGACGAACACGGCGTGCCGACCGGCCTCCTCACGCTCGACGACATTTTGGAGTCTCTCCTAGGAGACCTGCGCGACGAGACGTCGCCGGCCCCAGAGCCTGCGGTGGTCGCAACCGATCGCGGCGTCGAGGTCGACGGGATGGTCTTGGTCGCAGAACTGTGCAGCCGGCTCGGGATACCGCCGGTGACCGGATCGGCCGAGACGATCGGTGGCTATGTGTGCGAGCTGCTCGGCCGCATTCCGCGCGCCGGCGAACGCTTTCGCTTCGCCGATCGCGAAGGAGAAGTGCTCGAGATGCGCGGCCGCCGCGTGGCGCGCGTCCTCTTGCACGGCGGCCAGCACCCTCGAGCGCAACCCGCCCCGGTCAGCGACCGCCGCCGATCAATCCGGCAATCGTGAACCACTCCTCCCCAACGGAGTGCTCGTTGTCGAACCCGATGTCGATGAACCAGCCCGGTTCGTCCGGGAACTGCATACCGGGTATCGCCGCCCGGGTCCCGTGCATGAGCTGCATGTCGATCACGGTGAACGCATAGACGAACATCCGCTCTTCCGGATACGAAAAGTCGATCCGGGGATTGGGCTGCTTCGACGTGCGGATGTTTTGAATGACGACTTTCCACAGCTCGCCGTTCTGGTCGTACAGATCCGAGTAGAGGATGAAATACGTCTCCTTGTCCATGTAGATGACGCGCTTCGAGTACGCGTAGTTCGGGAGTTTCGGCTTACCCTCGATCACGTACACGCTCGGCCGCAGCTCCCAGTTCTCGCAGTACGTCATCCCTCCGTCCCGCTCGCAGGTCTTCGGGGGCAGATTTTCACCGTGCAGCGAGCCGAGCATCGGCTTTTCGCCGATGAGCTTCCATTCGAACCATGGAATCTGACCCGCGTACCCGCCGAAGCTGTCGAGGTCGATGTCTTGGCCGAACAGCGCGTCGCTTCGCTGGGCGCTCGACATCCGGCGCACCCGGCGAATGACGGGAGTGTAGAGCCACGTATCGTCCTGCTTCTCCGGATCGAGATACCGGTAACTGATGGTGCCTACGCCCTTGAGGTCAAACGGCTCGATCAGCGGATAGAACCCGGCCTTGGTGAACGTCTGGTCGGGGTTGTTCTCAAACGCCGGGCGCGGATCGTGGCGCAAGCGACCCTGGAATCGTAGCCGGCGGGACCAGTCCGCCACGAAGTGGCGCTCGACGTTGTAGCGGCGATTGCCCTTGGAGTCGACGTCGAGCGACCCGGTGTCCGCATCGGGCAAGTGGACGTTGAGGTCGTCTGTAAAATAGTGCGTGCGCTCGAAGTTGTACATCAGTTTCATCGCGGCCTGCGGGTCGTTCGGATCCACGACCGGGAACGGCCGGCCGGCCACCCAGTTGACGAGTTCGCCGCGCTTGCCGATCGATACCTGGGCCGAGTATTTCTCGGTCGCCGCGGCGTAGTCCGCCGGCTCGGGAATCTTGCGGTAGGGCACGATGTACATGTCCATGCCGTTCTCAACCGCCCAACGCACCCCTGGAGAAACCAGGTCGTCGATCAACTCGACGTTTTGGCGCGTGATCGTCATACCGGGCTTGATCGTGGCAGCCGCGGGCGCCGCCTCGTCAGCCTGCGCCGCCGCTACCCAGCCCATCAACATCAGCGCCAACAGAGTCGATCGCTGCAAGCACCGCTTGCCTCTTCGCATTCCAGACCTCCCAGCTTTCGCGTTCGAGCGCTCACACACTTGGTTGGACGGCCGAGCGCACGCCGTCATTGCCAACCCCCGCTCGCAGGGCGGCAGCAACGAGCGGGTAGAACGCGTTCTATACCTGGCGGTCCGGGGCATGTCACGCCCCGTCAATGGACTGAGACGGTCTTTTCGGCTTTGATGGCGCCACTAGCCCCTAGGCGCGCTGCGTCGAGCCGCTGGCAGGCTGTGCTCGCCGGAAGAGCGCGCCGGCCTGTGGCCCTGGAGGATGCGGTAACGATGCTCGGATTTACGCTCACCGAAGAACAGCAGCAGCTCAAGAAAACCGCCCGTGATTTCACGCGTAACGAGATCATGCCCGTGGCGGCCAAGTACGACGAAACCGAAGAGTTCCCCTACGAGGTCATGCGAAAAGCGTGGGAGGTGGGGCTCATGAACTTCGAGGTTCCGCAGGAGTACGGAGGCCTCGGCCTCGGAGTTCTCGACACGATCCTGGTGCTCGAGGAGCTGAACTACGGTTGCTCCGGAATGGCCACGATCATCGCCGTCAACGATCTCGCCATCACCCCCTTGCTTCTTGCGGGCAGCGACGAACAGAAAAAGGAGTACTTCGGCCGGCTAGTCCGCGATGGGGTCTTTGCCGCCTACGCCCTGACCGAGCCGGGCTCCGGTTCGGATGCCGCTAGCATCTCGACAACCTACGAGCGGGTGGGCGATGAGTTCGTCCTCAACGGTAGCAAGATATTCATCAGCAACGGCTCGGTGGCGAACTGGATGGTGGTGTTTGCCACAAGAGACCGGGCCGCGCGGCACAAGGGTATTTCCTGCTTCGTGGTCGATGCCGACACTCCCGGGATCACGGCAAAAAAGATGCGGGGGAAACTCGGCCAGCGGGCCGCCGACACGGCAGAAATCGTCTTCGAGGACTGCCGGATTCCAAAAACGGCGCTCGTCGGTGCTGAAGGCGAGGGTTTCAAGATCGCCATGCGCACTTTCGATCGAACGCGCCCTCAGATCGTCGCCGTGTCGATTGGAATCTCCCAGCGGGCACTCGACGAATGCAAGCGGTACGCGCTCGAGCGCCAGCAGTTCGGCCAGCCGATTGCCAACTTCCAGGCGATCCAGTTCATGCTCGCGGACATGGCGATCGATCTCGAGGCAATGCGCCTGCTGGCATATAAAGCGGCATGGGAGATAGACCACCACGGGGGCTCGTCGATTCTGTCGAGCTACGCCAAGGCGTTCGGCGCCGACCGAGCCATGCAAATCGCCACGAACGCGGTGCAGATCTTCGGCGGTTACGGGTACATGAAAGAGTACCCGGTCGAGAAGCTCATGCGCGACGCCAAGCTGGTGCAGATTTACGAGGGCACGTCCCAAATCCAACGGATGGTGATTGCGCGAAACCTCCTGAAGCAATAGAGCGCCCCAGCGCCCGTGACCCCGCTGCCGGACATCGCCGGGCCTACGTCCCATTGTTTCTTCTCGCAGCGGCTGCGCCTCCACTACGTGGACTACGGCCAGCAGTCCAAGCCGCTGCTCGTGCTCATCCACGGCAGCCGGGATCATGCTCGAAGCTGGGACTTCGTTGCCGCTCGCTTGCGCCACCGCTTCCACGTGATCGCGCCCGACCTGCGCGGCCACGGTGATTCGGCCTGGGCAATCGGCTCCCAGTATTCGATGCCCGACTACGTGCTCGACCTCGCCCAACTGCTCCGCCACGTCGGCGAGACCCCCGCCACCCTCGTCGGGCACTCGCTTGGCGGTGCGATCGCGCTGCACTACGCCGGCATCTACCCTAAGGCCGCACGGGCCGTAGTCGCCATCGAAGGGCTCGGGCCGCCGCCGGGCATGACCGACGAGCGCCCGGTCGAAGAACGCCTCGATGCGTGGATCCGCACGATGCAAGAGCTGGCGATGCGCCGCCCGCGCCGGTACCGCTCCCTGGCCGAAGCAGAGCAGCGGATGCGCGAGGCGAACCCGCATCTAAAACCCGAGTTGGCACGGCATCTGACACTGCACGGCACTATGCGAATGGAAGACGGAACCTACGTATGGAAGTTCGACAACTACGTGCGCGCTTGGCCGCCGCACCGCTATGACCGGAATGCCGTCGCGCGGCTCTGGAGCCGGATCGAGTGTCCCGTATTGTTAGTCCGGGGAAGCGAGAGCTGGGCGTCCAACCCGGTAGAAGACGGGCGCGCCTCGCATTTTCGCAACTACCGCTACGCCGAGGTCCCTGGCGCTGGCCATTGGGTTCACCACGATCGCTACGAAGAGTTCATGGAACTGTTGACGAGCTTCCTGGCGGAGACGCATCCGTGAACGCCGAACCGGACGACCGCCAACGCCTGGCCGCCATGCTCGCGCGACTGTCGTACCGCGAGGGCTCGTTCGTGCTCGCCTCGGGACGGCGTAGCTCCTTCTACATCGACGTCAAGCAAACCGTGTTTACGGCAGCCGGAGCCCAACTCATCGGCCGCCTCGCTTACCGCGAGCTTTCCACCCGCGGCGTCGAGCTTGCCGGGGGCATGGCTGTGGGAGCGGTTCCCCTCGTGACCGCGGTGCTGTGTGCCGCAGCGCAGGCAGGCCGCCCGCTCAGTGGGTTCTTCGTACGCAAGCAGCCCAAGAATCACGGCACTGGGGCAACGATCGACGGTCCTTTCCGTCCCGATGCCCGGATCGGCTTGCTCGAGGACGTGGTCACTACAGGAGAGTCCACCATCAGGGCCATCGACGCGGTCGAGGCAGCCGGCGGGCAGGTCGCGGTCGTGGTTGCCGTCGTCGATCGCCAAGAGGAGGGCGGGCTAGCGGCCATCGCGCGGCGAGTTCCCGAAGTGGTCGCTCTGTGCGACCGCGCGGCGATCCTCGCGGCGGCAAAAAACACGTAAGGGGGCCGCCGTGGCGGCCCCCTTACACCTGGATCCGCTTCTTCGGGCCGGCACTTAGATCTTGCCCTGGAGGAAGAACGCGATCACCAGGGCGTAAATGGCAAGGGCCTCGATGAAGGCCAAGCCGATGATCATGGGTGTCTGGATCCGGTCGGCAGCGTTCGGGTTGCGCCCTAGGGACTCCATGGCGGCTGCCACAGCCCGGCCCTGACCCAGTGCAGCTCCAAAGGCCGCGCCTCCGATCCCGAGCCCGGCCCCTAGCGCAATGAGCCCGCTGCTATCGGCCCCGCCGCCATGCGCTGCGGCGGCTAGCGCGACTGCCGGGTGGGCAAGCAGAGCCATGATCCCGGTTGCTGCCCCGGTTGCTAGAACCCGTAATCGTTTCGTCATGTTTCTCTCCTCCTGCAGTTTGTGGGTTGAGCGTGCCCGCTTTGCCACCGCCAGCCTCTGTCCTCTTTCTTCCGCCTCTGGCTCAGCGCGGCCGCTCGTGCCTGCTCAGTGTCCCTCGCCGTGGCCGACAGCCAGCGCGACGTAGATGATCGTGAGCAGGGTGAACACGAAGGCTTGGATCAGCGATACGAAGGCTCCAAGGAAGTAGAAGACGACGGGCAGGAACAACTTGGTCAAGTCGGTGAAGATCTCCAACACCAGATGGTCGCCCGTCATGTTTCCGAAAAGTCGCAGCGCCAGAGAAAACGGACGAACGAGGTTGTCGATCACTTCGAGCGGGACCATCAAGACCGCCAGCCACCAGATCGGACCGACGAAGTGCTTGCAGTACTCGATGATTCCCTGCGCCCGTATCCCGATCACGTTGTACGCAACAAAAGACGCGACTCCTAGGCCGAAGGTAACGTTGAAATCACTCGTCGGTGGCGAGAATCCCGGCACCAACCCCATCAGGTTCGCTAGCAGGATGAAGATGAAAAACGTCCCGAACAGCGGCACGTAGTCCCGCGCCCGGCGACCGAGCACTCCCTCGGCCATCGCTACCACCCCGCCAACGGCTATTTCAGCTAGATTGCGCGCGCTCAGGCGGTCGTCAGGCACGAGTTCCGTCCCGGCTTCCTTGGCCGCTGCCAGTTGGCGCCCGGCAATCCTAGCGAAGACCAGCAGCCCGAGCAGGACCAGCGTTGCATGGATCGTATGCGCCGGGATGTTGCGCAGTCCCGGAATCAGTTGAACCCAGATGATCGGATGGTGCTCCATCGGCTTTCAGCTCTCAGGTGATGCCTCGGCGCCTACGGGCTCCCCCAGCCAAACGGCGTCCGCCACTGCCGCGGCCAATAGAAGCGAGGTCCCCGCCGCAAAGGACAACGGCTCGAGCGGAAACCGGTAGAACAGAAAGCCCAGCAGGCCGAGCAACAGGCCGCCTTTGGCCGCCACGAGGAGGAACGCCGCAGTGCGGCTACGCCCCGGCGTCATTACTGTGGAAACGAGCAGGCGAATCAAGTGGAAGTCTACCGCCATGAAGAGTCCCCCCGCGGCCAGGCTGGCTGGGGACCCACAGCCCGTTGCAGCCGAAAGGACCGCCGCGACAGCCGTCATGCCCAGCGCGGTTCGGGTAATGCGCCCGGGACTCACGCGGCGTGCCCTCATCGGCTCTCTCGCGGCCGTCGCGCTCCCTCGCGCAGTACTTGCAGGATCTCGAGCACGCCAGCAATGAGCGCAGCCAGGCTGAACAAAAGCGTGAGGAGCGGCCCGGTCCCCAGCCACTCGTCCAAGAAGTAGCCCACGAGGACGCCAGCCGCGATCCGCCAGCCAAGGCTCCACGCCAGTGCCAAGAGCTCGAGGCTGGTCACCCGGTCCTTGGAAGCCACCCTTACACGGAGTCCACGGCGGACATGGCTCGCTCGGCTGCTGCCACCGTCTTGTCCACGTCTTCCTCCGTGTGCGCCGCGCTTAGGAACCACGCCTCGAACTGGGAGGGCGGAATCCAGATGCCCTCCTCCAGCAACGCGCGGAAGAACGCGGCGAAACGCCGAGTGTCGGCCCGCAGGGCATCGTCGTAGTTCTCGACCCGGTCGACGCCGAAGAAAACCGTCAGCATCGAGCCCACGCGTTGGACGCAACCCCGCCGGTTTCCAAGAGCCTGGCGCAGTCCGTTCTCGAGGCGCTCGCCCAGGAGGTCAAGGCGCTCGTACGGGGGTTCGGTTGCCAGTAGCTCGAGGGTGGTAAGTCCAGCGCGAACGGCAAGGGGGTTGCCGGAAAGCGTACCGGCCTGGTAGACCGGTCCCGCCGGCGCGACCTGGTCCATTACGTCCGCTCTGCCCCCGTAGGCGCCGACGGGGAGCCCGCCCCCGATGATCTTGCCCAAGCACGTCAGGTCTGGCACCACGCCGCACACAGCCTGGTACCCCCCGAGGCCCACGCGCAGCCCCGAGATCACTTCGTCGAAGATGAGCAGCGCGCCCCGCTGTCTGGTCAGCTCGCGAAGGCCCTCGAGAAAGCCTGGATTGGGCGGGACGACGCCCATGTTACCGGCGACCGGTTCCACAATGACCGCCGCACACTGGTCGTCACAGAGGCGCTCGACGGAATCGAGATCGTTGTAGCGCGCCACCCTGGTCCACCGCACGATGTCCTCGGGAACGCCTGGGCTGTCGGGAACGCCGAGCGTCGTGGCGCCCGAACCCGCTCGGACGAGCAGGCCGTCGGAGTGCCCGTGATAACAGCCCGCGAACTTTATAACGGCCGGCCGGCCGGTGTACCCGCGAGCGACGCGGATCGCGCTCATCGTGGCCTCGGTGCCGGAGTTGACCAGACGTACCCGCTCGAGCGAAGGCACGACCTCGACGAGCCGCTCAGCAAGCTCGACTTCCAGCTCGGTGCAAGCGCCAAAGCTCGTCCCGGCGCTCATGGTCTCGGCCAGAGCAGCCAGTATGCGCGGATGCGCGTGGCCGAGGATCATCGGTCCCCAGGAACCCACGTAGTCGATGTACTGGTTGCCATCGGCATCCGTAACCGTGGAACCTCGAGCCGAGGCGACGAAGCGGGGGCTGCCCCCGACCGCAGCCCAAGCCCGAACCGGCGAGTTGACTCCCCCCGGGATCACGCGCTGCGCCCGCTGGAATAGTTTCTTAGATCGGCTGTCCAATGCCACCCTGTCGTCCTCCACGCCGCGGCAGCCCGGCACGCTGCTTCCGCTAAACCAGGCGCGAGCGCCTTCTGCAAGCGGGTGCCTGCGGCAGTTATGCACCCGTTGCGCACGGCACGGGTTGCACCCTTGGCCCTTCCACTCTAAGTGGGCAACGGCTAGCGCTCCAAGAGAGCACACAGCTTTTCCACACCTGTTGATAAGTTGATAACAAACGGAGGGCTCCGCGGTGAATTCCCTTCGCCGACAGTTACTTACGGAACTCTGGGAACAAGCGGTAACCCCACTGCGCAAGCGCCTGTCGGCAGAAGACTTCGACACTTGGATCCGGCCGCTTCGTCCAGTCCGGCTCGATGGCTCGACCGTCGAAGTCGAGGTGCCGAACCGAATGTTCGCAACCTGGATCGAAGAACACTTTCTTGAAGAACTCTCGGCGGCGTGGCTTGCCAGCGCGGGCCGCCGCGTTCGGTTCCGCTTTACCGAGCCGAGTGCCGAGCCCCTGCAGGGAGAACTGTTCGGCCCGGAGGTACTCGGCCCATCCCCCCAGCCGAGCCTCTTCGATGCGCCGGTGAACCAGCACGGCGGGCTGCGGCGCCGCTCGGCGCCGGGCGGGCTGATTCCGTCCTATCGCTTTGCGAACTTCGTCGTCGGAGCAAACAACCAGTTTGCTCGGGCGGCAGCCATCGCAGTCTCCGAGAAACCCGGCTGCCTCTACAACCCGTTCCTCGTCTTTGGCGGCATCGGGCTGGGCAAGACTCACCTGGTCAACGCCATCGGAAATGCGATCGTCCAGCGGGACGGGGATACCCGGGTCTTATTCATTACCGCCGACGCCTTCACAAACCGGTTGATCGATGCGATCAGCCGAAATCGAGTCCAAGACTTCAAGCAGCGGATGCGCCGCGTCGACGTCCTAATCCTCGATGACGTCCAGTGCCTAGCCGGCCGCGAACGCACGCAGGAGGAGTTCTTCCATCTCTTCAACGCGCTCCACGACGAAGGCAAGCAGATCGTTCTCACGTGCGATACGTTCCCGAACGACATCGATGGCCTTGAAGAGCGACTCTGCAACCGCTTCAGCTGGGGGTTGGTTGCCGATATCAAGCCCCCGGACCTGGAGACGCGGATCGCTATCGTCGAACGCAAGGCACGCGAAGAAGGAATCAAACTTCCTGTCGATGTCGCGACGCTGATTGCCACCGAAATCGACTCGAACGTCCGCGATCTCGAAGCGGCACTAACACGGCTGAGTGCGTGGGCTTCGATCCACCGCCGCGAGATCACGATCGACCTCGCTCGCGAGGTTCTTGGAAGCGGACGGTCGCAGAAGCCGAGCCGTCCAACGGCCGAGCAAGTCGAAGCGCGCGTCGTGAGCCACTTCGGCCTGAAACCGGGAGACCTTAAGGCCCGGCGCAGGACCAAGAAGCTCGCCGAAGCTAGGCACGTCGCCATGTACCTGATGCGAAACTACGCAGGGATGTCCTTCCCCGCGATCGGCGAATACCTAGGCGGCAGGGACCATTCCACGGTTATCCACGGCTGCCAGGCGGTCGAACGCCGCTGCCGGGAGGACCAGACGTATCGCGGTATGATCGCGACCTTGGCCCGCCTTCTGGAGCGTGGATAAACCGTGCGCTTCCTGTTGCTACGCTGGTGCTCTCGAAGCGCTTGCATACCTGAGGGGACGCGGTATGAGCGAAGCAGCACCGGCGCCGCACAGGAGCTGTGCGTTGCGGGTCACTGCATGATTCCACTGTTATGGTCGATATCCACAGATGTGCGATAACTTCCTACAGCAGCAGGAAGGAAAAATCCTTTTAAAGTAGGTGCCACATGGACGTAACGGTTGAACGCGATCCCCTCTTCCGAGCACTGTCGAGGCTGCAAGGCGTCGTCGACAAGCGGCACACGATGGCAATCCTTACCAACGCAGTTCTTACAGCGGAGGCTGGCCATCTATCGATCGTTGGTACGGACCTAGAAGTAAGCCTCGAGCAACGGGTGCCAGCTACTGTAAGAGCCGGGGGAACAGCGGCGGTTTCCGCTCGAGCGCTCTTTGAGATCGTCCGAGAATCGGCCGAAGACGAGGTACAACTGAACTCCGACGACCACGCACTGGTGGTAGTCTACGGTTCGTCGCGGTTTCGCTTGATGGGCGTGGACCCGGGCGAACATCCGGGGATGCCAGAGCCCGGCGGGGAAGCGTTGGCTGAAATCGAAATCGATGCTGGCGATTTGGCCGAAATGATTCGCAAAACCCTTTTCTCGGTTTCGACCGACGACACGCGGACAAACCTGACAGGCGTATACTTGGACCGCGGTTCTGAGGACGGGCAGATCCGATTCGTCGCTACCGATGGACACCGACTTGCCATGATCGACCGGCCCGCCTCGGGTGCAGCGCCGGCCGGCGGGGCGATCTTGCCGCGTAAGGGCCTGGCCGAGCTCGGCAAGCTTCTGGCGGACGCCGTGGGCAACGTGCGAATAGTGACGAGCTCGAGCGAAGCGGTGGCGACGGTCGGCGACGCTCGACTGAGCATGCGGCTGGTCGAGGGTTCCTTTCCGGACTACCAGAAGGTTATTCCTGAAAAAGGCGGCGTGCGCATCGAAGCCGAGCGAGACGCGCTGCTTGGAAGCTTGCGAAGGGTGTCGATTGTTTCGTCTGAGCGGATCCGTGGGGTTCGCCTACGGTTGCGCGAGGGAACGTTGGAGGTTTCGGCCAGCAACCCGGACCTGGGCGAGGCGAGCGAAGAGATCACGGTCGAAAGCGAAGGGGGCGAGATCGAGGTCGGCTTCAACGCCCGCTACCTGCTCGACGTTCTGGCAGTCTTTCCCGAGTCGTCGAAGGTGACGGTAGAGCTCGGAGACGAGCTCGGACCGGGCTTGGTACGGGGCGAGGATCCGGGCTACCGGTATGTTGTCATGCCAATGCGGATCTAAGCTACGTGAGGAGCGATAATCCCTGTAAAATCAAGCATTTTCTTGCTCTGTAGCTTTACTTGTTAGAGCCCCTCTGCTACTTTTTATTCGTTTGAGGTGGCGGTTGAAGGCGCTCTTGCAACTTCCCGCACAGGGCTCCGTCGGCACGGATCTCGGGATCGGCGCCGGGGGGTCGTCTAAGGCTTTCTGATGGCAAGATCGGCGAAACGCGGGGCACCCGTGGCGGGTGCCGGCAGGGCCAGCTCAAGGCAGCGGCGGCCAGACGAGGTGTACTCGGCTAAGGATATCAAGGTTCTTCAGGGCCTTGAGGCTGTTCGCAAGCGCCCGGGCATGTACATCGGCGATACGGGCGAGCGCGGGCTGCACCACTTGGTCTTCGAGGTGGTGGACAACTCGATCGACGAAGCGATGGCCGGGTACTGCAGTGAGATCTCGGTCGTCATCCACGTGGACAACAGTGTAACCGTGGCCGACAACGGGCGGGGAATCCCAGTGGGGATTCACCCGACCGAGAAGGTATCGGCCGCCGAAGTGGTGATGACAAAGCTGCACGCCGGGGGCAAGTTCGAAAAAGGCTCCTACACTGTCTCCGGCGGCTTGCACGGCGTTGGCGTCTCGGTCGTGAACGCACTGTCTGAATGGCTCGAGCTGGAGATTCGCCGGGAGGGCCACGTCTTCTTCCAGCGCTACCGGCGCGGGAAGCCGGAAGCGCCACTTGCGAAAGTCGGCAAGACGGACAAGACGGGCACCACTGTCCGCTTCCTGGCCGACGCAGAGATTTTTGACGACGTAAACTACCGCTTCGATCTACTCGCCGGCCGGCTGCGAGAGTTGGCTTTTCTGAACCGTGGCGTCCGGATCGCGATCGAGGACGAGCGGGCCGGCGGCAAACGGCAGGAGTTCTACTACGAGGGCGGAATCGTCTCGTTCGTAGAACACTTGAATCGATCGAAGAACAAAATTCACAACAAGGTCATCTATCTAGCGGGCCAGCGCAACGGCGTCGACATCGAGATCGCGATGCAGTGGAACGACGGGTACGCGGAAAACGTGTACTCGTTCGCGAACAACATTAATACGATCGAGGGCGGCACCCACCTGAGCGGATTCCGCTCCGCTCTGACCAGAACGATCAACGCCTACGCAGCCGCCAATGGCTTCTTCAAGAAAAGCGACGAGAGTCTCGAGGGCGAAGACGTCCGCGAGGGGCTGGCTGCCGTCATTTCGGTCAAAGTCCCTGAGCCGCAGTTCGAGGGGCAGACAAAGACGAAACTCGGCAACAGCGACGTGAAGGGGCTAGTCGAGGCCCTAGTCAACGAGCAGTTGGCGACGTATCTCGAGGAACACCCGAGCGACGCCCGTCACATTGTCGCCAAAGCGATGGAAGCGGCGCGGGTGCGGCAAGCGGCGCGCAAAGCCAAGGAGCTGGCGCGCCGGAAAGGAGCGCTCGATTCTGCCTCGCTTCCCGGCAAGTTGGCGGACTGCCAGGAGCGGGATCCCTCAGAGTGCGAACTCTTCCTGGTCGAGGGCGACTCGGCGGGCGGCTCCGCCAAGCAGGGCCGTGACCGGCGGAACCAGGCGGTGCTCCCGTTGCGAGGAAAGATCTTGAACGTTTGGAAGGCGCGGTTCGACAAGATGCTTTCCTCGCAGGAAATCCGGCTGCTGATCACGGCGCTAGGGACGGGGGTCGGAGAGAACGACAAGTCGATCGAAAAACTCCGCTACCACACGATCATTATCATGACGGATGCAGACGTCGACGGGTCGCACATCCGGACCCTGTTGTTGACGTTCTTCTACCGCCATTTTCTCGAGCTCATCGAGAACGGCCATATCTACATTGCGCAGCCGCCGCTCTATCGCGTCCGCCGTGGCAAGGCCGAGCGCTACCTTAAAGACGACAGTGAACTCGCTGAGTACTTGCTCGATCTCGGGGTCGAAGGAATCAAGCTGCGGCCGGCCGGCAATGGGCGGACGCTGAGCGGCTCGCTGCTGAAGAACACACTCAAGAAACTCTCGGAGGTAGAAAACCTGCTCGCTGTCTTCGAGCGCAAGCGGATGAACCGCCTGGTGGTCTCGGCAGCTGCCGCGGAAACGCGGTTCGAGCCGGCCGTCCTCGCGAGGCCGCGCCAGCTCCGTTCGCTTGGCAAGAAGCTGGCGGCGGAAGTCGAGCGGCGGGGCCCGGAACTCGCGCCCGTAGCCGTGCGGTTCGAGGAAGACCGCGAGCACGAATGCGAGCGGCTCGTCGTTTCTACCCGCCTGAACGGAGCCGCGGGAGATGTTGTCCTCGACCGGCACTTGCTCGAATCGCCCGAATTTCAACGCCTGAGGAAACTTTCGGTCGAGCTGGCCAGCCTCGGCGAGCCGCCCTTTGTCATCGAGTCTGGTGACGGGCAGCAGACCGTCGAACACTTGTCGCAGGCGCACGAGTGGATCATGAACCGCGCGCGCAAGGGGCTGGAGATCCAGCGTTACAAGGGCCTCGGCGAGATGAATCCGGAGCAGCTCTGGGAGACCACCATGAACCCGGAGACCCGCACCCTCCTGCAGGTGAAGATCGAAGACGCCATCGCGGCGGAAGAGATCTTCTCGACGCTGATGGGTGATGAAGTAGAGTCGAGGAGGCGTTTCATAGAGGAAAACGCCCTCAACGTGCGCAACCTAGACGTCTAAGGCGTGGACTCTTCGCTGAAGCAGCACAAGATCGTCGTCAACATCGAAGACGAGATGCGTACGTCCTACATGGACTACGCGATGAGCGTCATCATCGGACGTGCGCTTCCCGATGTCCGCGACGGTCTCAAGCCGGTGCATCGCCGGGTTCTCTACGCGATGCACGGGCTCGGTAACGACTGGAACAAGCCATACAAGAAGTCCGCGAGGATCGTTGGGGACGTTATCGGTAAGTTTCACCCCCACGGCGATGCAGCGGTCTACGATACGATCGTGCGCCTCGCGCAGGACTTCTCGATGCGTTACCCCCTTGTGGACGGGCAGGGAAACTTTGGTTCTCTCGATGGGGACCCGCCGGCGGCGATGCGCTACACCGAGGTCCGGATGGCGCGGATCGCCGGAGAGTTGTTGGCCGACATCGACAAGGAGACGGTCGATTTCGTGCCCAACTACGACGACACCACGGTCGAGCCGGCAGTACTTCCAGCACGCCTGCCCAACCTTCTTGTCAACGGGTCGTCGGGGATTGCTGTCGGGATGGCCACCAACATCCCGCCGCACAACCTGCGCGAGGTCGTCGAGGCGCTCAAGGCCCTGATCAATGATCCGAGCCTGTCGGTAAAGCGCCTCATGCGCTACATCAAAGGTCCGGATTTCCCGACCGGGGGCCTGATCTACGGCCGCGCTCCGATCGTCGAGGCCTACACGACCGGCCGCGGCATTCTGCAGGTGCGCGCTCGCGTGAATACGGAAACGGACAAGCGAACCGGGCGGACCCGCATCGTTGTCACCGAGATTCCGTACCAGGTGAACAAGGCCCGGCTCATCGAGCGCATTGCCGCCCTGGTCAACGAGAAGAAACTCGACGGTATCGCCGACCTGCGTGACGAATCCGACCGCCGCGGCATGCGGATCGTCATCGAGCTCAAGAAGGACGCGATTCCCGAAGTCATCCTGAACAACCTCTACAAGCACACACCGCTGCAAGACTCCTTCGGGGTGATTCTGCTGGCGATCGTCGAGGGCCGGCCGCGCTTGCTCAACCTCAAGGAACTTCTCCAGCTCTTCATCGAGCACCGGAAGGAAATCGTCACGCGGGCGACGGCCTACGATCTGCGCAAGGCAGAGGCGCGCCTTCACATCCTCGAAGGTTTGAAGATCGCGCTGGACCACCTGGATGCGGTGATCCGCCTCATTCGCCGGGCCAAGGACGCGCCTACGGCCAAAGGCGAATTAATGACCCGATTCAAGCTTTCCGAGCAGCAGGCCCAAGCCATTCTCGACATGCGCCTGCAGCGCCTGACCGGGCTCGAACGGGAAAAGATCGTCAACGAGCACAAGGAAACAAAAGCCCTCATCAAGCGCCTGCGAGCGATCCTCGCCGACGAGCGCGAAGTGCTGAAGATCGTGTCCGATCAGCTTGACGGGCTGGCCAAGCAGTACGGCGACGAGCGGCGTACCGAAATCGTCGACGCGACGAGCGAAATCACGCTCGAGGACATGATCGTGGAAGAGGACATGGTCGTCACCGTGTCCCATGAGGGTTACATCAAACGAAACCCGGTTTCGCTCTATCGCCAGCAACGGCGAGGCGGGCGCGGCAAGATCGGAGCAGCTACGAAGACCGGCGACTTCGTGGCGCACATGTTTGTAGCGTCTACGCATTCCTACATTCTTTTCTTTACTAACCGCGGGCGCGTCTACTGGAAGAAGGTGCACGAGCTACCGCAGGCCGGGCGTGCTGCTCGGGGAAAGGCGATCGTCAACCTGCTCGCTCTGGGCCCTGGGGAGCGGCTTTCGGCGTTTCTACCCGTCCGCGAGTTCAGCGAGGGGCGATACGTCCTGTTCGCGACCGCACGGGGGACCGTCAAGAAAACCGCGCTGATGGAATACTCGAGGCCGCGGTCCACGGGGATCATCGCCATCCGCCTCGACGAGGGGGACGAGCTCATCTCGGTGCGCCTGACGGATGGCAATCAGCAAGTGGTGCTTTCGACTAGGAACGGCATGGCCGTGCGCTTCAAGGAGGAAGACGTTCGGCCGATGGGCCGCTCCGCTGCTGGCGTGCGCGGAATCACCCTGGGCAAGGGGGACCGCGTCGTTTCGATGGACGTGGTCCAGCCTACGGCCTCTCTGCTGACCGTTTCGGAGAACGGCTATGGAAAGCGGTCGCCGGTGGACACCTACCGGCTCGTGCATCGCGGCGCGCGGGGCGTGCGAACCATGCGGGTTACCGAGCGCACGGGACCCGTAGTCGGTGTCCTGCAGATCGCCGACGAAAGCGCGGACGTCATGCTCGTGACGAACCGCGGTAAGCTCATTCGGATTCCGGCCGCCGACGTTCGCGTGATCGGGCGAAACACGCAAGGCGTACGGCTTGTGAACTTGGGCGACGACGGTGAAGTGGTCGCGTCGGTGGCCCCGGTCGCCGACCGGGAAGCTACTGCTGGGGGCCGCGAAGCGGAGGCGTGACGGTGCCTGAGCGAGTGGCGGTCGTAGGCGCCGGAAGCTGGGGCACGGCCCTCGGGTCGCTCCTCGTCAAGAACGGCCACGAAGTGCGACTCTGGTCCCGGGGAGCAGAAGTCGCGAACCTCATCAACCGGGATCACGAAAATCGAATCTACCTGCCGGGTATTCGTCTGCCCGAGAGCCTGCGCGCCACCACGAACATGGAGGAAGCCCTGGCGGGGGCGACGTTCGTCGTGATGGTTGTCCCCTCCCATGCGATGCGCGAGACGGTCGAACGCGCAGCGCCGCACCTCCCCCCGGATGCGACCATCGTCTCCGCCAGCAAGGGAATCGAGGACGGCTCTTCCAAGACGATGTTTCAGGTCATCCTCGATTGCGTCGGGGGCCCCGAGCGCATTGGCGTGCTGTCCGGGCCAAGCTTCGCGGCGGAGGTGGCTGCGGGGCTGCCTACCGTGGTCGTTGCGGCAGCGCGCACGATGGAAAAGGCCGAGCACATTCAGCGTACCTTCGCCGGGGCGAACTTCCGGGTCTACAGCAGCACGGACGTCGTGGGCGTCGAAATTGGCGGGGTGGTCAAGAACATCATGGCGATTGCGACCGGTGTGTCCGACGGCCTCGGCTACGGCGACAATGCCCGCGCGGCACTCATCACGCGGGGGCTGGCGGAGATTCGGCGCCTGGCCGCGGCGCTCGGCGCCCGGCCCGAAACCCTCTCGGGGCTTTCGGGAATCGGCGACTTGGTGCTTACGTGTACCGGCGACCTCAGCCGCAATCGGCAGTTCGGCTTGCGCCTCGGGCGAGGCGAGACCGTCGAGGAGATTCTCGGGAGTATGCGCATGGTGGCCGAGGGCGTCCGCAATACCAAGGCCGTCAAAGAGCTTGGCGAGCAGCTTGGAATCGAGTTGCCGATTGTGGAGGTCGCATACCAGGTACTGTACGAGGGTTTGCCACCGCGCGACGCTCTTGGCAGGCTCTTCAGCCGCAGCCTCAAGCCCGAGTTCTGGTAAGGAGCAGACCGGCGCGGGCGCAACGGGTCGAAATCAAAGCGAAAATTGACATCCGTTGGGGGCTGTGCAAACGTGCTGTTTTGGGCTTGCGGCGCGAGTGCGAGCGCCGCGCCCCTGCACTGAGCCGCAGCGATTAGGGTAAACCGTGAAACGAACGTTCCAGCCGAGCAACATACGGCGCCGCCGGCGCCATGGTTTTCGGGCGAGAATGGCCACTCCTGGCGGGCGGCGGGTTCTCAAGAACCGCCGCGCCAAGGGACGCAAGCGGATTGCCGTCTCGACGCCGCCAAAACGGGCGCGGCGCTGACGAGACCCAGCGGCTGCCCAAGCGACGCCGGATCCGCAAACGGAGCGAGTTTGTCAGGATCCAGCAGAACTACAGGGGCCGACGCACTCCGCACTTCGTCGTCATCGTTGCTCCCGGTCCCGAACCGCTGGGTCGCCTCGGCATCACGGTGAGCAAGAAAATCGGGAACGCGGTTCAGCGCAACAGAATCAAGAGAAGGATTCGAGAGTTTTTTCGGTTACACGGGAACAAGTTGCAGCCGGCCCATGACCTCTTGATCATTGCTCGGGCGGGTGCGGACAGGTTGAGCTTTCGGGATGTCGAATCGGAGTTGGCGCGAGCTCTTGCCATCGAACTCGACTGAGCCCACGAGAGCCGGGGCGATGGCGGTGATCTCACGATTGTTCGCTCGGTCACTCCTGCTGCTGATCAGGGCCTACCAGCTGGTGCTTTCCCCGCTGCTGGGGCCCACATGCAGGTTCCACCCCACGTGCTCACGGTACGCCATGGAGGCGATCGACCGCTACGGCCCCGTTTGGGGCACTGCCCGTGCGCTAGCGCGCTTGGCGCGATGCCACCCTTTTGCTGAGGGCGGGTTCGACCCGGTGCGCTAGAAGAGAACGAGGTTCATACCAGGCTGCGGCCCTGGAGGCCGCCGCGTGGAGACGAGAGCACTTCTGGCGTTCGTCTTATCCGTCGTTATCCTCGTCGGGTACCAACTCCTGTTTGCGCCCGCGCCAGAACCACCAACGGCCGGCAGCGAGGCGAGTCCGCCGACAACGATCGATCAGCCGCTAGCCGCTCAGGTGCAGGCAGCGGGACAGGAGATGTCACGGGCGCCACGCGCGGCCCGCAAGCGCCCGGAACGCCTGGTAGAGGTCCAAACGGACCTGTTTCGGGCGGTCTTCACGTCGGCAGGCGGGCGACTTCTGCATTTCGAGCTATCGCAGTACGACGACGAGCAGGGCAAGCCCCTCGACATGGTGGCGGCCGACGGGCTTCTGCCACTCGGCGTGTACTGGCTCACTCCGGACGGTGCCGTGGTGGACGACCGGGACGTGGACTACGCCATTGAGGTGACCGGCCAGCGAGTGGCCGGTAGCGGTGAGGGTGTCGTTCGCATGCGAGGCAGGACCCCAGCGGGCGTCACGCTCACAAAAACCCTGACGATACGGGGCAACTCTTACGTGATCGACTACTCGGTCGCGATCGAGCCGCCTACGCTGCGGCAAGTCGGAGTGGCGTGGGCCCGCGCCGTCCACGAGGGGCGTGGACGCTTTTCTGGCAAGGAGGGCCCCGTGGCCCTCGTGGGCGATGAGCTCAAAGCTGCCCATGCGGCTTCAATGAAGGAGCCCGTTCTCTACGAGGGCGAGATCGCCTGGGCCGGGTACGCGGATCATTACTTCCTGGCCGCGTACCTCCCCGAGCGGCCGCTGCGCCTGCGGTTCGTTGGAGCACGGGCGGCAGGACTCGGCGAGGCCACCCTGTGGGCGCCGGCCGAGAACGGCCGGGTCCACTACCAACTGTTCGTGGGGCCCAAGCAGCTCTCGCTGCTGCGGACGATCGGGCACGAGCTCGAGCGAGCCGTCGACTTTGGGTGGTTTGGCTTCGTGGCCCGGCCCCTTCTCGGCCTGCTCGTTTTTCTGTACTCGTTCACGGGCAACTACGGGTGGTCGATCGTCCTTCTGACGGTGGGGATTCGCATCGTCTTCTATCCGGTCAACAAGCGGCAGGCCGAGGCGATGAAGGCCATGCAGCGAATCCAGCCCGAGCTCAAGAAGCTGCAGGAAAAGTACAAAGACGACCGCGAGCGCCTGAACCGCGAGATGATGGACTTGTATCGGCGGCACAAGGTCAACCCGTTGGCTGGATGCCTGCCGATGCTCCTTCAGCTGCCGGTTTTCTTCGGACTGTACCGCGCGCTGATGGAGGCGATCGAGCTGCGTCATGCTCCGTTCATCGGGTGGATCACGGACCTTTCGCAGCCGGACCGGCTCGGATCGATCGCGATCCCGTTCGTTTCCCCTCCGGGGATTCCGGTTCTCACCTTGCTGATGGGTGCAAGCATGGTGATTCAGCAGCGATTGACACCGGCGAGCGGGGATCCGACCCAGCAGCGGATGATGATGCTGCTTCCCATCGTGTTCACGGTGATGTTCGTCAATTTCCCGTCCGGTTTGGTCCTTTACTGGTTTGCGAACAACGTCATGTCGATTGCACAGCAGATCGCGACCAACCGGGCGAAGACCTAGGGAAAGAGTCATGGCAAAGTCGATAGAGACACAAGGAGTTACTGTCGAGGAAGCGATCCAGGTCGCGTTGAATCAGCTTGGAGTATCCCGGGACCGCGTAGAGATCGAGATCATCCACCACCCGCGTTCGGGAATCTTCGGGATCGGAGCGCGGCGAGCAAAGATCCGGGCGACGCTGCGCGAGATCCCGTTCGCCGACGGCGAGGAATACGAAATTTCTGGCACCCGACGGCGGCGCGCCCGGCGGGGTCGTCGCGGACGGCGCAGATCGGCGCGACCCGAAACTCGCGTGGGACAGGCTGAATCTGCAGCAGCCGAGGGGGCTGCTGAAGCACGGCAGAGAAAGAGCCGGGGCAGCCGCCAACGCCAGGCCGAGCGAGAGGAGTCAGGCGAAGGCCAAAGGCCAGAGGGAAACGTGGCGCCACCCGAGGCGCAAGCCCCCGAAGAGATGCCCAGCGCTGCAAGGTTAGAGGAGCGGACCGCGGCGGCCGGTCCCGCGAGTGAGCCGCACGCCCAAGAGCAAGGGCCGGTCGCCGTGGCGGCGGGTCCTGCGGCGGCCGAACAGGGAGCGGAAGGGGCGAGTCGAGCGGAAGCCACAGGGCAGGTCGGCGGCGAAGAAGCGGCGCGAGCCTCCGAGGGCAAACCCGACCAGCCGGAGGAGAAGCCGCCTCTGAGCGCCGAAGAAGTAGGCGAGCGGGCGCTCGCGGTGGTCCGGGAGGTATTGCGGCGGATGGGCTTCGAGGCGACCGTCGCGCTTGGGACTCCGGAAGCCGCCAACGAAGTCCTTGTAGATGTACACTGCGACGCCGATGGGCTCTTGATCGGACGGCATGGACAAACGCTCGATTCTTTCGAACACCTGGTCAATCGCATGGTGCTGGCCGGTGAGAACTCCGACCTTCGCATCGTGATCGATGTGGGGGGATACCGGCAACGCCGGCGAGATTCGCTGCTCGAGCTGGCCGACCGGCTCAAAGTACGAGCGCTGACCCAGGGCAAACGCGTCCAAGTTAGTCCGATGAGCCCGCGAGACCGCCGCGTTTTTCAGAGTGCCCTGGCTGGCGACGATACCGTTTCGACCCAAGTTCTGGGCTCCGGCTTCTACCGGCGGGTCATGATCGTGCCCGTGGGCCTCGAGGACGAACAAGCCCCGGTGGAAGAAGTTGGCCACGAGGCAGACCGCCGCGGCGACGACGGTTCAGGCGGGGAGTGAGGACGTTCGCCGGACGCGGCGGCGTTGCCTCAGCGCCCGAAGTCTGCGAGCGAAGCAGCAATGTACAGGCGCGACACGATCGTCGCCTGCGCGACGCCTCCCGGTCGGGGTGGAGTCTCCATCGTCCGCCTGAGCGGCGATGACGCTCTGGCAATCTCCCGCCGGCTGTTCGCTCCGAAGCGGCGGGGGTGTCCCGAGCCTTGGCGGCTGGTCTACGGCACGGTCCACGAAGCGGACGACCCCCAAGCCCCCATCGACGAGGCGCTTGCGGTCTGGATGCCCGGACCGCGGAGCTACAGCGGAGAGGACGTTGTGGAACTGCACGTGCATGGCTCTCCGCTGGTAGTCGAGCGCTTGATCGGAGCAGCGATTCGGTGCGGGGCGCGGCCAGCCGAGCCGGGAGAGTTCACGCGGCGTGCCGTCCTCAACGGACGTATCGACTTGCTCCAGGCTGAGGCGATCGCCGACTTGATCGACGCCCGCGTGGAGGCCGGTGCTGCTGCGGCCTGGCGCCAGCTTCAAGGGGCGCTTTCAGAGCGCCTTGCCGGCATCCGCCAGCAAGTGCTGTCCGTGCTAGCCGACGTGGAAGCGAACGTGGACTTCTCGGACGACGACCTGCCGGATGAAGCCGTCGACGTTCGCACCCGCGACCTCCAAGCAGCAGTTGCCGAGATCGACGAGCTCTTGACCGGATTTCCGGCCGCTCGTCGGCTCCGGGAAGGTTATTCGGTTACCTTCGTTGGCCGCCCGAACGTGGGCAAGTCCAGCCTCATCAATGCATTGCTCGGGACTGGTCGGATGATCGTCTCGCGCGAACCTGGAACGACTCGAGACAGCGTCGAGGAAACGGTCGACCTTGGCGGAATGGCGTTCGTGCTTACCGACACGGCCGGGATCCGGGCTACAGCTAGCGAAGCCGAGCGTGAGGCAATCGCGCGGGCCCGCCAGAAAGCCATGGAGAGCGACATCGTTGTCCTGGTGTTGGACCGATCCGAGCCGCTTACGCCCGAGGACCGCGAACTGCTCGAACAAATGGCGGCGCAGCGCGCGGTAGTCGTCTTGAACAAGGCCGACTTGCCCCCTGCCCTACGTCGCGAGGATCTAGCACTGCTCGAAAGGCGGGCTGGCTCGCGGCGGCTTGAGCTGTCCGCGCGCACCGGCGAAGGACTACCGGGGTTGGTCGCTCGGCTACGCGAGATGGTTGCGGAAGAAGCCGACCGCGCCGCCCGCACGCCCGGCATTTCGAGGGTCCGGCATCGCATGGCTCTCGAGCGAACAAGAGAGAGAATCCGCGAAGCGATAAGTATCCTCGAGCGCTACGGGGAGCAGGCGCCCGAGCTAGTCGCGGTAGAGCTGCGCGGGGCGTTGGTAGAGCTGTCGAGCCTGACCGAGCCGCTGGACAACGAAGAAATCCTCGACCAGGTTTTCTCGAAGTTTTGTATCGGAAAATGAGCGGTGCGCCAGACAAGGATTTCGACGTCATCGTCGTCGGAGCTGGCCATGCGGGCATCGAAGCAGCCCTGGCGTCGGCTCGCATGGGCTTGAGGACTCTCATGCTCACGATCAACGCTGACAACGTCGGCCAGATGTCCTGCAATCCGGCCATTGGTGGAATCGGAAAAGGCCATTTGGTGCGGGAAATCGATGCCCTGGGCGGTGAAATGGGCCGCGCGATCGAAGAGTGTGGGATCCAGTTCCGGCGGCTCAACACCCGCAAAGGGCCGGCAGTGCGAGCAGCCCGGGCCCAGGCGGACAAGGCTCGCTACCGGGCTAGAATGAAGAGAGTCATCGAGCACACGCCGGGGCTGATTCTGCGCCAGGCAGAAGTCGTTGGGCTGCTAGAAGACGGGCGTCGCGTATGCGGCGTGATCACAGATCAGGGTGAACGATTGTCCTGCGCGGCGGTCGTGCTTACCACCGGCACGTTCCTCAACGGCCTGATGCACGTCGGAACTTGGCGAGCACCCGGGGGCCGAGCCGGCGACCGGGCCGCCCGCAGCTTGAGTAGTGCGCTCGCGGGCCTTGGCTTGCGCTTGGGCCGCCTGAAGACTGGAACCTGTCCCCGCTTGGATGGACGCACGATCGACTACTCGCGCTTGAGCGAGCAGCGCGGCGACGATCCCCCGCCCCGCTTTTCGTGGTGGCGGCCGCCGGTGCGCCTGCCTCAGGTATCGTGTCACATCACCCACACAACGCCCTTGACGCATCGCATCATTAAAGATGCCCTGCATCTCTCGCCCATTTACAGCGGGCGCATTGCGGCGCGAGGGCCTCGCTACTGCCCTTCGATCGAGGACAAAGTCGTAAAGTTCCCGGACCGCGACCAACATCGGGTGTTCCTCGAACCGGAGGGCCTCGATACGGTCGAGGTCTATCCGAACGGCATCTCGACGGGGCTTCCGCTGGAGGTCCAGAAGGCGTTTGTCCGCACGATACCGGGCCTTGAACACGCGGTGATTGTGCGGCCCGGATACGCCATCGAGTACGACTACGTAGAGCCGACGCAACTCAACCCCGATTTGAGTGTGCGGGGCATCCCCGGCTTGTACCTGGCCGGGCAGATAAACGGTACCACAGGATACGAAGAGGCTGCCGCCCAGGGACTGGTTGCCGGAATCAATGCTGCTCGGTTCGTCCAGGACCGGGCGCCGATCGTCTTTGGCCGTGACGAGGCCTACATCGGTGTTCTGATCGACGACTTGGTGACCCGCGGCATCGACGGGGAGCCGTATCGCATGTTTACCTCGCGAGCCGAGTTCCGGCTGCTGCTGCGAGAGGACAATGCGGATCTGAGACTTGCAGCACGCGCGCGAGAGATCGGAATCGTCGAAAGCGAGCACTTGGCCCGAGTTGAAGCAAAGCAGGCATCCATCGAAGAGGCGTGGCGACTCCTTGGAGAGACGCAGGTGACAATGCCACCATTGCCGCTGAGCGGTGGGGCTACTACGGCAATCGAGGCGAGCGGGGAAACCATGAGTGCGCGCCAGGCGCTGCGCCGTCCGAATACCGACTATGCTTCGGTGGCTGCCCGGGCGGGGCTTCCCCGCTACGACCGGGAGGTTGAGGAGCAGCTCGAGATCCGGGCGCGATACGAGGGGTACATCCGCCGGCAAGAGCGCGAGATCGAGAGGATGAAGCGCCTCGAGGCGACGCGGATTCCAGAGGATTTCGACTACTCGAAAGTTCCCGGGTTGTCTGAGGAGGCCCGCGAAAAACTGTCGCGCATTCGGCCCCGTTCGCTAGGCCAAGTCGGGCGCATCAGCGGACTCACGCCGGCGGCCGTGACTGCAGTCGCCATTCAACTTCGCAAGATGCGGCTGGCGTGAACGAGTGCGAAGCAGCGCTCTTGGCCGCGGGAGCACGCTCCGTTGGTGTCGAGCTAGATGGATTCCAAGCCTCGCAACTGCTCGATTATCTCGACGAGCTTTACCGGTGGAACCCGTCTGCGGGATTGACGACGGTCCCGCGTAAGGACGCTGTTCGACTGCACTTGCTCGACAGCCTTGCCGCGGCGCCGTTGCTGGAGGGCGTTGGATCGATTGTCGACCTTGGCAGCGGCGCTGGACTGCCGGGGATCCCGCTGGCGGTTGCCTTGCCCGGGGTTAGCATCGACTTGGTGGAATCCAGGCGGCGGCGGGCGAGCTTTCTCTGGCATGCGATCAGCCGTCTGGGGCTAAAACACTGCCGAGTCCTCCAAGAGGATGCGTTTGCGTTGCCGGGAAGAGGGCGCCGTTACCATGGCGTGGTCTCTAGAGCTTTCGTAAGTCCGCGGCAGTTGCTCGAGATTGGAGCGAGGCTGGTCGAATCGAACGGTACGGTCGTCGTGATGGCAGGGCCCTCTCTTTCGGCTGCGGTCCTTAGGGCCGCGGCCAAGCAAGAGGGCTTCGTTTTGGTTGGGCAGCGAAGCCTGGTTTTACCGGGAGGCAGTGAAAGACGGCTGCTCCTGAAGTTTCAGCGTGCCTGCGCTCGCTAACAGTGTTTCACGTGAAACATTGACCTCGGGTCGGCGCTGGATCCGGGCCACCAGATCGGGACAACGACGGAGCGAGACGGGCTGAGTGCGCCAAGCTCCCGTGTGGTGTAAGCGCCTGCCGAAGGCGGCAGGTGGGGCTCGGCCCCCGCGATGTTTCACGTGAAACACCCGCTGGCGAGTGGATTGCGGCGGCGGTCGGGTCCCTGAGTGTTTCACGTGAAACACCCGGGAAGCCAAAGGCGCCGTGCAAGCTCAGATCGGATCGATGTTTCACGTGAAACAGTCACAGGCCGTCGTCTCCGGTCGTGCGAGGGGGATTTTGTGGAAGCCACAGCGAGGGGTGGCCTCTTTGTTTCACGTGAAACAAGGGCAGAGCTACCCGAGCACCGCCCTCGCGGGCGCTACAGTGTTTCACGTGAAACAAGGCGGTGTTGTTCCAGGCTGCCCTGCCGGTTCGCAAACCCCTAGGGCTTGTGCTAATGAAATCATGCTGGTCCGTTCTCCGCTACTCGGGGCGCAGATGGCGCGCCGCCTGCGGTGGTGGGAACGGGCCCGGTGGCGATCGGGCTGGAGGTCGCGGGCTGGATGGGGCGGATTATCGCCGTTGCTAACCAAAAGGGGGGCGTAGGAAAGACCACCACCGCGGTCAATCTGGCCGCTGCGCTAGCCCTCGAGCACAAGCGAACTCTCCTCGTCGACATGGATTCCCAGGGAAGCGCGTCTAGCGGCGTGGGGATTTTCCGTGCCGAACCCCCGACGATCTACGAAGTTTTGCTGGGCCACGCCAGCATCATTGATGCGCTGCGGCATACCGATCTGGCCGAGCTCGACGCAGTGCCGGCCAACCAAGAGCTTGCTGGTGCCGAGGTGGAGCTCGTTGGCCTGCCGGGGAGGGAAGGCCGGCTACGGCAGGCGCTTGAGCCCGTTGCGGGTGGGTACGAGTTCGTAGTGGTCGATTGTCCCCCGTCGCTGGGCATGCTGACCCTGAATGCTCTCGTGGCAGCCACGTCGGTGTTGGTCCCGTTGCAATGCGAGTTTTACGCGCTCGAAGGACTTGGAGCTCTCACCAACACACTGGACCGCGTACGGACCGGATTTAACCGGAGCCTGGAACTCGAGGGGATCCTGCTGACCATGTATGACGCCCGCACTTCGCTGTCGCGTCAGGTTGCGGCAGAAGTTCGAAGGCACTTCGGGCAAAAGGTCTTTGATTCGGTCGTACCGCGTAATGTCCGGCTCGGAGAGAGCCCGTCACACGGCCTCCCGGTACTACTGTACGATCCGGGATCGAAGGGGGCGGAGGCGTACAGGTTGCTGGCTCGAGAACTCCTTTGCCGGATTGACGCGCTGCAGCATCAAGAGCCTTTGGGTGTAGGAGGTTCCTGAGAGGTGGTGAAAAAGCCGGTGCTGGGGAAGGGATTGGATGCCATCTTGGGTAACGCCACTGAGGGGCAAGCAAAGCCGGCCGATGGCGGAAAGGAAGGCCAGCCTCTGCTGGTGGCGCTCGAACAAGTGAGCGCGGGGCGGGGTCAACCACGGCGCCGCTTTGACGAGGAAGGTCTCGAAGAACTAGCCGCCTCGATTCGCGAACGCGGGATTCTGCAGCCGCTCGTGGTGACGCGGCGCAACGGGGGTTACGAGCTGATCGCGGGCGAACGCCGGCTTCGCGCGGCGGCCAGAGCGGGGCTCGAGCGAGTACCGGTGATTGTCCGCCCCGACGTTACGCCTGGGGAAGAGATCGAGCTGGCGCTGATTGAAAACCTCCAGCGCGAGGACTTGACGCCGATCGAGACGGCGCGGGGTTATCGCCGGCTGATCGAGCAGCATGGCCTGACCCAGGAACAGTTGGCCGCCCGGGTTGGCAAATCGCGAGCGGCGGTGGCGAACACCTTAAGGCTATTGGCCTTGCCCGAGCCCGTGCAGCAGATGCTCGACGAGGGCGTGCTGTCGGAGGGGCACGCCCGAGCGTTGCTCGGCCTTGCGTCGGCGTCGGCACAGATCAAGCTCGCCCAGCGAATCGTGCGGGGACGATTGTCGGTGCGGGAGGCGGAAGAGCTCGCACGGGCGCAGGGCGCGAAGCCACCGCGGGGCAATAAGAGCCGCACCGGGAGCGACGGCCAGTGGCGCGCGCTCGAGGAAAGGCTTACCCGGGCGCTTCGAACCAAGGTTCGCATCCGGGGTGGTAGCAGGGGGCGCATCGAGATCGCGTATCATTCGACCGAGGAACTCGATGCGCTGGTAGCGCGCTTGGATGCTTGATTGCGCCCCGCGTTATTTTGACAAGCCAGTGCCCCGCTGGTAACCGATCCTGGTTGTCCCGACCATTTTCGTCGGTACGCGCGAAGGAATCTGCCGCCGTCAACTCAGGCTCCCGCGTTTCGCCTAGTGCTCGATAGCACCGGGCCGAGTGGGCCGTGCCTAAGGACGGCAGCGGGCGAAAGCCGTCGGGGGATCAGAGAATCGGAACATGCTGTCGTTTCCGCCGGACGCGACGTTCGTCGTACAGTTTGTCAGCTTTTTCATTCTGCTGGCGTTACTCCACCGGTGGCTGTTCCTTCCCTTCCTCGAAGTCATTGAGGAGCGGGAGCGGCGAACCGCCGGGGCAAGGGCGAGTGCGGACAGTGACCGCCGCCAGGCCGAGCAAGCCCGCGAGCGTATCGAAAGGGAGCTTGCCGAAACGCGCCTGCGAGCGGCCGCGAGGGCCGAAGAGATTCGGCGGCAGACCCGCCGCGAAGAACGGGAAATCTTCGCAGAGGCGGAACGGCGGGCTTCCGAACGGCTGGCCGAACTGCGGGGAGGGATTGAGCGCGAGGCGGAGCGCGCAGCGCAGGAGCTGCGCGCGCAGGCGCAGACTGTCGCGGCCCGAATGGTGGCTGCCCTACTCGACGGACGGGGAAACTAAGTTGCGGACGCGGCACCTGGTGACGAGCTTCGGGCTTTGTTTGGTGGCGGCGGTTCCGGCACTGGCGTCCGGCGAGCCTTCCCACGAGGGCGGCTGGGGACCCTGGTTCACGCTCTTCTGCTCGTTTGTCAACTTCGGCATTTTCTTGCTCCTGATGCGCCGGTTTGCCCGAGCGCCGCTGCGCGACTACCTGCGCGCGCGGCGTAAGCGCGTGATCGAAGAGATGGAAGCCGCTGCGCGGGCGCGGCGGGAGGCTGAGGCGTTACGGCAAGAGTACGAGCGCAAGCTGGCCGGCCTTGAGCAGGCCAAGGCCGAGTTGGAGAAAGAGATCGCGGCGATTGCCGAGTCCGAGCGCGAGCGGGTTCTGCAAGCGGCGCGGGCCGCTGGCGAGCGCATGGTGGAAGACGCGGAGCGGCGAGCCCGGTTTGAGCTGGAGAACGCCAAGCGCAAGTTGCGGGCGGAGGCTGCGCGTCTTGCGGCTGAGCTGGCCAGCGCCGAGCTTGTGCGCCGGCTGGGCGCTGAGGACCAGCGCCGACTCATTGCCGACTTCCTTGAGCGGCTGGAAGCGCTATGAACGGGACGGTCGGCCGCCGCTATGCACGCGCGCTGTTTGCGCTGGCGAAAGCCGAAGGGCGCAGTGAAGAGATCGGCGAGGCACTCGGGCAGATCGCCAGGAGTGTGGCTCAGAGCCTAGGCGACCGGGAGCCGGCGTTTCTCACTAGGCGGGCGCGCGAGCGGCTCGGCGAGGCGCTCGCCGAACAGGTTGGCCCCGACTCGCTGTTGGGCCGCTTCCTCCGTGTCGTATGCTCGCGCGGGCGCCTGGGCCAACTCCCCGCCATCCACCGCTTTTACCAGGCTCTGGCTGACGCGGACCGTGGCGTAGTGCGGGCCCATATTCGCAGTGCTACGGCGCTTGACGAACCCATGCAGCAGGCGGTGAGCGAGCGGTTCGCGAAGCTGACGGGTAAGCGGGTTTTGGCGCAAGTCGAGACCGACCCCTCCTTGATCGGGGGGCTGATCGTGGAGATCCAAGGAAAGGTTTTCGACGGGAGCCTCCGTACAGCCCTCGCAAATCTGAGCCGGCGCATGGCCGGAGGCCGCCAGTGAGCGCCGACACGCAGTCGTTGGAGTGCATCGATGCAGATCAAAGCATCTGAGATTAGCGAGATCATTCAGCAAGAGATTGAGCAGTTCGGACGTGAGGTCGAGGTGCGGGAAACGGGCCGCGTCCTGTCGACCGGCGACGGAATCGCGCGCATCTACGGCCTCGACCATGCGGCCGCCGGCGAACTCCTAGAGTTCGAAGGCGGAGTCATGGGGGTCGTTCTCAACCTCGAGGAAGACAACGTCGGCGCCGCAATCTTCGCGGATCCGGAAGCAGTCAAAGAAGGCTCCGAGGTGCGGCGCACCGGGCGGATCGCCGAGGTTCCGGTCGGTGATGCCCTGCTCGGTCGCGTCGTGAACGCCCTCGGCCAGCCAATCGACGGGTTGGGCCCAATTGAGGCCAAGGAAACGCGCAGGGTCGAACTGAAGGCTCCGGGCATTGTGCAGCGGCAACCGGTCAAAGAGCCGCTTCAGACGGGAATCAAAGCAATCGACTCGATGATTCCGATCGGCCGGGGACAGCGCGAGCTGATCATCGGAGACCGGCAGACCGGCAAGACCGCCGTTGCGATCGACACGATCATCAACCAGCGTGGTGGCGATGTGGTGTGCATCTACGTGGCGATCGGACAGAAGCGCTCATCGGTGGCGCAAGTCGTCGACCGCCTGAAGAAGCACAACGCAATGGACTATACGATCGTCGTGGCGGCAACGGCCTCCGAGTCGGCACCCTTACAGTTCATTGCTCCGTACGCTGGCGTTTCGATGGGAGAGTACTTTCGCGACAACGGGCGCCACGCTCTGATCATCTATGACGATCTCTCGAAACACGCCGTTGCCTACCGGCAGCTTTCGCTGCTGCTCAGGCGGCCACCCGGGCGTGAGGCGTACCCGGGCGATGTGTTCTATTTGCATTCCCGTCTGCTCGAGCGTGCGGCGAAAATGAGCGATGCCGAAGGCGGTGGCTCGCTCACCGCTCTGCCGATCATCGAAACCCAGGCTGGCGACGTGTCTGCCTACATTCCCACCAACGTCATTTCAATCACCGATGGGCAGATCTATCTGGAAACCGACTTGTTCTACTCGGGCGTGCGGCCGGCGGTAAACGTGGGTTTGTCCGTTTCGCGCGTCGGTGGTGCGGCGCAGATCAAGGCAATGAAGCAAGTTGCCGGGTCACTGCGGCTCGACTTGGCACAGTACCGCGAGATGGCGGCGTTCGCGCAGTTCGGTTCGGACCTGGACCCGGCAACGCAGCGCATGCTCGCGCGCGGGCAGCGCTTGGTTGAGGTTCTGAAGCAGGACCAGTACGTGCCGCAGGAAGTCGAACGCCAGGTCGTCATCATCTACGCGGCGACGAACGGCTACCTCGACGACATAGAGGTAGCCGACGTGCGCCGGTTCGAGGCCGAGCTGCAGGGATTCCTCGACAGCAACCACCCTGAGGTCCTCTCGCTGATCCGGGAACGCAAGGAGCTCGATGAGGAGGTCAAGGACAAACTCGACGGCGCCCTCAAAGAGTTCAAGGAAATCTTTGCGTAGGGATCGATCGTGGCCGGCAGCCTGAAAGCGATCCGCAAGCGGATCACGTCGGTACGCAATACGCAGCAAGTGACCAAGGCCATGAAAATGGTCTCGGCCGCGAAGCTGCGCCGCGCTCAGGAGCGCGCGGAAGCGGCGCGTGCTTACGCGGACAAGCTCAAAGAGGTCGTCACCCGGGTGCTCGCGGGACTCGACCGCGTGGAGCACCCACTTTTGAGCGGAAACCCCGATAAGCCGGCTCAGCTCGTGCTGATCACCTCCGACCGGGGTCTTTGCGGAGGATACAACGCCAACCTAATTCGCCTTGCAGAGCAGTTTCTCGCTTCGGAAGAAGGCCGCGGGGCGGTGCTTACGGCTTGCGGCCGCCGGGGCCGAGATTATTTCCGGCGCCGACAAGCCAGGATAGTAGCCGAACACGTCAACATAGGCCGCGAATTCGACCTTGCTCTGGCACGCGAGCTGACCAGCGAGCTGCTCGGGCGGTTCGAGAAAGGAGAGATCGGCTCCGCCTACGTGGTCTACAGTCACTTTCGTTCGGCACTCTCTCAGCAACCCACCCTCGAGAAGCTGCTTCCCGTCGAGCCTCCGGCCTCTGCGGATGGTGTGGGCGAATACCTATTCGAACCGGCGAGGGACGTGCTGCTGTCCACCCTATTGCCAAGCTACGTAGAAACACGTGTCTACCATGCACTGCTTGAGGCGTCCGCGAGCGAGCACGGAGCACGCATGACGGCGATGGACAATGCGACCCGCAACGCCTCTGAAATGATCGACCGGTTGACCCTGGCCATGAACCGGGCCCGGCAGGCAGGAATCACGAAGGAACTCATGGAGATCGTCGGCGGGGCGGAAGCTCTCAAAGGATAGGCAGACGCGACGGCAAGCCACGAACGGGAGAGATCCAAACGATGGGAGTAGGAAGAATAACACAGGTAATCGGCCCGGTGGTGGACGTAGAGTTTCCACCTGGGGAAGTGCCGCCGATTCTCAACGCGCTCACCGTGACGAACCCGGCAATCAGCGACGAGCCCGATAACCTTGTGCTCGAGGTGGCGGCGCACCTCGGCGAGCACACGGTGCGGACGATTGCCATGGACTCGACCGAGGGGCTGGTGCGCGGGCTGGAGGTCAAGGATACGGGGGACAAGATCACAACCCCGGTTGGGGAAGCGGTGCTGGGCCGGATTCTCAACGTGGTGGGCAAGCCGGTGGACGGTCTCGGGCCGATCGAGACCGATGAGCGCTGGCCAATCCATCGGGAGGCCCCGGCGTTCACGGAGCAATCGACGGCGGTCGAGATGTTCGAGACCGGCATCAAAGTGATCGATTTGCTCGCCCCCTATGCCAAGGGTGGCAAGATTGGCCTGTTCGGCGGGGCCGGTGTGGGCAAAACCGTGATTATCATGGAGCTCATCAACAACGTCGCCAAGCAGCACGGAGGTTATTCCGTGTTCGGCGGCGTAGGCGAGCGAACGCGCGAAGGAAACGACCTCTGGCTCGAAATGAAGGAATCCGGGGTGATCGACAAAGCCGCGCTTGTCTACGGCCAGATGAACGAGCCTCCGGGGGCCCGCGCGCGTGTGGGCTTGACGGCGCTCACGGTGGCCGAGTATTTTCGCGACACCCAGGGCAAGGACGTTTTGTTGTTCATCGACAATATCTTCCGCTTTACCCAAGCGAACTCCGAGGTATCGGCTCTGCTCGGGCGGATGCCGTCGGCCGTAGGTTACCAGCCGACCCTTGCGACGGACCTTGGCGAACTGCAGGAGCGGATTACTACCACCACGCGGGGGTCGATTACGTCGGTGCAGGCAATTTACGTTCCTGCCGACGACCTTACAGACCCAGCGCCCGCGACCACGTTCAGCCATCTCGACGCTACGACGGTTTTGTCGCGGCAGATCGCGGAGCTGGGTATCTATCCGGCAGTCGACCCGCTTGATTCGACTTCGCGAATTCTCGATCCGAACATCCTCGGCGAAGAGCACTACACGGTCGCGCGGCGCGTGCAGGAAATCCTGCAGCGGTACAAAGACTTGCAGGATATCATCGCGATCCTGGGCATGGATGAGCTGTCCGAGGAAGACCGCCTGATTGTTGCACGGGCGCGCAAGATCCAGCGATTCCTCTCACAGCCTTTCCACGTTGCCGAGGCTTTCACGGGCACGCCGGGCGTGTACGTGAAGCTCGAGGACACGATCCGCGGGTTCCGGGAACTGGTCGACGGCGAACACGACGATTTGCCGGAGCAGGCCTTCTACATGGTTGGAACGATCGAGGAAGCGCGGAAGAAGGCGGCTAGACTGGCGGCGTAAAATGTCGTTGACGTTGCGAATCGTTACGCCTGCTCGACGCCTGGTCGAAGCGCAAGTGAGCGAGGTCACGGCGCCGGGGCTAGTCGGAGAGTTTGGGGTGCTGCCGCAACACGCGGCGTTTCTCGGCGCGCTCGACGTGGGCGCAGTGCGGTTCGTCGAACACGGCGAGCGCCGGACGGTGCTCGTCTATGGGGGGCTGGCCGAAGTACGCGACGACGCCGTCACGATCCTTGCCGCGGACGCGGAGTTTCCCGAGGAGATCGACGCCGCCGAGGCAAGCCGTGAGCTTGCCGAAATCGACGAGCGCTTGCGGGCGGCGGATCTAGCGACGGAGGAGGGAGAACGACTCCTTGCCGCGCGGCGGCGGGCCGAAGTCCGTGCGGTCGAAGCGGGTGCCGCTAAGGGCTGATCGCTGAAGCGGTGCGGTGCGCTGCGCCCTAGGCGTGGGGCACGGCGAGATGGCGAAGGCTGCGAAGAACAGCGCCGGCATCCGGCAGCTCACCTGGTTCCTGGCCTGGGCCGTCGTCTTTTGCGACATTGGCACCTCCGTCTATTACGTTCCCGGTATCCTCTACGACTTCGTCGGGGATTTAGCACCGTTCTTCGTTTTGCTCGTTTCGAGCGGTTTCGTCCTGATCGCGCTCAAATATGTCGATGTAGTCGAGCGGGCACCGCGAGGCGGCGGGGTAGTGACCATCGGAGACCTCGCCTTTGGGGAACACGTTGGCGCCCTCGGGGGGATGTTCATCACCGTAGATTTCTTTCTCACCGGTGCGATCTCGTCTACTTCAGGTTTCTACTACCTTTCGAGTGTCCTGCCGGCGCTCGCGCACAACGTGCCGCTGTTGGCCAGTCTCGGGCTGGTGTTCCTCGCGATCGTGAACATCATCGGTATTCGCGAAAGCGCCACGCTGTCGTTGCTGATGGCTCTGGCGTCTCTAGTGACGAACCTTGTGGTTGCGCTCGCGGTATGCCTCCAGCTCGATGGCGCACAGTGGCGAGCATTGCTCGAGCTTTTCGTGCAGGCACGAGACCTGACGGGGCACGAGTTGCTGGTTGGATTCGCGGCGGCCTGGCTTGCTTTTTCGGGGTTGGAAACGATTTCCCAACTGGCCCCCGTGATGCGCGAGCCCTTGCGGCGCACGGCACGGCGGGCACTGCTGGCCGTGATCGCCACGATTTTGCTGACTTCTCCGTTGCTGACGCTGTTGTCGGTGGGCGTCCTCCCGGACTCTGTCAAAGCGGCGCACAGCGAGCGCTTCATTTCGGAGTTGGCGGGCATTGCCGCCGGGACGCCACTGAAGGTCGCCGTAGTCGCAACGGCCGCCAGCCTGCTGCTGTTCGCGGCGAACACGGCCATCATCGGGGCCTACCACGTCTTCGTAGCGCTGGCTGAGCGCAACTACTTTCCGCGGCGCCTCATGGCTCGCAACGCGCAGTTCAATACGCCGCACTGGGCAATCCTTCTTGCCACGACGGTCCCACTGGTGGTCGTCCTTCTGACGGATGGCCAAATGACCATGCTTGGGGACATGTATGCGTTTGGACTGCTGGGTGCTTTTTGCATCGAGTCGAGCGGGGTGGATGTGCTTCGCTGGCGTGACGGCAATCGAGGCGCCGGCTTCTGGCTGGGACTGGTGCCAACGGCCATGGTGATGCTTGCCTGGGGCTTGAACATGGTCGAGAAGCCCGCTGCGACAGCGTTCGGCGGAGGGTTGGCTGCGGCCGGGATGATATACGGCTTGGCCCTGCACGAAGGCTGGATCAAAGAAGCGATCCATCAGATCCCAGCGGTGTCCCGGCGCAGCATGGAAGCAGTTGCGGCCGGTGATCGCCAGGTTCCGGAAATCGTGCCGCAGATCGTTAGTCTACAAATGGCGCAGGAGATCAAACCGCTGTACAAAAGCTCCACCCTTGTGGCCGTGCGAGGGCGCAATCCGAATGTCGTGGCAGAGGGGATCCGTCGCGCCAAGGGAATGAACGAGTCGGCACTGTACTGCATCTACGTGGAAGAGTGGCCTGGACTGTTCTATGGGCGCGAGGGTGTCTTGCCGAGCGATGCGGGAATCGAGGCGCTGACGATGGCGGCGCGCCAAGCGGCACTGGCAGGAATCGAGCTGATCCCGATCTGGACGACCTCTTACAGCACGGCGGAAGGAATCGCGCGGGCCGCGCGCGAGCTCGGCGTGAACGCCGTGCTCATCGGCGTGAGCCGGCGCTCGGCATTGTACAGGCTGTTCCGGGGACAAGTCGTGAAGCGTTTGGCGCGGTTGGTCCCGCCGAATTGCAGGTTGATTATCTGCGACTGAGCCGATCTGGAGGCTGGCCTTGTCGTTCGAAACAGTGATGCGCGCGGCTGCGGCGACCGCCACTGTGCTCGGGCTCTGTGCGCTCACAGTACTCTTTCCTGATGCCGGCCGGGCGCGGGCGGCCGAGCAAGTTCGCGAAGCGGTGACCCACTTCTTCGTCGGCGGGACCGGTAAGTTGGCCGGGCAGCAGACCGTGATAGGGAACTGCCGGCGCTACGTCGTCAAACCCGGCGAAACGTTCCTCGACATCGCGCGGGCGGCAGACCTCGGGTACAACGAGCTGGTGGCGGCCAACCCGGGAGTGGACCCGTGGGTACCGGGTGCAGGCACAGAGATCGTACTGCCCACCGAGTGGGTGCTGCCGCGACCGCCCTACGAGGGGCTAGTACTGAACATTCCCGAGATGCGGTTGTACTACTACGTGCCGTCTCCGCGTCCCGGCGGCCGATCATCGATGGTCATCACTTACCCTGTCGGGCTAGGCCGCCGCGACTGGCAAACCCCTCAGGGAACGTTTCGGGTACGGGGAAAGACGCGGAATCCAGCGTGGGTGATTCCCGAGTCGATCAAGCAGGAGCGCTTGCGCGAGGAGGGACGGACAGAGGACGTCATACCTGGCGGGCATCCGGACAATCCTCTGGGTAAGTATCGGATCGAGCTGACTCTTCCTGGCTATGCGATCCATGGCACGAACAAGAACTGGGGCATAGGGATGCAGGTCAGCCACGGCTGCGTTCGCATGTATCCCGAGGATATCGCCGGCTTCTTCCCCATTGTGCGCATCGGCACCCCAGGCCGCTTTGTCTATGAGCCCGTCAAAGTCGGGCTGCGTCGCGGGCGCGTTCTGGTGGAAGTCCACCCGGATATCTACGGGGTGTCGCCTTGGCCGTGGATGCTTGCGCAGCAAATCGTCAAGGATGCGGGAGTCAGTCGATACGTGGATCCGACCCGGCTGCAAGCGGCGGTGGAGGCGGCCAGTGGCATTCCAACCGATGTGAGCTACGTAGATTGGCCGGTTCCCGAGCCGATCGAGCCAATCGAATTCGACGACCGCGGTGATCCGATCGAGCCGTATCCGCCGGCAGATGCTGGCGAGGTCGCCCGCTAGGAGCAGCGCTGCGCTTTCCCCTACCAGCGGGTGGATATTCCTACGGCAGCCTCTTTGGTGGTGAGTCGGGATCGCAACCGCAACGAAGGGGGCCGCTTAAGACCGAGGACCCTGCTGCCCGAGCGAGCTACAGTGGCCGTGACGAGGTTGAGGCGGTCGAGAGGAGCCTGCGATCCCCGTTCAGCGGCCTCCGCCAAAGCAGCTACAGCCCCCGCGCCGCGGGCCAAGAGGGAGCCAGGGCCGTATTCAAGGCGCAGGATATGCGCGACTTCGGCCGGGTCTTCGATCGGACGGTACTGATTTGCAGCAAGTTTCTCACTTACGAGCTCGCGTTCGAGCTGTTGGCGCCAGGCCCGTTCGAGAGCTGCGCGCAGGGCAGCCCGCTCGTTTACTGGCTCCACGGCTTCGAGATCGCTGATTCCCACGTGGAGGCCTTCCGCCGGTATGAGAACCAGGCGAGCGGCTCTTTCGAGCGCAGGCGGAGGTATGACCTCGGCCTGCGCGGGCGCGGCCGGATAAGTGCCGCGAGCCGGTGCCATGGCGCAACAGCAGAGCGCCACGATTATCCCGGCCCACCTGCCTGCTAACGCCTTCACATGCCTCCCTAGTGCCAGGGGACCACGCCTGTCCGTGCCCGTCAACACAGAAAAAAAGCGCCCTCCGGTGAGGGCGCTTTTCCTTTGCCATCTGCTGAGGCCGCTGCTGTCGGGTTTCTCAGGAGGCCTGCTTGAGCTCCTCCTCATGCTCGGGCTCCTCGAGCGCCATTCGACGCTCGGCCACCGAGACAATCTTAGCTGCACGCCGCTTCACCGGCGCCGTCTCCTGGTGCCACCGCGACAGACCGCGGCGGATGTACTCGGGATTCAGCCCCAGAACCTCGCAGATGTTCTCATAGGAGAACGGCCATTCACGCTCGCGGGACTCGATCCAGTTACGGGCGTCCTCAAAGAGCGCTCGTCCTCTGGGGTCCCTGGCGAGGGCGTACTTCTGGTAACATTCGACCGCATCCTGGAGCACGGCCAGCATCAACCGGCGCTCCCTTACGATGCCGCCCTCTCGAGCGAAGGCCGCAAAGTACTGAGCCGGAAGCAATGTATCCGGTTCGAACAAATTCACGAATCGATCAGCCATCTTGTCTCAAGCCTCCCCGCCTTGGATTTGGCACGCGCCATACCTCGGCGTGTTTGTGATGCATAGCGTCATATAGCATGATTTGCAACTACTTTGGAAGATTCGCCAAAGTGATTTTTCTATCCAACCAGCAGAAGCAAATCTAACACCCATGCCCGCATTGCCAATCTTTCCCGGCGCCGCATATTGAGACGGAGCAGGTGCCCAAAATAGTCAGTTAGATTCCTGAATCCTGGGCGTTAGAGGATATGATTCAGACCCTGGTCAGCAGCCGCCCACACCGGTCTCAAAACGTCAGCGGGGCAAGTGGCCCACACTAAATCACCTCCAGTACGCTTCTGTCAACCCCCTGTGGAGAACTTTTTGTGCGCTGGGCCGGCGGACGCCATCCCCTTCGTGGTGCGGGGCTACCTGCGGAGGCCTCGCGGGCCGCGCGCTTGCCGCCCTGCTCAAAAGCCTTGGAACTACGGCGCACGAGCCGCTCGATAGCCGCCAATGTCCGGCGCGCCTCGGCGGCAAGTGCGGCCCGAACCGGGCCGGGGTCTAGTGCCTCGATACAAGCTGCCAACGCCTTGAGCCTGCGGACATTAGCGGCCACCGCCGCCCGCGGAGCGAGCGCGTGTGACCTGGCGACCTGACGTTCCCAAGCCAGGGCCCGGTCCAAAAGCTCTAGTACATCGCTAGATGCAGCTCGGCTTTCGCCGGGCTCAGGCAGCACCGCTAGTACCCGCCCGACCCGCGTGGCCGACGGCAGCGGGTATGGCAAAACACCTGGGTCGGCCAGCACCGGTGGCTGGCCCGGACTCCTCGGCTGGCGGGCCAGTCTCAGACGGCCTTGATCCCGAACCACGATGAGCCGGCCCGGAGGGGCGTCGACCCCAGGTTCCACGACGAGCTGACTCCCCGGGCGGATTCCAAGAGGGGCAAAGCTCTGCGAACGGACGCGAAGGAGTAGCAAATGCCTGCGTCTCCATGCCCCTGGGGGGAGGCCAAGCCGCCGTTCCAGCTCCGAGGCACGATTGCGGGGAACGTAGCCGACCGGCACAAGCCCGTGTTCGCTTTGCCGTTCCACCACGGGCTTTTCTAGGCGAAAAAATGGCGAATGTCAAGCCTTGTCAACCACTCCTTGGGGGGCCGCTAGGTTTTCGGACTCTCGGGAGGTTGGTCTAGAAAGCGGGCGGCGGCTAGCAAGCGGCGGCGATCGCTGGCATCGGCGGGCAATAGATCGGCGGGGCAGCGGCCGGTCGAGGCGATTTCTGCAAGCGGCTCGAGATAGATTCGCTCGTCGCGGCCGGAGCCATCGGCGCGCGCCTGCCGGCGCAGTCCCTCGGTCGCGATATCGAGCAGCTCGCGGACGTAGTCGGCAAGCCGGTGCCGGCCTACTCGAGCGGCAAGGCCATAGCGGGCGGCGTCTTCGAAGGCTTGGCGCCGCTGATCGAGAGTCCACGAGCGCAAGACGTCCCAGGCCGCCTCCAGGCAGTCGTCCTCGTAGAGGATCCCCTTGACGAAAGCTGGCGGTGCCAGGACAAGGGAAGCCCGCTGGCTGTCTGGGGACCGGATTTCGATGTACGTCTTAAGGCGCGTTTCAGGAAACAGCGTGGCCAGATGATTGGCCCAGTCCTCGAGGGTGGCGCGATACGGCCCAAACCCGGTGGCAAGGTACCGGCGAAACGGAATGCCCTCGACCTCGATGTAGTCCCCATTGCGGATGATGAAGTACATGGGCACGTCCAGAGCATACTCCGTGTAGGCGTGGAACAGAGCTTCGGTATCGAAGGCGAAGGGCAGAATGCCGCAGCGCGCCGGATCCGTGTCGGTCCAGACGTGGGCCCGAAAGCTCTTGTAGCTCGTAGGCCGTCCGTCGGCGATCGGTGAGTTTGCGGTCAGACCGACCAGAACGGGTGCAAGAGCCATCGACACGCGGAATTTCGCGCGCGCGTCTGCCTCGTCCTTGTAGTCGAGATTGACCTGGACAGTCGCGGTCTGCTGCATCATGCGATGGCCGAGCCGGCCCGTTTTCGCCATGATTTCACGCATGATGCGGTACCGCTGTTTCGGCATCCACGGCATGCGTTGCAGGGGGGTCGCCGGCGTCATGCCGATTCCAAGAAAACAAACACCGAGCTCTCGCTCGGCTGCAGCCAGGCCCTGGCAGTGCTGCGCGAGTTCAGCGCGACATTCGTGAAGGTCGCGACAGGGCCTGCCGGACATTTCTACCTGCCCGCCAGGCTCAAGAGTGATCGAGGCGCTCTCCTTGCGCAGCCCGATGAGTTGACCTCGCTCTTCGACTTCCGCCCAGTTTCCGTGTGATTTGAGTACCGATAGGATTGCCTTGATCCCGCCCGGGCCTTCGTACGGTACGGCCTCCCCGGTGCGTGCGTCTACGGCCGGCGTTTCGTACTCGATTCCGACGCGCCATTGAGGAGGAGCTTGGCAGGACTGCTCGAAGTAGGCCTCGAGCTCGTTGCGGTTTCGGACTGGGCTTTCGTGGGCCGATGAATCAGACGGCGGCTTCATGCCCGCTGACGCTAGCCTATTCGACAGGGTTTGACGAGAATAGGCCGCGGGCGGCAAAGGCGCGGTTGCGCACCCGCGTTAACTCATCACGCCAGTGCTGGGCGCGGCCGGCCGCAGCGCGCGCAAAAGCGGTCGCCAGCGGCAAATCGCAGTCCGCAGGCCGGACAAAATACCGCCGGCGCCCCGCCGCCGGCCTCGCCCGCGCCACCTGGGGAGGAGCCGGTACGCTCGTCGCCTTCGAGTGCCGACATAGCACCGAGGGCGCGCTGTTCGTACGTGCGCCTGAGAACCGCGTAGTCGTCGTCCGTGAGCTTGCCCGTCGCCCGGTCGAAATCCGCTTCGCGGATGGCCAGCAAGGCTACCGTCTTTTCGCGTTCGAGCAGCTCCCGCCGGTCGTCCGCCCGCTCCGGCGCATAGGCAGTCTCGGCGCGCAAGAGCGGAAGCGCCACGGCCACGGCAACCGAGAAAATCATCACCAGGCCGATCGCGATACTCACAACTCGAGTTCCTCCAACTCCCGTTCGAGCCGCTTTCGGTCCTGATCGGAGAGCGCCCGAGACTCGGCCGCCGGTTCCTCAACGCCGAGCCAGCGGCGAATCAGAAACACCACGCCGACAAGACCGAGCGCAAGGGCGGCATACGGCCCGTACCAAGCCACTAGATTGAACCCGGTCGGAGTGGGCGACGACAGTATCTTCTCCCCGTACTTGGCGACGTACCGGGCGATGATTTCGTCTCCGGTTTGTCCCGCCGCGAGCGATTTGGCGATGTCTTCCTTTGTTGGAACCGCAAAGCCGCATTGCAGGTGGTTACAGGCGTGGACTGTCAGGCCGCATCCGCATTGGCACGTTAACCGCTCCTCGATCGCCTTCTGCGAGTTCGGTACGTGGCCCGGGCCGGCGAGGCAGCCGACTGCGGCTACGCCTAGGAACACAGCAAGCGCTAGTTTCCTCATGCTCGCTCGTGTTGGGCGCGCGCCAGCACCGGCTCTTGAGCTCGTTCGCGCACCCGCACAGGCCTGAGCGGGATGAAGCATATGACCGTTCCGAGGATCAAGACTAGCCCTCCCAGCCAAAGCCACGAAACCAGCGGATTGATGTACGCCTGGAACGTGGCGGTGTCGTCGTCGGCGACCGAGCCAAGCACCACGTAGAGGTCTTCGCGCAGCGTCGACCGGTAGGCCACTTCCGTCGCTGGCTGCTCGGGCCGCCGGTAGAAGCGCTTTTCCGGTGTCAGCTTGGCTATTTGCTTGCCGTTGCGAAAGACCACCAGGTCGGCGGCTGCGCGGGCGACATGGGCGTCGCTGAGGTCCCGGAGTCCTTCGTAGCGCAGCGTGTAGTCGCCGATCGTAAAGCTTTCGCCCGGCTTTACCGTATGGAGCTCCTCGATCCGGTAGATCGACGACATCGTGACTCCCATGAACATCATGACGACGCCAACGTGGACGACGTAACCGCCGTAGCGCCGCTGATTCTTTACGAATAGGTTGAGAAGCGCCCTCGGGTAGGCTTCTCCCACCATCGCCCGGCGCGCCAGGGCACCGCGGTGAAACTCTGCAACGATAGTGTGCAGGACGAAGACGCACGATCCCGTCACGATGACCGCGGAAAGGTTGTGAATGCCAAGGAGGATTGCTGCCGCTGCGCCGGCGACGCCGGTTACGGTCGGCCATCCAAACGTGCGCACGAGGTGAAGCCAGGAGGCCCTGCGCCAGGCAATCAGCGGCCCAATTCCCATCAGCAGGAGGAGGGCGATGCCAAGGGGCGCGTTGACCCGATTAAAGAACGGAGGCCCGACGGTGATCTTTACTCCGCGAACCCATTCCGTGAGGACGGGAAACACGGTGCCCCACAGCGTGGCGAAGGCGATGCCCAGAAGCACCAGATTGTTGAACAGGAAGGCCGACTCGCGCGACAGAACCGAGTCGAGCTGATGGCGGGGGCGCAGGGCGGGTAGCCGCCAGATCAGAAGCCCCACCGACACTCCGACCACGACGCCGAGGAAGGCGAGAAAATAGGGGCCAAGGCCGGACTGCGTGAAAGAGTGAACTGAGGAGATTACGCCGCTGCGCGTAAGAAAGGTCCCAAAGATGGTCAGGGCGAACGTGATGATGATCAGGACCATATTCCAGACTTTCAGCATGTCCTTGCGTTCCTGAATCATCACCGAGTGGAGGTAGGCCGTACCGGTCAGCCACGGCATGAAAGAGGCGTTCTCGACCGGGTCCCAGGCCCAATAACCGCCCCATCCCAGTACTTCGTAGGCCCAGCGTGCCCCGAAAAGGTTGCCCAGTGAGAGAAAGAACCAGGCTGCCAGGGCCCAGCGCCGCGAAGTGCGAATCCACATGTCGTCGAGCCGTCCGGTTACTAGGGCGGCGATCGCGAAACCGAAGGGGATCGTCCATCCAACGTAGCCCAAGTACAGCGAGGGAGGATGCACGGACATCCAGTAGTTCTGCAGCAGCGGGTTCAGGTCGGTTCCCTCGGCTGGGACGAACGGCAGTAACTCGAAGGGCCGGGTTACGAACGCGAGCATGCCAGTGAAGAACGTGGCTACGGTCATGCACGTTGCCGTTACGAACGGCATCAGCTCCCGGTTGCGCCGACGATTCTGGAACAACGCGATGCTAGTCAGAGTCGTGAGGATGAAGACCCAGAACAGCATCGAGCCTTCCATCCCACCCCACAGCGCCGCCACGCAGTAGCGCAAGGGGAGAGTGGTGCTCGAGTAGCTCGCGACGTACTCGATACGAAAGTCGTGGGTAACCAGGGCGTGTACCATGACCGCCACGGCGATCGCCACCATGGCGGCCGCGCAATACGCGGCGTGTTCGGCGCTCGCCACAAAATCTCGCCTGCGCTGCCAGCCGCCGTAGGCCGACACGACGGCGGCGTACGCGGAACAGGCGAGGGCAAGGTATATCGCGAGGTTTCCGACGAGGATCACGCCCGAGCTACTCCGGCTGGTATTTGGAAGGGCAGCTCGTGAGAACGGCCGTGGCTTCGAACACTTCGCCGCTCGAGTGAGGTCCTTCCACGATCACGTCACGGCCCTCGGCGAACATATCGGGCAAGAGCCCGTTGTAGTGGACCTTCAGCTGTCCTTGCCCGGCGATGTCGTCGAGCGTGAAGCGCAGGTCGTGCTTGGCTGCGTCCCACTGCACCGAGTTTTCGTGGACCCGCCCGGCTATGCGTACGGTGGTACCGGAGTACGCGTCGGGCGCCGCTAGGTACTCGGCGACCGTGACCATATACATTTTGGTTTGATTGACCGCGTTGTAGACCAAGAACGCGACCGCGGAGACGATGATGACAACGCCAACGACAAACTTTGCCTGACGGCCCATGCGGCCACCTTAACCGCGCCGCGTTACCGGGACAACTTGCCTATCGGTCCTCGGAGGTCTTGTCGTCCTCGCCGGCCGCGGACAAAAACTCGTCGCTGACCGGCTCGCCTGGAATCCGATAGTCTTCGTCGAGCCAATGTCCGAGATCGATGAGCTTGCAGCGCTCGCTGCAAAAGGGGGCAAAGCGAGTCGAGTTGCGGGCAACGCGGCGGCCGCAGGTCGGACAGCGCAAGAGCTTTGTTTCTTGCTCGGTCACGGCAGGCGACCGGCGCTGGAGCGGGTGACCGGGATCGAACCGGCGACGTCCAGCTTGGGAAGCTGGCATTC
>CAYZHO010000003.1:58064-59323 GCA_964478045.1 uncultured Myxococcales bacterium | reverse complement strand
TTGGTCCACAGCGGCATTCGTTCAAGAGCGCGGCGCCGCACGCTCGAGGGGTTCGATCGGGAAGACAACGTTGCGAATGCCGGCGCCAAGGCTACGGTTGTACAAGCGAATCACGTAGTCGTAGGCCACGTTCGGGTCGGCATCGATCACCACCACGTCTTGCGGTCCTAGCGCGGAGATGCGCGCCATCACTTCTTCGATCCCTGCCGCGGGCCAGTCGTCCACGAAGTAAGCGACTCCGCCTCCGGTGTCGATCAGGCGAACGACCAGTTGCCGTTCGGGCTGGTGAAGCGGGAGCCGTTCTTGTTCGAAGCGGTTGCCAGCCGCTAGTTCCGAGGGGAGGACACCTTCGATCGTGGCGAGAGAGATGGTGAAGAGGAAGTAGGTGAGCAGCAGGAACACCGCGTCGATCAGCGGTGCAAGATTGAGTTCGATCGCGGCTCCTTTTGGCCGCGCGCGGGTCGGCGCTTTCATGGCCTACGGTTCCTCTTCGGGCAACTGCAATGCAGCGAGACTGACCGAGCGAACGCCGCGTTCGGCCGCTAGTCGGAGTATCTTGCGGACGCTGGTGAACGGCGCCCGCCGGTCCCCGCGCACGATCAGTTCGAACCGCTTGCCTGGGCTCACTCGTGCATCCAGCAGGCGCTGGATCTCGCTGAGCGAGCGCTGGCTGCCTGCGACGAGGTAGCCTCCGTTTGCGGTCACGTTGACAACCAGCAGCTCGACGCGCGCGTCCCGTTCGGCGACGGCCTGGTCGGCACGCGGCAGTTCGACAAGCTGTTCGCCTTCCTGCCCTAGGCGGAGCGACATGATGAAGAAGGTAATCAGCAGGAACGCCATGTCGATCAAGGCGGTCATTCCGAAGCTCATGGAACGACCGCGCAACGAGCGGGGGTACCTCACGGGCGACTGGTGTTTCCTGGCTTGAGCGGCGCTACCAGGTCTTCGGCGATCTGCGCGACCACCGCCACGGCCGCATCGACCCGATTGCGAAACAGCCCGAACGCATAGAGCGAAGGGATCGCGACGGTAAGGCCCATCACCGTGGTCACCAGAGCTTGGAAGATTCCCTTGGCTAGTAGACGCGGGTCAACGCCGCCGACGGAAACCGAGATTTGGTTGAACGAGGTGACCATCCCGAGGACCGTACCGAGCAGGCCCAGCATCGGTGCGATGTTTCCGATCATGTTCAAGTGTTCGATCTTCCGCAGCAGCGCGCCGGTTCGCTCGTCGGCGGCGTCCTCCATTGCCTTGATCAC
>CAYZHO010000003.1:849-58054 GCA_964478045.1 uncultured Myxococcales bacterium | reverse complement strand
GATCACCGCATCGTATCCGCGCTCCCGTTCCTTCACCCCCCGAGCCACGATCGCAAACAGCATCGAGCAGTCTCCGCGATCGAGCCGTTCGGCTACCTGATCCCAGGCCTGCTTGCCGATCATTTCCTCGAGTTCCCGCCGATCGGCCGGCGGAGCTAAGACCTTCAACCGCAGCGAAAGGGCATATTCAACGATCAAAGCCACGGCCACCACCGACAGCAGCAGGATCACGTAACCCACCCAGCCGCCGAATCGAATCAGGTCGATGACCGTGTAGTTCAACGCCGTGCTCGCCGTCGCGGCGCGCGCGAGCGGCGGGACCAACCACAGCCCCGCCACGGCCACGGTGGCGAACGTGGCGGTTCTGATCCGGCGCCGTTTTGGTTTGGCGACGATCGCTCCCATCGGTTCCCTACCTCACGTCTTTCGTGTAACGAGCCACCTCCTTGCGCCATTGGCTGCCGAAGGCGAACACGAGGATCTGTTCGACTAGCGCGTCGTCCGAGCCGAGCGCGGCCATCTCGCCGCCGCCGTGCTTGGCAATGTCACGATATGCGTCTTGTACCTCCCGGTAAAACGCCGGCAGCGGAGAAATCGTTTCGGGGGGCTTTCCGTACAGCCATGTCTTGAACTTGCGCTCGTACTCCTCGTGCATGCGTTTCGTGACGTCGATCGTGCTGACGACGCCGCCCGAGCGGTGGAACTCTTCGACCAGTGCGGCGATCGCCTGGCGGTCTTCGCGGTGAGGCGGCGAGCTGCCTACGACGATAATCACGCGTTTGGCTCGCCGCCGCCACGACATTTCGTCGATGGCCGTTTCGAGCGCTTCGCGTACCGCTTCTTCCCAGTCTCCTCCTCCTTCGGCTTCGAGCTGTTCGATGAACGCCTTGACCTTTGAGGCGTGGAAGCTGAGGTCGGACCAGCGCACGACGAAGTCCTCGCCACGGTCGCGAAATGCGACGACACCGATCCGGGCAATGGGAACCAGAGCCTGGATTTTGTCGACGAGCGCGAGCGCGTGCTCCTTGATCTCGTCGATCACGTGCTGCATGCTCCCGGTCGCATCGATTACGAGAACCACGTCGAGTCCCGTCTTTCGCAGGCCGCCAATGAAACTTCCGAACTTGCCCGACAGAGCCCCGATGCGGCCACTGGCAGGCGAGAAGCGCGTTGTGATTTCCTCGAGTGACCGGCGTGGCCGCACGAGACTCAGGCTGTCGATTTGCGGCAATCGCCTCGCGGGCGCGGGCTGGGGCCGGATCTCAAGGGGCTCGACCGTGATGTCCTCGTACAGGTGCTCGAGCTCTTCTCCCGGGGCTTCCTTCCGGCGCTCGTCTAGAGCCAGGCGGGCTGCCCGCGCGTGGAGCCCCAAGCCAAAGCGGCCTGCGCTGCTGTGAATCGTGATCGTGGCCAGCAGGAACAGTAAGAGAACGTGGAATAGAATGGAGAGGGTATAGCCTTCGAGGCGCCTGCGCAGGTCGACTTTGCGCCAGAGCTTGGCAACGCTTTCGAGGAGTCGCAAGACGAGATCAATCTAACGCGGACTACCGCAGGATACCAAAAAGGGGGCACTGGCGGACGGCGATGGCACGATTGCTCGAAATTCGACCGATCGATGGGCGTGGCGTACTGGAATGCGGAGACTGCCGCCGCCGCTGGGAGGTGCGGGCGGCGCAGATAGCCCCGGGCGTGGTGCACCGCTGTCCCCATTGTGGGGGATCGTTCGTTCCTCGCTACAGCGACTATCTTCGCATCCGAGATGCCCTGCGGCAGCGGCGCTCGGAACCCGAAGCGGACGTTTCTCCTTGACAGGCGCCCCGCAGGGTGGTCCCTTGTCCCTGCGATGGTACGCGCGATTTTCGCAGGCAAGAAAGCAGGCTTCCTAGGATTTGCGCGGCGGTGCTCGGGGGTGCTTTGGGCGTTGCTGCTGGTACTGACACTGGCCTCGCCAGGTGCGGCCAAGACGGTCCGGGTTTTCAGCGTTGCCCACCGGATTCGCATGGCGGACGTGGTCAGCTACCAGAGCTTCCGCGATAAGATGTTCGCGATGATGGACGCGGCGTTTCCAGGGCGAGCCGGGCTAGTTCAGGCCGGAGTGGACGACGTGGCATCGCACATCCAACCGGCGGACCCAACCGCTCCGGCCGATGTTCTAGTGAACTTCCCCGAAGACGTTGGTTTGCCGGCAGCGTTCATCGGCTCGCGCGGGGCCTCGGCTAGAGCGGCGAATCTGAGTTCCCTGGCCTACCTGCGGCTATGGCACGCTTACCAGGGGCAAGTAAACTTCTACCGGTCGCTCTACCACGCTCATCCGGGCGATATCCCCGCGCAGGTGGCGCTGGCGGTAACGGATACGGTTTACCGATCTTTCTACGAGACGTTTCGCGACCTAGCGGTTACTTACGGGGTGTACGTCAGTGCAGGCGCGAACGTCCCGCAGGTGCGGATCGTCACCCAGGCCGAAGACCCGGCAACGTACGACGCGCTCATCGACCCGGACGAGCGCGGCGTCCGTGACTACGTCTACATGGCGATTTCGCCGATCATCTACAACTCGACGTTTCTCTTCATGCCCGACGGAGAGGTGTTCGTGCAGTTGGAAGACGGCACCACGACGTCGGCGCCAAGCGGCACGGGCGGCATTCTGCGTGGCACGATCAACAAGGTCTACTTGACGCCGCCGGAGCTCGGGTTGCTCAAGCTTTCGGACGCTCCGATCGATCAGTTCGACGTGCTGGACACGCCGCTGGGTCGCATTGGAATCGTCATTTCCAAGGACGCGTGGATGGTCGACCTCAACGACCGGCTAGCCGCACGCCATGCTCACCTGCTGGTCCAGTCCGAGGCCTTTTCGAGTTGGGCGTTCCAAGAAGACCCTTGGGATCCAGATATCTTCAAGCAGGGCGGTTACAACAATCTGCAAAAGCACGTGGACTTCCTTTACAACGTGGCTCCGTCGATGACGGGCAATCTGTTCGAGATCACGTTCGACGGGCAGAGCGCGATCTTGCGCAAGGGTCGCAAAGGACCGGTCGGACCGCTCGACGGGTCCAACGCCTGGATAGGGCAGAACCCGGATCGGGGATTTCTCGCCCTGGCCCCTTGGATCGTTCCGGACCCGGGCATTGCGGATCCGTCCCTGACGCTGGCCGAGCGGCGGGCGTTGCTGGTGGCCGAGGGAGTAAAGCTGCTGCCGGGCTCCGGGGTGCAGTGCCCGGATCCGATGGCGTGGGGACCGTGCGAGAACGGCTACCGGGAGTCGGTTCTGTGGGCCGATCTCGATCTGCCCGACGGCCTAGACGTCATCGGGCCTGCGGACACGACACCGCCCGAGCCTACAAGTTTCGGGCTCTCGGTCGAGGTCAACGATAACGACGACGCGGCTCCCGCATCACAAGAGAATCCGAAAATCGTGGCGTACGACCAGTGCCTGTCGGTCGTGTGGCAAGACACGCGAGAAGGGCGCGACGCCATTTACATGGCCTACAGCACCGACGACGGCGCGACGTGGAGCGCGGACATCAAGGTCAGTGACAACGCTCCGGGATCGGCCACCGAATTGCTTCCCGACATTGCCTACCACCGCCATCCCAAGACGGGAGTGGGGACCGTCTACGTAACTTGGCAGGAGCTGGTGGCTGGCGGCGTCGGCGACGCGCGCATCATGCTGGCGCGCTTCGAACCTTGCTCGCCGGCCAAGCTAGGCCCCGACATTCGGGTCGACGACGCAGATGGAGTAGGCAAGTGGGCCCCCGTTGTCACGACGATTCGGCGCAAGGGCCTTCCCCTGGTGGTCTGGGTCGACGAGCGGGAAGCGGGTCCAGAAGGCTCCGTGTTGGAGCGACTGCGCGCTGCCCGCGGCCGGGGACGGCTTGGGGCGGACGGGCGCCCGCGCTTGTCGTTTACCCGGTCGCGCGCGATAGTGCGCAAGAAAACGGTGGATCCGCTTGCGGTCGAGTTGGCCAACGAGTGGCGTCCGGCGATCGCCAAGGCCGACCGCCGGGTAGTGCTGGCCTGGCTAGACTTTCGCAACTACAACTGGGACGTTTATGCCGCTAGTAGCGGCGGCTCGGGCCTGCGCTACCGCCCGCGGACGGGCCAGCGGGTGGACGATTCCGAGTTGTTCGAGCGGCTCAACAGCCATCCGGCGATCGCCTACGACGAGGCGACCGACACCGTCATCTTGGTATGGTCCGACCAGCGCGAACGCCAGCCCGACAGCAACGTGTACGCCGTCACGAGCGACGATCGGGGGAAGACCTGGAGCGCCCCGCGCCGCATTGACTCTAGCGACCTGGGATTCGACCCCGACCACGACGTGCCGTCCAATCAATGGCAGCCCTCGGTTGCCGCAGGCGGCGGTCTGGTATGTGTGGCATGGCAGGATGACCGGCTCGGTGGCAGCGACATCTTTGCCGCTCTGAGTCAGGACGGCGGCGCCACGTTCGGCTCCGATCTGCGGGTGGACGATTCGGGCGCTGGCTCTTCCGGCCAGTTCTCGCCCGCCACGGCGGTGGCCGGGGGTAAGTGCTACGTCGTGTGGGTGGACGACCGTAGCGGCGATCCGGACTTGCGCTTTGCCGCACGTTCGTTCTGACGGGCGGCGTGCGCGCAGCTCGCGCTGGCCGGAGGCGACACGTGTCGGCGCGCTCGCTATCATGCGAGTGCAGGCACGGCTTTGATCGAGATCCTTCACGAGTACCTGCGCAAACGCCCGGACGGAGCTGCCAGCGAAGAGCTACTGGCGCTCATCTTTCCCGACGGCGGGGACGATCCCGAGTTCGGGCGGATGTTTCTCGGCCGATTGCTGGCTGGAGATCCTCGCTTCGCGAGCGACGACCACGGGCGCTGGTGGCGGCTGCGATCGAGTAGTTTGCTCGACCTCGGGTTGGACGAGGCTCCGTTCGTCGTGGTCGATCTCGAAACGACCGGACAAGGCGGAGAGCACGCCGGCATAACCGAGATTGGCGCGGTGCGCCTGCGCGGGACCGTAGAGGAAGCTCGCTTCGAGACGCTGGTCGATCCCGGGTGTCCGGTCCCGCCGTACGTGGCCAGGCTGACCGGCATCACCGACGCGATGCTCCGCGGGGCCCCTCGCCTCGAAGACGTTCTGCCCGACTTCTGCCGCTTTGCCGAAGGGTCGGTGCTGGTTGCTCACAACGCAGCATTCGACGTTACGTTGTTGGATCGCGAGTGCCGGCGGCTCTTGGGCCGTTCGCTGGACATGCCTTCGCTGTGCACGCTCAAGCTCGCGCGCCGCTTGATGCCGGACTTGACGAAGGCGTCTCTGGAAGCCCTGGCTGGGCACTTCGGACTCGCCAAAGGAACGAGGCACCGCGCCCTAGCCGATGCTGAACTCACGGCCGCCTTGTTGGCCCGCCTGCTTGCGATGGTCCGCGCCACTGGGATCCAAACGGTCGGAGGGCTGCTGGCGATTCAGCACGACGTGGGCTTTCCGCCACGGGCGGTCGTCCGGGTGCCCCGGCGCAAACTCGAGGTACTACCCGAAGGCCCTGGCGTGTACCTGCTACTCGGCGACGGGGGAAAGCCTCTGCTTGCCGCCAAGAGCCGCGACGTTCGCAACGACGTGCTGGCCTATTTCCTGGAAGCCGACGCACTAAGCGCCCGGCAGCGGCAAATGGCGGCGGAAACCTGCGACGTCGAGTTCGTAGAGTGCGGCTCGGAGCTCGAGGCGGCCATCGTCGAAGCCGAGAAGATTCGCACGCTTGAGCCCCTGTACAACCGAGGCGACCGCCACCTTCCTAGGGGATACTTTGTCAAGGTTTCGACTAGACGACCCTGGCCGCGGGTGTTTGTGACGCGCAAGGTAGCAGCCGACGGCGGTCTTTACCTTGGACCTCTGCGCGGCCGCGCCTTCGCCGACGATGCGGCTGCGCTGCTGGCACGGATGTACGGGTTGCGCACCTGCGCCGGACGCCTGGACCCGTCCCCGCAGGCAGAAGGGTGTTGGCTTGGCGAGTCCGGCTGGTGCACGGGTCCGTGCAAGGGGAAAATCGAGCCCCAAGCGTACCAGGACCGCGTTCGCGCGCTCGAACGAGCACTGGCCGGCGGGAGTCGCGCGCTCAAACAGGCGCTGGAGGAGTGCCCGCCGCAACAGGGTACGGCGCGGCGGGCGGAAGCCGTGCTGGGCCGGCTTTTCAAACTTCGGCGGCGCCGTCACTGGCTGGTCAACCATCAGTCCTACGTGGCGGCGGTCCCGGCGGCCGGAGCTCGCCTGCTGGTGGGTGTTGTGTTGAGAGGAGAGTGCACGGCGCTGCTCCGCCCGGGATCGAGTGACGAGCTGCGTGCTGGCTTGCGCGCCGTGGCCGAGGGGAAGGTGGCGCGGCCAAAGGGCCGGCAGGCGGCCGCGCTGCGCTCGGATCTGAACACCATTTTTGCCCATTGGGTCCGGTCCGAGGAGGCCAGGCGAGACGGTTTCGTCTTCGACCTCGAGCCGCCGAGGCTTCGGCCTTGCCTTGAAGAGGCCGCCCGCGAGCTAGAGCCGCTGCTCGCATAGACGCCCGGCCGTGGAGCCGGCGTCTTTTGAATCGGACCTCGCCCGCACACATAGTAACGGGTGAGAGCTCTGTGACCTCAGCAAGCCCCGACTCGAAACCTGCGTCGAGCGAACGGCCGCAAGGCTGGTGGTGGCGGTTCGTTCGCGACAGCAACTCCTGGCTCATTGCGGCCACGGTGTTGATCGGTGCGTGTACGGCTCTGGCCAACGTGGCCTTCCACTGGGCCGTCGATCGCGCGCACGAGTTCTTCTGGCGCGATCTGGGGGGATTCGTAGGCGTCACGGGATTGCCGTTCTATGACGTTTTTCAGGTTGGATTGAGCGGGCTGCCCAGTGGGTGGTGGAGGATCCCGGCCATACCCGTTGCTGGCATGGCGCTCATCGTTCTTCTCGACCGCTGGTTCCCGGGCGAGATCAAAGGGTACGGACTGCCGCGCTTTCTCGAAATCGTCAATTTTCGGGGCGGTTATCTGCGCCGGCGCTGGATTACCCTGAAGACGCTTTCGACGGCGATCACTCTGGGCTCGGGCATGAGCGCCGGCGTCGAGGGTCCGATCGCCCAGATCGGCGGCTCGATCGGTTCGACCGTCGGCCGCTTATTGCGGCCCTCGTTCGAGCGCCTGCGGTTATTGATTGCCTGTGGCTCCGCGTCTGCCATCGCGGCCACGTTCAACAGTCCGATCGCTGGGGTGATGTTCGCCGAAGAGATCGTTCTGATTGGCGAATTCCAGGCCCAGTCGTTCTACCTCATTGTTCTGGCTTCCGGTGTTTCCAGCGTTACCTCGCAATACTTGAAGGCGGATCATCCAATCATCCGCGCCCCGCAGTTCGATTTTCCGCTAAACCACGAACTGTTCTTCCTTTTGTTGATGGGGATTGCGTGCGGGGCGCTGGGCGCATTCTTCACGCGTAGTTTCTACGCGATCCGCGATTGGTTGCAGCGCGCCCCTCTGCCCGAGACCGTACTGCCCGTATTTGGCGGCCTCGTAGTTGGATGTGCGTTGATCTTCTTTCCGCAGATCGCTTCGAACGGATACGAGACGATCAACGACGCGCTCAGCGGGCATCTGAGCATGCCCCTTCTCCTCTCGCTGGTGTTCGTGAAGATCGTCATGACTGGCGTGACTCTGGGAAGTGGCGGTGCCGGCGGCGTGTTTGCCCCGGCGATGTTCATCGGAGCCGTTTTTGGCGGCGGCTTTGCGATGCTGGTCAACGCGGTCGCTCCGGGAACGATCGCCGAGCCGGGCTCGTTTGCGATGATCGGCATGGGAGCGTTCCTTTCGGCTGCCACGCACGCCCCAATGACGGCGATCTTCCTGCTGTTCGAGCTGACGCGGGACTACAACGCTGTGGTGCCGGCGATGATCACGAGCGTTAGCGCCACACTCGTTGCCAGGAGAATCCTTCCTGACAGCATCGACAGCTATGATCTCAGCCGCCGGGGTCTCGATGTTCATGCGAGCAGTGAGGCGAACATCTTGCGCCATCTATACGTGCGAGGCCTAGTGTCGAAAGACTTCCGCACGATCCCGGAGTCGATGGCCTTGGCTGACTTCGTCCGGTACGTCACGAGCAGTCACCACATGCATTTTCCGGTCGTCAACAAGAACGGCGAGATGGTTGGCATCGTGAGCATGCAAGACCTGCGCGAAGTGCTGCTCGACCGGGAGGTGTGGCCGTATATCGTGGTAGGGGAGCTCGCGCGCCGCGATGTCGTAACCGTGACGGGCTCGGACACGCTCTACGACGCAATGAGGAAGATTTCCGCGCTCGGTCTAGAGGAGATTCCGGTGGTCGACGAGAACGACGGCAGGAAAGTCGTGGGGATGCTCAAGCGCTCGGATTTGCAGAACTTCTACCAAAAGCGCTTGTTTGCCAGGGAGCTTCACGGCTGATATCGCTAACTCCTGGCGCCGGCCCGCGCGCCGCAGGGGCTTCAACGACTTGCCGCAGCGGGCCGCCAGCGGACTCCCGACAGCGTGAAGAGGAAAGCCGCCATCATCACAGCCGACGACTTTGGGCTGTGGCCGGAGGTGAACGATGCCGTTCTTGCCGGGTGCGACGCCGGTATCGTTACCAGCGCCGCTCTCCGCGTGTCGGCTCCGGCGGCTGACGCCGCGATGGTTGCGGCAGCGGCGCGCAGCGACCTCGACGTCGGTTTGCAGCTCGTCCTCTGCGACGGGCGGGCCACTCTGCCGCATCGGCACATCCCGAATCTTGTCGATCGAAGCGGCAGGTTTCCGGATTCGCCGCTGGAAGCAGCCTGGCTGTACCGGCGGCGCGCCGGTTTGCGGGATGAGCTGAAGGCAGAGATCCGAGCCCAGCTCGAGAAGTTCCTCGCCGCGGGTCTGTTCCTGAGCTTTGTCTCGTCCCATCACCACCTGCACCTGCACCCGACTATCGTCGAGATCCTCGAGGAGCTTGCGTGCGACTATCCGATTTCGGCCATTCGCAAGCCCTGCGGCAAGCTCTTGCGGTGGACGGTGCCCTTGTCGCACTCACCGCTCCAGCGGGCGGTCGAGCGTGTTGCCATGCGCCCGGTGCTGGCGTGGGGCAGACTGCGGTCGCGGCGGTTCGCCGGGCCCGACCGGGTCGAACCTCTGGCGCTCGAGCGGCCCGTTACCGAATCCGGAGTTGCGGGGCGGCTGCGCAGACTCCGGCCGGGCGTGACCGAGCTGGTGTGTCACCCTGGTTCGCTCGCGCCGCGCTACGACGGCCCCGGTGAAGCAGCAGTGGTCGTGAGCGAGCTGGTACGTGACGCGATCGATGCGGCGAAAATCGAGCTGATCTCCTACCGCGACCTTGCCGAGGGGCGCGTGCCGGACTAGCCGCCCCTACACTAGGGCCGACAGTAAGCCGAGAAAGACGAAGAAACCGAGCAGGTCCGTACTGGCAGTGACGAACACGTTCGACGAGACAGCGGGATCCACCCCGACGAGCTTGAGGCCCAAAGGAACCACGGTCCCGATCACGACGGCGATCAGGTGGTTGAGTAGGAGTGCGGCCGCGAATGCCGCACTGAGGTGACCGTCGTGGCGCCACAGGTACACAGCCAGCCCGGAGGCGGCGCCTAGCACGATCCCGCTAGCTGCCGCCACGAGAAGTTGTTTCCCGAGGATGCGCAGTATTTGTCCTGGCTTCACGTCGCCGAGTGCGAGACCGCGGACGATCAGGGTCATGGTTTGGACTCCCGAGCAACCCCCCTGGGAGGCAACGATCGTCATGAGCGCGGCGGCAATGGCAACCGTCTGGATGGTTTTTTCGAATTGGGCGATCGTGATGGCACCGGCCGCGGCGGTAAGAAGATTCAGCGCAAGCCAGGGGAGCCGCCGGCGGAGGTTTTCCCACGTGTTCGTGACGTCCATGGCTTCGCCGGCGACGCCGCCGAGGCCTAGGATGTCTTCGGTCGCTTCCTCTTCGATTACGTCGACAACGTCGTCGATCGTGATGCGGCCGACCAGGCAGCCGAGCGAATCGACCACGGGCAGCGAAACGAGATCGTACTTTTCGAACAGGTGTGCGACTTCTTCCTGGTCCACGTCGGCCCGCACCGCAATGACGTCGCGGTCCATGATTCGCTCGACCGGAGTGAAGTCGCTCGCCAGGATCAGGCGCCGCAAGGGAACGATTCCAACTAGACGTCCCTTCTGGTCCGTGACGAAAACGTTGTGGATGTCGTGGAACTGATCGGCATGTTTGCGAATGTATTCGGTCACCTCGGCGACGGTGGCGTCGGCCGTCACCCGGGCGACCTCGGTTTTCATGATCCCGCCGGCCGTGTCCTCCGGGTAGGCCAGCAGCTCCTCGACGTCTCGCCTCGTTTCCGGGCTCGTGCGCCGCAGTAGGTTCTCCTGGCGTTCCAGGGGCAGTTCGGCGAGCAGATCGGTGGCGTCGTCGGTGTCGAGGTGCTCGACGATGCTGCCTAAGCGGGCGTCCGTCAGATGTGCCGCCAGCTCTGCCCGAGTTTCCTCGCTCAGTTCGCGGATGACGGCCGAGGCCGCCTCGCCGTCGAGCAGCGCGAACAGTCGCAGCCGGTCGTCGACGTTCTCAAGGGCGTCTATAACCTCGGCAATGTCGGCTGGGTGCAGCTCGGCCAGAATGCGCTCGGCACCTTCGAGATCGCCCCGGGCGGCGCGAACTACGAGCTCGTCCTTGCGGGCTGCCTCGATTTCAGCCGGGTTACCCATGGACTGCCCCCTCTACCAGCCGCACGCACAGGAGCGGCGCTCTGCGGGGATTGCCGTGATAGTCGAACCTACCCTTTACCTCGGGGCGTAGCCCAAGCCCGTTCCTGGCGATCTCATGCCGCAGCCGCTCAAACAAAGGCGCCTGCAGGAAGACCCAGGCCCCCCGGGCGGGACGGATTTCGTCGAGGCTATGCACCGGTTCCACCACGTGGCGCGTGTAGAATACCGCCGCATAGTCGAAGCCGCCGTAAAAGTACAGGCGTTCGCCCGAGGGCATCTGCGCTCCCACGCGGCGGTACAGTGGTGCTGCCGATTGCGTTTCTGCCAATTGCCGGTGAATCGTCGCTGCGATTCCAGCTTCGGTGATTGCAACGGCGGCGATGGTGCACCCAACGGCAGCAGCCAACCGCTTCCTCTGGGCCAACTGGCGCGACGTGGCGGCCAGCAGGCACGCCACTGCTAGCCATAGTCCGCAGAGGGTGCCGGCGCCGCTCAAGGCACTTTGTAGCGCAGCGAAGTTGGCGGCGTCGCTCCGGCTGAGGAACGGCTCGACCATGGGGCCGACCGGAACCCCGGTGGCCAACAAGAGCCCCATCAGCGCCGGAACGACCATAGCGGCCGCAGGCAACCATAGGCGGCGCGCTGTCTTTGATGAGGGCCGGGCGAGCCGAAGGGCCAGCCACCGGCCGGTCAACAAGGCGAATGCGGGGTAGGCCGGTAGGAGATAAACCCCACGCTTGGAGCCAGCTACGGCGAAGAATGCGAGCGTAGCAACTCCCCAAACAATGGGGTATCGGCAGCGATTCAGCTCTTTGCGCTCGCGCCAGAGATCCCAGGCAACCCACGGGAGCACTAGGCTCCAAGGGGCGACGCCAGCGGCTAAGGCGGGAACGTAGTAAAGAGCGCTGTGGACGTGGCCGGCCCCGACGGCGTTGGGATCGAGAACACGATACACGTTTTCCTTGAAGATCAGCTTGTCTATGAAAGGGCGGCCGCCCAAGTACGCGGCTGCGCCGTACCAGGCGATCGGCACCAGCCAGAACAAGGCCGGCAGTCGTGGCGTGAACAAAGAGGCTGCCGCTCGGCTGGGACCGAGGAGCAAGTAGCAGGCGAGCACCACAACGGGCAGCGCGATTCCCACGGGCCCTTTCGCCAGCACGGCCGCGGCCGAAGCCAGAAAGAACGTTGCGGGCAGTCTCCCGGGGCCTGTCTCTAGTGCTCGCCAAGCCGCGATGAAGGCCCAGGTCAGCGCAGCGGTGAGCGTCATGTCCACGCGGGCCGTGGTCGAAGAGGCGACCCATTGAGCGGCGGTCGCCAGTACGGCCCCGGCAAGCCAGCCGGCGGTCGGGCCAAAAGCCCACGCGCCGGCCCGGGCGGTCAGAACGACAGCGGCCAGAGAAGCGAGCACCGAAGGGAGGCGCACAGTGGTTTCATCGATGCGGCCGGCCAAAATGCTCGCTGCGGCCCCGAGCCAGTGAAACAGCGGTGGCTTCGACGGTATCTCGTTCCCGTTGCGTAGCGGCAGGATCCAAGCGTGCTGGTCGAGGATGGCTTGGACTACGATCGCCTCGCGAGGTTCACCCTTCGTGTAGAACGGCACGCCAGCGATCGCCGGGCAATAGACCAATAGGGCCAACCCGAGCACGAAGGCGATCGCGTACGGGGGGACACTGGCGGTCCCCTCCTCAGGCAGTCTGCGGGTGGACATCGAAGGCCAATCCTAGCCTGCCCGGTTCGCGCGTGCATTAGCGGCCGCTAAGCCGCGCGCCGGGGCGGCCGCGCAGCAAGCCGCCCGTGAGCCCAAATGCCCCGCCACCGGCGGCGATCATGCGGCTCACGCGGCCTGTTCGCTCTTCGCTTCTGGTTCGGCGGCGGGATGTTCGTCTACCGGTTCCGACCAGACGATGCGCTTGTAATCGAACCGTGGTTTCGTGCTGAGCGGAAGCTTGACGATCTCGAAGTAAGGAGACAAGTCGAAGTCGCGAGGAGTGATCAGCATGGGGTCGCAGGGCCGGTAGACTCCCTCGGAATGGCGGCGCCTGCGCAAATACCGGTCCAACCACGATCGCGGGGCCACCACCGTGGCAGTCTCGCGGCCGTCGATCACGGGTAGGATCGGGTAGCGCACTTTCTGGAACGCCATCGCAATCTGCGCGGAGCAGATCACTTCTCGCGAGTAGCGACCGGCGTGCTCGAGGGCAGTGCGGCGCCAGCGGCGCGGAATCAAGTGTACCGGGAACAAGTAGCGCATCAGGTCGAGGACGTGGTCCACGTTGTATGGATGGCCGATCTGCCCGATGACGGTATCCAAAACCGTCTCGAGGTCACGAGGCCTCAGGTTGACCGGCCGGCAGATTCGGATGTTGTGACGCGCATACTTGGACAGGGGCGCGGGGGCTACTCCTTCTTCTACGGTGGCTTCGACCAATAGCGCGTCGGCTTCGTCGCCATAGCGCTCGCGCACGCGGCGGGCCCGCTCCGGATCGCCGCGCAGGAGGGCGTCGCCTACGTACAGCGCGGCGTGAGACCACGAGCTCTGCGTCAGATACTTGATCACTTCGCTGATCCGTTGCGACCCTTCCACGAGGATGACGTCGCCGGGCCGAAGCACCTCCCGGAGCCTGCGGGGATCGTGCGGAAAGCGCTGGACGTATCCCTCGTGCTCTTTGATGAGCAGCTTCGTGATGAAGTCGATCAACCAGCGCGAAAACCTTCCCCGACGTCGAGCCATGGTTCCTTCGGTACTTTCGAATGTAAGCACGAAAACCGTTCCGGAAGAACGGGTTTTTTCGGGCCGAAATGACGGATGCTGCGCTGCGCTACTGAGGTTGCGGCCTCAACTGCAACGTCATTCGGTTGCTTTTTTCCTTTCGCCGCCGCCCTTTGATGGCTCTGGCGCGCGCCGCGTGCCCATCCGCGCGCCGCGTTCTCAAGCGAACCCTTTGGCCACGAGATACTCCGCGACCAAAATCGCGCCTTTAGCCGCACCCATCTTGGTGTTGTGGGAGACTAAAACGTATTTGATCCCATTGCGGAACAGCGGCTCTGGGCGGACGCGACCAATCGACGTCGTCATGCCATCGCCCGCCTCCCGGTCGAGGCGCGGCTGCGGGCGGAACGGGTCGTCGTGGACGCGGATCAGTTCGCGAGGCATGGAGGGCAGAGCGAGGCGTGAAGCGAGACGGTTGGCGCGCCGCCAAGCAGCCACGGCTTCCTGGCAGGAAGCGGCCCGAGCAAGTTCGACGGAGACGACCTCGGTATGCCCTTCGAGTACCGGAGCGCGCGTGCAGGTGGCCGAGACATTGATCGTAGCCTCCTCGATGCCGCGCGCGGTCAAGCGGCCGAGCAGTTTGCGGGCCTCTGCTGCGACCTTTTCTTCTTCCTTGGGAATGTAAGGAATGATGTTGTCGATTGCGTCGAGCGCGGCAACCCCCGGGGACCTTCCGGCTCCCGATATCCCCTGCATGGAGACCATCGAGACGCGCTTGATCCCGAAGGCTTGGTGGAGCGGGCGGAGCGTGATGGCGAGTCCGGTAACGGTGCAGTTGGGCTGGGGCAGTATGTATCCGCGCCACTTTCGCCGCCGTTGCTGCCAGCGCACGAGCCGCGCATGCTCGAAGCTGACGCCCGGAAGGACAAGGGGCACATCGGGTTCGTAGCGGAAGGCGGAAGCGGTACTGACGACCGGCGTGGTCTGCGCGTAACGCGGCTCGAGTACTCGTGCAGCGTCGGACTCAACGGCCGAGAATACGAGGTCGACATCGTCGAGGGAAAGGCTGCTCGCTTCTTCGACAACGAGGTCGGCCAACTGTGCCGGTGGGTCTCCCTCGGCCCACCACCGAACTTGCCCCGTGTTGGGGTCGCGCAAGGCATCGCGGTAGCGCTTGCCAGCGGATCGCTCAGAGGCCCCCAGCCGAGTGACAGTGAACCATGGATGCGTGGCGAGAGCAGCGGCGAACTGCTGGCCGGCCACGCCTGTTGCCCCGACGATTGCCACGCGTCGCTTGTGCGTGCGAGACTCGTTTCCCATGCAACGTTACCTTGCCGTGTCTGCCCTCGTTGCTTCGGACAGCCTCCCGGCCCGCACTCGCAAGGGGCGCTTCGGCCCCCGTTCGGGTTACCGGGGAAGCGGACGCAGTTGCCGATCCATTCGTCCCTCTGTATGTTGAACAACGTATGGCACGAACGTCCGCATCTCGGAAATCGCAGCGCACCGGCGCCGTTCACGACTTCGTGCCGTTTTTCGTGCGGCGCACGCTCGGTTGGCGTATCGGCCCGCGCGGCGTCTTGCTCGCCCGGACGAACAGCAACGGCGTCATCACGATCGTGCACCGCGTCCGCGACGGCTGTACCGGGGAGACGATCGACCGGCGCATTGCCCAGTTGCGGCCGGAGGGCTGGGCCTACAGCCTCTTCTGGAAGAAAGGCAACGGACGCTGGACGGCTTACTACGACGGTCACGGCGATCCGTTCGTCGGGTCCCTTGCCGATTGCCTGGCCGAAATCTCACGCGACCCGTTCAACTGTTACTGGTCCTAGCACAGCGCGCCGCGGCAGCCGCCATAGTGCTGGCGATCGCCGGAATACCGGCGTGCGCGCGCCCATTGCAGGTTCCCTATCTGGAACCGAAGCTTCACGGGTGGCGAGCCGCGCCGGCACCTCAGGTCGAGGTCCATGTCTTCCGCCTCGGGCGGGCTCGTCTCCCGCGGGCGCTACTTTACCGGCGCGCCGGGCTGGGATTGGAAGAACTTGCGATCACGGCGGTCGCCGTTACCGTGGGTGGCAAGCCTCGAGTGGTGTTCGACACCGGGGTGAAGCCCGCTGAGGATGGCCTGGCCGGCCTCGTTCAGCCGGCCATTGTTGTGGAACGCCGATCATTCCTCGATGCGCTCGCTCGGGCGGGGCTCGACGCGAGGGCGGTCGAGTTCGTGGTGCTCTCGGATCTTCACTTCGATCACACCGGGGCGGCGAGCGAGTTTCCGCGAGCGCGGGTCGTTGTCACGCGCTCGGAGCATGCGCGATGGCTCGAGCGCCCGCCGGCGTTGTTTTCGAACTGGTCGGATCTCGATGCCGTGGGCTCGCGGTGGTTGGTGATCGACCCGAAGAGTGAGGGTCCTTACGCCACGTTTACGGGGCACTACGACTTGCTCGGCGATGGATCCGTTCAAGTGGTGGCATTGCCCGGACACCGCCGCGGAAACATCGGGTTACTAGTCCATTCGGCTGGCGGCCCGATCTTGGTGACCGGCCACGCAGCGTGGACGGACGCGGCATGGCGGTATGCAGTGATGCCTCCGTTTGCAGAAGATCCCGCCGAGTGGTGGGAGACCGTGTGGAGGATCAAGCTGCTGGCACGTTTGGTGCCCGAGCTAACGGTCGTTAGCGCGGGCGATCTCGACGCTGTGCGGCGTACTCGAGCGATCGTCGTGCACGACGCGCCGCAGGCAAAAAGCTGAGGAAAAGCTACTCCCCGGCCGTTGGTCCCAGCTTCTGCCCGTAGGAGAACTCCACCCGATTGCCGTCTGGGTCTGCGACGATGCAGAAGTAGCCAACGATCGGGCCGGCGTCGCGCGGCGGCTCAACCAAGATCCCGTCCTCTCTGGCCATCGCAGCGATTCGGTCCACCTCGCTACGGCTCGCTACCGCGTAGCCGATGTGAGCCAAGGGCGGGGGATCGGCGGGTTCGGCGTGGGACATACCCAGCAGGACGATGACCACGCCGGCCGCGCCGCGTTCGGGTTCGGCCAGCCACACGACCGTCGTCCGGCTTTCGGCGCGCCGGTGTATTACGGTCAGCCCAGCATAGCGCTGGTAAAACAACACCGAACGATCGATGTCGCGCGCGTGAATCGCAATATGCGTGCAGGTGGGCGACACGGTCTTCCTACCCCCAAGACTTCACCACTGGTGCGAGACCAACAGGCCGTCTACGTTGCTGCCTCTCGGGTTGCAAGGTGCTGGCTGAGCACGTCCATTGCCGCTGCGCGAAACAATCCCCAATTGCGCCATGAGGGCTGAAGCCGGCGTAGCCTGGCGGCGTACAGCGGCAATTGCTCCGGCGTGGCCTCTCGCCACTCGGTGATGTTCTCGCGGGGATCGTTGCTCCGAAGAACCCCGTCCACTTCGCGGACTAGAAAAAGAAAAGTGCGAAACGCTGTCGGACCGCCTTCGTCGCGGTAGCGCATCACCGCCACGAAACGCTCGATCGTGATTTCGAGGTTTGTCTCCTCCCATACTTCCCGCACCAGCGCGTGTTCGATGTCCTCGCCGGGCTTGATGCCTCCTGACGGCAGGCGCATGACCGCGTTCGGGTAGGAGCGCTTTGTCTGCAGGAGGAACGTCCCGTTGGGCCGGAGAATAGCCATGCAGACCTCGCCATGCCGCCGCTCGCTGAGCGGTGGAAAGTCAACCGAGGGAAGAGAACAAACGACCGAACGGGGCGTGCCGTAGCGCCGCGCCAAACGCAGGACGGGGTCGCTCACCGGTCTCGCTCCCCTGCGAGCGCCTCGCAGATCTTGCGGCCCAGTCGCTGCGCGCGCCGTTCTTCGCTTACGTCCACCTGGCACCCGGCTGCGGCCGGATGGCCGCCGCCCCCGAAGGCCGCGGCCAGGCGGGACAAGTCGACGGTGCAGTCCGGGGAGCGCCTGAGACTCACGCTACCGCTGCGGTGATCGTACAGTGCGAAGACCGCATTGCGGAACTCCTTACCCCAGCGGTCGGCAATTTCGCCGGCATAGCCGTCGCACTCGGCCGCGACCACGAGGAGCCCCCGGTTCGGTACTTCCTCAACGTGGCGTGTGGCCGATGCTAGAGCCAGGGTCCGTTCGAGCTCGCCCTGGACCCGCTTGAGAGCCTCGCGAATCTCGGTGCCGTAAGTGATCGTGGAATCCAGGGCGAGCAGCGCTCGGTAAGCCTGCTCCTGGGACATGGCTCGTACCGCGAGCGCAAGCTCGCGCGACCTTGGGTCGCGCAGAATCCAGCGGTCGACGTCGTCGGCGAGCATCACTAGGTTCTCTGTGGCGAGTAAGCCGGGCCGGGACTCGCCGCGTTTGGCGGCGCGTTCGCGCAGGTATTCGAACAGCAACCGGGAGGCGGCGAACCGGTCGTCGAGCACGACATCGGTGAACGGAACGTTAAACCCGCCGGCCTGGCGGCGCTCGATCGCGGACTTGTGGTGATCGATCCAATAGAGTTCGAGACCGCTGTTGGCCAACGTAGTCAAGTGCAGGTCGGTGGCGCCGTCGCGCCAAGAGATATCGGTAATCCAGAGTTCTTCGGCGTTCGGATCGGTTGGATTGTAGTCTTGCAAAGTGGTGTCGATTTCGTTGTTGCTGGCGAACACTGCTTCGAAGCGCCGACCGGCGAAGTACCGAGCGGCGACCACGGCACAGGTGAGTCCGTCGAGGCAGTTCGGGCCGTGGCTGACCACGGTCACGCGGCGGGCGGTGGTCATTGATTCGATCTTAGCGCCGATCGGTTCGCATTTCACAGACCCGGTGGTCCTGGGATCGTAACGGCTTCGGCCTGGCCAGAGCGAGCAGCCCGGTAGCAGGCGGCCGCGATTGCCACAGCAGCCAGACCGTCGCGGTAGGGAATGGCTGGAGGCCGCTCAGCCCGCAGATCGGCCGCGAAGCGGCGCAAGATTTCCAATACCGTGTGGCGCGGGGGTCCCGGATCGAGCGGTTGGTAGCCGTCCGGGCCAAGCCGGTACAGCGTATTGAGCACGTGGTCGCCGACGAGCTGCCCGTGCTCGCCGGAAATTTCGATCAGGCCGTTGCGACTATTGGTCGAGCGCGAGCACGAAACGGTGGCCAGCGCCGGCTCTTGGTCGAGCTCGAGCAGTGCCGCGAAAGAATCTTCGGTCCGGCGCGTATAAATGCGCCTGGTGGTGCAAGAGACGCGGACGGGCGTCGCACCGGTGAGGAAGCGGATCAAATCGAAGCAGTGAACGCCGGTGTGGAGGATGTTCCCTCCGCCCGACTGCTGTGGATCGTCGAGCCACGAGATCGAAAGCTGGGGAGGAAAGCGCTGGGAAAAAACGAGGCTATCGAGGCGCCCGAGTTCCGGCAGCAGCTCGCGCAAGCGCTGGCACACGGTGTTGAAGCGCAACGTATGTCCAGCCATGCAGTAGATGCCCGCAGCTTCGATGGTTTCGGCGATTCGCTCTCCCGCGGCCGGGTCCGGAGCCACAGGTTTTTCGATGAGAAGATGCTTGCCATGCCAGGCTGCCTGTTCGACGATCCGTTCGATCAGGGACGGTGCCGTAACCACGGCGACGGCATCGATGTCTGGGCGTGCCACGAGTTCGAGCGCATCGCGTTCGAACTCGCAGCCGAGCGCATCGGCCACTTCGCGCCCGCGCCGTTCGTCCCGGCGGCAGACGGCCACGAGTTCGATGTCGTCCACGTCGCGGGCTGCATGGCGTGCATAGCGGATCCCGTGGCGGCCCACACCGACGATGCCTAGACGCAAGCGAGCCATGGCGCGCAACGATAAAAACGGGAAGCAACCGCGTCAACGCCGGCCGGAGCGGGGCCTGGAAAGTCCGGGGAGAAAGAGCGCCGGGGGCGGAATCGACAATAGGCGCATCCCCTGGGTCTTGAGGCGCCTGCGAGCGGCGTACCGGGAGGCCCGGGCTCCGGTCGTGACGTTGATCGCTCTGACCTCGCGCGACCCGTACCGGGTGTTGGCTTCGTGCGTTCTGAGCCTGCGGACGCAGGACGGAACGACTGCGGCCGCCGCGCAGCGCTTGTTTCGGATTGCGCCGACCGTCGACGCGCTCGCCAAAGCGAGGGTCGCCGACGTGCGCAAAGCGATCTACCCGGTGGGCTTTTACAATACTAAGGCCCAACAACTGGTAGCCATGGCACGGCGGATCGTGGAGGAGTTCGGCGGAAAGGTGCCCGACGACATCGACACCCTGCTGACGTTCAAGGGCATCGGCCGCAAAACCGCAAACCTCGTCGTTACGGCGGGATACGGCAAGCCCGGGATCTGCGTGGACACCCACGTTCACCGGATTTCCAACCGGTGGGGGTACGTGCGGACCAAGACGCCGGCGGAGACGGAAAAAGCGCTTCGAGCCAAACTCCCGCAGCGCTACTGGATCGAGTACAACGATCTCCTCGTGGCATTCGGCCAAACCCGGTGCAAGCCCCTGTCACCGATATGCAGCGATTGTCCCGTGGCGCGCTGGTGCCCGCGGGTTGGTGTGACACGCAGCCGCTGAGCGGTGCGGCCGCTCGTCACGCCCGAGCCACGACGGTTCGGTAGATGCGCGGGAGCTCCTCGGGCAACCGCGCAACGTCGTCGATCACGGCATAGCGGGACGCCGGACACATCTCGCGCAGGTAATCGTGCCCGGCCGGGTCGATCGTGATACAGAACGTACGAACACCGCTACGCTCAAGTTCCTCGAGCGCCTTTGTGGTGTCGCGGATCCCGTAGACGTTCGAGGTCCGGTCGTCGCCGTAATCGAAATCTTGGGGAAAGCCGTCGCTGATGAGAATGACGTGCCGCGATCTTGCCGAAACGCCGGCGAACTTTGTCGCTGCGTGGCGCAAGGCCGCTCCCATTCGAGTCGAACGCCTAGGCTCGATGGCGCCGAGCCGGCCGCGGACGGTGGGGCCGAGGCGTTCTCGAAACGACTTGATTCGGTAGACTTCCACGCCGAGCCGCCCGTAACCGGAAAAGCCGTAGATGGCGTAGGCATCGCCGATCTCTTCGAGCACGGAGCTCATGACCACGAGCGTTTCCTTGGTGAGATCAATGACCCTCCGGTTCCCGCCCGGCAGCGGTTCGTCGGTGGAGGCGCTCATATCGATCAGAAACAGGGTGGCGACGTCGCGTTCTTCGCGCCTGCGGTCAACGTACAACCGATCCGAAGGAGTCTTGCGGCGCAGCAAGTCCACTCGTGCATCGACGACGGCATTCAGGTCGAACTCCCGCCCGTCTTCCATGCCCCGTATGCGGCGGAACTGCTCGGGTCGCATCAACAGGAACTCCCGCTTGAGGCGCGCGATCAGGTCCCCAGCGCCCGCTAGCATCTGGCGGAAGGTGCGGCCTCCGTCGCCGTCGACCTCGAGTTCCTCGACCCGGCACCACTGGTGCCTATAGTCGCCGATGCGGTAGTCCCACTCATCGTATAGGTGAAAGCGGGCTTGGCGCTGGCGTGCGATCCAGGCGCGCAATCCGGTTTCGTCCCCGCGCTCTAAAGCTTCTCGGAGTTGCTCTGCGGCCGCTCGCGGCATTTTGCCGAGCAAGTCGGTGACGAACAGACCAAGGGCGGCCAACTGGCGGCCCTCAGCTTGCGATAGGCGCAGTTGGAGCCCCTGCTCGATCAAGCGTTTGAGCTCGGCGGGTGAAATCGGTAGCCCGCCGCCGGGTTCCTCCTGCGGGTCCCCCACTTCGAGGGGAACCGAAGAGGGGTTGGGAGCTCCGTCGGGCAGGACGGAGGGTGCCTCACCGCTCGGTCCGCCGGGCGCCTGGGATCCGATTGCGGCCCCTTCGTCGACGAACGTGGCGCCCCCGAGTTGGACAATGGCAGGAGGTTCGCTGCCGTCGTCGGCGCGCGCGCTTGCCCACGCCAGCAGGCCGTACAGAGAAACCGTCCACCGTACGCTGTCGACGACCGACGCCTCAGGCTGGCTCAAGCGGGCCAGTGCCTGGCGGGCCAGCGCCAAATACGGACGCAGCCGGCCCAGTGCCGGCACTTCGCCCGCGCTAACGGAGGCAAGGAACAGCGCCTCGAGCAGGCGCTCGCCGCTGCGCTCGCTCGCTCGCGCCGGCAGGCGCTCGGCGTACGACCGGCCGAGCCGCCTTGCCTCGAGGGCAAGTCCAGGAAAGTCTCGCGCGAGCGCCGCGTCTATCCGGATCCCATCGAGGAGAACGAACAGACCGGCCGCCAAAAGCGGGTTGGGAAAACTTTCGAGAAAAGCGGCGAGGTTTCCGTCCGCCGGAGTCGCATCAGGGAGCGGGATGCCCTGGCGCCTGAGCTCGGCAATGCGCAGCCCGTAGGTTCCGTATTCCCAGCGGCCAGCCGCGTGCGCCACGATCAACTTATAGAAGCGCTGATTGTCCTCGGATTCGGGCCACAGGTCGACCCGTTCTGGCACAACCACCGCCCGCTCGTCTCCTGGCAGGATGGGTGGGCGCAGCCAGATTCCTGGCGCCGGGTTCAAATGGAGGCGGCCCCGTGCCAGCATGCGGCCGAGGCGCTCGAGAACCGGCTCGACTTCCTCGAAGCTCACGGCCGCAGTGCGCGCTGCCAGCAGCTTGTGGGAAGTACGCGAGCGCAGGGAGAAGTGAGCGACGGCTGCCTCAGGGCTTCTAGAGGCGATTTTGATTCCCGCCTCCGCCCAGCGGTGGATTCCCCGGAGATCCGAACGCTCCCGCGCTCGGTCCATCGCGCGCAAATACGCGATAGCCGCTGCGGGAAGCACCCCAGCGACTTCGCGGGCGATTGCCAGTAGCTCGCCGAGCTCCTCAGCTGGCAGTTCATGGCACACGGCTGGGAGGACGCGAAAAGTCGCGACGGCCCCGTCTTCGGCCCAAATGCGGTCGGCTATCGACAAGAGCAGCGGTCTGAGAGGACGGTCCAAGCGGCTCAGAGCGTCGGAGATGGCTGCGAGCAAAGCCTCACCTTTAGGGGCATTGCGCTCGGCCTGCTTTTGGGAGAGTTCGACCGTGTGTCGCTGTTCCTCGGCGGCGAGGGTGGCAAGGGTTGGCGGCACGCGCAGGCAGTGGGGCACGCGGCCGCACCCACCGAGCGCAACCGCCATTCGAGCCAGCGGATCCAGGCTTCCGGCGTTGAGGCCCGGGCCCGCGCGCGCCACTGTTTCGATGAATTCCACAGCCAGCGTCTCGCCGCGCCAGCCGCTCGACTGCTCGATTTTGTTGGCCGCTGCGCCGATACCTTCGATCAGAGCAGGGCTCGCCGCCGGTGCGGTGGAAAGCAAGTGGCCGGTGCTGCGCAGAAAGGCAGTACCGATCCGGCGCGAACGCCCGGCGAGCTCCTTGCTTGCTTCCAACCATACGGCACGCGCCGCAGGGGCTGCCGTCCAGAGTTGGATCGGATCGAGGCCGAGAAATGCCTCGATGAGATGGGGCCCGCTTCCTCCCTGCGCCAACAGCTCTTCTACGGTGCGCTGCCATTCTTCGAAGCGCTCCCGCAAGGCCTCGGCTGCACCGACGGCCGCCACCAGGTATCGCTGGGCGAGCGTGGCCGAGTAGCTGGCCAAGCGGTTCCCGGCCGCCACCACGCAGCGCCGAACGGCTGGATCGAGCCGCTCGAGCTTCGCGAGGGCGGCGGCTCCTTCCGGTGTTCGCCTCAGGTGGTGGCTGCTCAGCCAGTCAGTCACGAAAGATGGCAGCGACGAGCTCCGAGATCGCTTCTTGGGTTTGCGGATCGTCGGTAAGACCTCGTACGATAGTCGCCTCGCACGCTTTGCGCGGGGACATGCCGCGCCGGATGAGCTGCGCCGCATATATCAGGAGGCGAGCGCTAACCCCTTCCTCCAAACCGCTCGATTTGAGTTCGCGGACTCGCTCGCCGACGTGTGCCAGATCAAGGGCCGTGTCCATGTCGATGCCACTTTCGTGCGCGATAATCTCGGCTTCTTTGTCACGCGGAGCATAGTCGAACTCGAGGGTGACGAAACGCTGGCGAGTCGATGGCTTGAGGTCCTTGAGAATCGATTGGTAGCCGGGATTGTAGGAGACAACGAGCATGAAGTCCGGATGCGCTTCGATGATCTGGCCGAGCTTATCAATAGGGAGGATACGGCGGTGATCGGTCAGCGGGTGAATCAGCACCATGGTGTCTTTTCGGGCTTCGACGATTTCGTCGAGGTAGCAAATCGCGCCGCTGCGAACCGCCTGCGTCAGTGGCCCGTCGATCCACACGGTTTCGTCGCCGCGAATCAGGTAGCGTCCTACTAAGTCGCTCGCCGTCAAATCTTCGTTGCAGGCCACGGTAATCAACGGGTGCGGACGCTCCGGGGTGGGTGCCAACAGTTCGGCCGCCATGTGTTCGACGAACCGCGTCTTACCGCAGCCGGTTGGTCCCTTGAGCAGAACCGGGAGGGACTCGTGAAAGGCGGCCCGGAAGATTTCCTTTTCGTCGCCTATCGGCAGGTAGTAGGGGGCGCTGGAAGCCACGGCGAAACCCGGCCGGCTTACTGGTATTTCGACTCGTCGAACGCTCCCACCATTTCCTTGCCATCCAGGCGTTCGAGAACGCGTCCAGTTGTAGCGTCGACGAGTTCCACGGAAATCGGGGAACCAACACCGTGGTCGGCAGCCAAGGAGGACAGCGCTCCGTTCAGATTTGCTTTGAACTTGTTCCGCATGACCTCCGGCATCTGCTCCATCGGGAAGTCGCTAACGAGCACGCGTGCGGCGGAGGGTCCGGTCCAATCGATGCGCGCAATGCGCTGTCCGAAGATCGGCTGGCTGGTGAGCAGCTCATCGGCCGCCTTCTGAAACTCGCTTGTGGCGTTGGTCTCGGCGTGTGCCCCAGCGGCACCGCTTTCCTTGCTCCGTGCGGCCACGCTGCGGGCCGCTTCGATGATGCGGCGCACCTCGGCTTTTTCTTCGGGGCTCTTCGCCAGAGACAAGGCTTTTTCGAATTCGGATTCCGCTTCTTCAACGCGCCCGGCTCCGTGAAGCGCAATTCCGAGGTTGACGTGCGCCGGTACGAAGTCCGGATCCTGCTCGAGAACCTTCCGGTAGGTTGAGACCGCCTCGTCGAGCTTGCCCTGGAACAGTAGTGCGGAGCCGAGATCGGTGGCCACGCCTACGTGTTTGGGATCGAGTTCGAGATAGCGCCGGTACGCCGCTTCCGCCGCTGCGTAATCGCGCCGCTCGTAGGCCGCATTCCCTTGGCCGCGGATTGCTTCGAGGTTGTCCGGATCAAGTTCGATCAGGTGGGCGAAGGCTTTCTCGGCTTCGGCCATGTACCGGCGGTCGAGGCGGCCGGCTCGGTAAGCGGCACGCGCGAACTTCGTCCAAGCCTCGACGTCGTCCGGCGCCTGCTCGGCAGTGCGCCGGAGGTCGTCGATGATCTTTACCATTTCGGCCGGGAGCTCGACGCTCGGGTGTCCAGCCGGCACATTCTCGGGAAGAGCCTCCGCCCGGCCCGCCGGCGATCCCGGCACCGCCCGAGCGGGCGCCGGCGCTTCGCCGAGCTGGCTGAGAAGCGCTGCACTTCCTGCGGCCACGAACAGGAGCGCAACGACGAGCCCGGCCGGCGAGGCCTTTAGGCGTAGCGGTTGCGCCGGGACCGCCTGGCCGCGCGCGGGGGCTCCACAAGCCGCACAGAAGGCAGCTCGGGCTTGCAGTCGTTTGCCACAGCGAGTGCAGTACCGCAGCGCGTCGTCCGCCATTTGTTGCCTCGTTTCCGAGCCAGCGCCGGAGCGGCGCTCGCCTAGCGCAAGGCTAGCAGGGAACCGCCGCAGCCCGAAACGGGGGTTTCTGCCTTGCCGGGGCCGTGCTAAGAGAATCGGAGACGAGCTCGGCTCGAAACGAACGGAGTCCTTCACCGAACACGCGATGAACGGCATCACTGCTAGCTGGCGCCGGTTGCCGCCACGCATTCGCTCGCTCCTGACGACCGCGGTCAAGGCCGTTTTGACGGTCGGGGCCTTCTACCTCCTGCTCACGCACAAAGTGGAGGCCGAGGACGGCAGCCGCATCACAACGTTTGCCGCGATCCGAGCGCACCTGCCCGAGATCGACATGAGAGTCTTCTGGCGGTTCATCGTGCTCGCTACCTCGATCAAGATCGTGGGCATCGTGGCGAGCATGTACCGCTGGACCCTGCTCTTGCGCGGCCAGGGAATCGTGCTTCCGTTTTGGCACATTGTCGGAAGCTTCCTAATCGGGCGGTTCCTGGGAACCTTCCTGCCCTCGACCGTGGGACTCGACGGTTACAAGCTGTACGACGCTGCCAGATTCAGCGGAAAGACCGTCGAGGCTACCGCCGCCACGGTGATCGAAAAGGTGCTGGGGATTGTCGGCATTTTTATCACGTTCCTTGTGGCGCTTCCCTTCGGCGTCTCGGTGCTGGGCGAGCATGCCGCTCGGGTGGAACTGGTTACCGTGCCGCTCGCGGCCGGAGTCATCGTTGTTTTTTTCACCCTCTTGTTCCGGCCGGCTTTGGTGCAGTGGGTGATCACGAGCGTGCCGCTTCCGGCGCGCGGCAAAATCGAGGGGTTTGTCGAGCGCGTTTCGAAGGCGGCAAGCGCATACAGCGACCACAAGCTCATCCTGATCAACGCGGCCTTTCAGAGCTTCGTCGTGCACTTTACGACCGCGGCGATGTACTTCTTTACGGCGCTGGCCGTCGGTGCGGTGGGAGCCACGTTCTGGCAGGTGACGTTCGCGTCGACGATTCAGATCTTCGCGACCGTTATTTCGCCGTTCACCATCGCCGGCGAGGGCGTTCGGGAGATCGTCCAAACGCTTTTGCTAGCGCGGCACATCGGCACGTCGCATTCGATTATGTCTGCGGCGCTGGGCTTTTGGGCGGCCGAAGCCCTGACGCTGTGTGGAGCGTTTTTCTGGTGGTTCCGCAAGCCGGATTACCGGCCGGCTTACGTCATTGTCGACGGGCAGCGGCTTGATCATATCCCCGGATCTAGCGCGGGCGACCCGCGGGAGCCGCAGCCGGAGGCCGGGGAGACCGTGCCGGTAGCCGGGAGTCGATGATCGACTGTATGAGGAAGCAAAAAGGCCGGGCGCCTCGAGGCACCCGGCCTTTTTTGTCGGCCGGCAACGTCGCGCCAGGACCTAGCTCGCCTTTGCCTTCTTCTTCTTGAGGATGTCGTCGATGATCTGCTTGTAGAGCTCGAACGAGCGTCCCGGTGGCTTCTTGCCGTTGATGTAGAAGGTCGGTGTTCCGCGCACGTTTGCCGCGCGGGCTTGCTTCATTTCCTCGGCGATGAACTCCTGGGTCGACGGATCTTCCATGTCTTTCTTGAACTGTTCGACGTCGAGCCCGAGGTCCTTGGCCGTCTTGATGTAGAAGTCCTCGCTCAGGTTGCGGTAGTTCTTGAAGAGGGCTTCGTACATCTCCCAAAACTTCCCTTGCTTGCCAGCTGCCACCGCCGCTTTGGCTGCAGGCATCGCGTTGCGGTGGAACGGCAGCGGGAAGTTCTTATAGACGAACCGGACGTCGTTCGGATATGCTTTGAGGATTTTGTCCACCAAACTGGTGGCCTGTGCGCAGAACGGTCATTGAAAGTCCCCGAACTCGATCAACGTCACCGCCGCATCGGCCGGTCCCTTCGTGAACGACTTGCCGATCGGAATGTCGTAGACCTTGTTCGGGTCCTCGGTTGGCCTCCTGGCGGCTGCCGGAGCTCTGGCTAGAATCTGCTTCTGGCCTTTGCTGAGCGCGTCGAGCTTGGCCAGGATGTCCTTTTGCTGGGCTTGGATCTCGTCAACCTTGGCCTTGATGTCGCTGACCTCTTGCGGGTCCACGCAAGCCATGAGGCCCGCGGCCAAGATGGCGACGAGAACCCCAACCTGTTTGGTGGTCGTTCTCACTGCACTCTCCCTTTCCTTCCCGTAGGACAGATGCGGTTATGACTTCGTTCGCTGCTTCCAGCGGCGGCCCGCAGGACCGCACGCCTCGTTATTCTCCGAAGGTTGTCCGGGGCTGTCAAGGTGTTTCGAGCGGCACCGATTGTGCAAGGAACCCTGGGCTGCTATCGAGCGCTCGTGCGGCTAGCGAACGTTCGACCGGCCGTCTCCGGGAAAAGCAGGCGGCGCTGGCTAAAGCTGGCGGTTTCGGCCGCGGCTTTGGGTTTGGTGATATCGCGGCTGGACACCGCACGCTTGTGGGCTGAACTGCGGCACGTGGAGCAGTGGACCTTCGCCGTGGCTTTTCTCCTCTACCTGGCGGGGCAGGTAATAACCGCCCTGCGGTGGGGCCTGATCGCGCGCGCCGCTGGTTTTGGCGAATCAAAGGCGAAGGTTTGCCTCTATTATTACGTGGGAATGTTCTTCAACCTCTTCGGCCCTAGCACCCTCGGCGGGGATCTCGTGCGCTCCCTTTATCTCGGCGGCGCCACGAACCGCCGTACCGCCGCGCTCCATACGGTCGTGTTCGACCGGGTGATCGGCTTCGTAATGCTGGTCGTGGTGGCGCTGGGAGCCATGCTTGCCTTCGGGCGGATGGGCATCCCGCGGGGGCTGGCGGCGATCACCGGGCTGGCCGGGGTGGCCGCATTGTGCGGATGGCTATCCGTGCCTGGCCTCGCCCGGCTGTGCCTGCGACCCGGGCACCCGCTGCGCGAGGTGCTCGAGGTGGAGCTGGCGAGCCTGTGGGAGGACCGCCGCCTGCTGCTCGAAGTCGCGCTGATTTCGGTCGGATTTCATATGCTGCAGATCGGGGCGGTTGCCCTGCTGGGCCGAGGGCTCGGCCTGCCGGTCGACTGGCGGTACTACTTCTTGTGCCATCCGCTGGTGACCATTCTCAGTGCGATTCCCGTCAGTCTGGCCGGGCTCGGCATTCGCGAGATGGGATACGTTTACTTTCTTTCGGCCCTGCAGGGAGTGGCCCGCGAGGGTGCCGTAGCGCTCGCCTTGCTCTGGCTGGGGGTTGTGGTGGGAGCATCTCTGGTGGGTGGCGCCGTTTTCTTGGCTAGCGGAGCGGAGCTTCCTCCCGTTCGGGCGCCCGGTTCTTCGCTTGTTCGGGAAAACCGGGATCGCGTCTAAGAGTCTTCCGTGGTTCCAAGGGCGGCCCAGCGGCCGCTTTCGTCGTAGAGCACTCCGTAACGCCGCGCCATGAGCTCGCGGAACTCCACTACCGACTTTTCGTGTCCGCGCCGCAGAAAGTCCGGGTGCTCAGAAACCATCCAAATTACGTCCTGCGTGAGGTCGTAGCCGTGCACGGCGTTGACGACAAAGACCGGTAGGTCCGAAAAAATAAGCTGCCACACTTCGACCTGAACGGTCAGCCGGTTCAGTACGAAACGGCCGAGCGCTTCGTCGCCGTTCATCAGAGCAGCGACGTCCCCCCGGCGCGCGGCCTTGTAGGCCTCGATAAACCGGTCGCCGACTACGCCCTGCGAAATGAGCAAGGCCGAGACGTCGGTGTAATCGTTGTAGAAGGGCCGGTACGAGCCGTCTGGGTTGCGACCGCGCATTAGAAAATCGAGGGCGTCCTGCCGGGAGACGTGACGCACGACGTAGTCGAGGTCGGGGTCGCGTTCCAGGAGGACGATCGTCGAAATCGCATGGACGTCCCGGTCGGCGTAGAAGTTGTCCCAATCGGGATCGTAGAAAAGCCGCTCGTCGGGGAAGTCGTGCGTGGTTCGCCCGAGGGCCTCGCGGGAGCCGGATGCCCCGTAGTCCGCGGTCGCGTTTTCGATGATCGGTTCGTTCTCCGACAAGACGAGGTCTCGGCTGAGCAGGCCGCGGCTGCGCATGTAGAAGTGGCGCTCAGCCGGCCACACGTCCCAGCGTCCCTCGCCGGATGGCACGATTTCGAGCCAGTCGTCCTGATTGAGGATCCCGACCCGTTGCATGATTTCGTCGGCTTTTTCTTCCGAGTTCGTGTCGATCAGGTAGCGCCGCCGCAGCTCGTTTCGGCGCTCGCTGCGATTGCGCTCGGCCCAAAACGTTACGGCGGTTGATTTGCCTGCTCCCTCGCCGCCGATGACGACCGTGGCGCCTCCTTTGCTGCTCAAGATTGCCGAACCGGCGTGTGCGGAGACGACTTCCGCCATCGACATGACCGCTGCAACGCCGGAGTGGACCCCGCGGCATTTGATTTCGCCGTGGTAGTCCGTGTTGATCGTGATGATGTAGATCGAATCCCCGATATCTTCGAGTGGGCAAGCGTAAACGAAGCACGCCGGCACCACGGACTTGGTCGCCGAATCGAAGAACTGGGAGTCTCGCAGGCGGCTCGGCAGGCCGAGCGACATCGGGTTTTGCTTCTTTTGTTTGAGCTGGGCGACGAACTCCTTGTACGCCCGCTCGTTGGGCGGAATGCCCATGACCGAGATCACTCGCACCATGGGCACATTGCGGTCGAGAGCGCGGTAACGCTCTTCGAGCGCCGATGCGAGTTCCAAGGAAAGGGGGTCGTTCATCTGGAAGAAGTTGACTTGGACCGTCCGGTAGAGCTGCGGGACGTTGCCGCGGTGCTCGCAGGCGACCCCCGCGCTGTAGAATCGCGTGCGCAGCGTCTTCCCGCCGCTCAGGACATTCATCGCTTCGAGCCAGGCTCGCGCCTCCTTGACGTCGCGGTCGTGGGTCTTCTTGTCGATGCGCGCGACGATCCGAGAGACGAGAACGGCTTGGCTCGTGTTGTAGGAGTTGAGAACCGGTCCGATGGTTGGGTCCTCGGCCGTGGCGAGGTCGAGGCGCAGGATCGTGTCCCCTCGGTCGTTCACCCCGATCTCGCGGATTCCCGGATTGTGCCGGAGGTAAAGCCCGCCGGCGGCGAGCAGCCGGCCGATCTGGACCTTTGCGCCTACCGCTTGAGCGATTGCCTCCCCGTCGAGCTCGGTCATTTCGATCGGAATGATGTAGGAGGCGATCTGCTTGGTCATGTCGGAGTTGTATACTCGGACCCGGCGCCCGAGCTCGGCTACCGTGACGCCCGCATCTCGGATCCGGTCCATGTCGAGCGCACTTTCTTCGGCCATCAGCAGGCGGCCTTCCGGAGAGCGCGCCAGCTTCCGCGATGAAACGGCCTTTGGTTTGAGAAAACGTTCGATCAGGGTCGTCGTGGTCGCTTCCATGGCGTTTGTCTTATCGAAAGACGACCGTTTATACGAGTGAGACCAAAGCAGTCAAAACCAGAAGTGGTAAGCGGCGCTCGACAAGGGGAAAAGGCCCGCGTGCTGGTGGCCGGCTGTGGCGCCATCGGCTCGGTTTTCGCGTGCCTCCTGGCCGAGGCGGGCCACAGCGTGAGCATCCTCGGGCGTGTTCCGGTTGTCGAAGCGGCCCGACGCGACGGACTATCCGTCGTCGGTCTGTGGGGAGAGCACAGTGCCCGGGTGGCCGCGGCCGAGACGCGTCCCGAGCGCCTCGGCCGCGACTTCGACGCCGTGTTGATCACGTGCAAGTCCTACCAGACCGAGGGATTGATCGAGGAGCTCGGTGACCGTGCGGGCGATCGGGGCTGCGTGATTTCGCTACAGAACGGGCTCGGGAATCTCGAGCGCTTGATGTCGGCCTACGGCCGCGACCGGGTGCTCGGCGGCCGCGTGATCTTCGGTGCCGAGCTGGTCACTCCTGGAAGGGCTCGCGTCACGGTGGAAGCCGAGCCGGTCCTGGTGGGGGCGCTGGCTCCGAGCTCGGCTCCTCTCGCCGAGCGCTGGGCCGAGGCGTTCGACCGGGCGGGTATCCCATCGCGCGCAACCGACGACATCGAGGCGGCATTGTGGGCGAAAGTTCTTTACAACGCCGCTCTGAATCCGCTTGGAGCCCTCCTCGGAGTTCCTTACGGGGAGCTCCCAAAGGATCGAGACCGGCGTTGGGTGATGGACCGCGCGATCGAGGAGGCCTTTGCCGTTGCCGCCGCCGAAGGCGTTCGGCTCCCGTGGGCATCGGCGGCGGAATACCGCAAGCTCTTTTACGAACGTCTGGTTCCGGCCACTGCCGCCCACCGCTCTTCGATGCTCCAAGACCTCGAGCGCGGAAAGCCGACGGAAATCGACGCCATTTGCGGCGAGGTGTGCCGGCGCGGCGAGAGCCACGGGATCGACACCCCGGTGAATCGCGTGCTGGCCCTGCTCGTGCGCGAACGATCGCGCCTCGGGCAGCAAGGCGCTCTCTAGGCGGCCACGCGGGTTGCGACTTCAGCGCACCGATTGTACCGGGCTCTGCTGGCATGAGCGGTCTCGGATCTTTGCGGCTCGCGCCGGAAACGGTTGCCCAAATCCAGGAGCATGCGGTACGGGAGTACCGCGACGAGTGCTGTGGCGTAGTACTCGAGTCGGCCGACGGCCGCCAGAGGGTTGTGCCCCTGCGCAACGTGCAGGACGAGCTTCATGCGCGCGACCCCGAACGCTATCCGCGCACTGCGCGCACTGCATACGTCCCCGATTCGGCGGAGCTCCTCGAGGCCCTGCGCTTGGCGCGCCGGCCCGGCTGGCGGCTCTTGGCCTTCTACCACTCTCATCCCGACCACGGGGCCTACTTTTCGGAGGAGGACCTCGCCCAGGCTACGCCGTTTGGGGAGCCCTCATACCCGGAGGCGGCTCAGATCGTCGTCTCCGTCCGGGAGGGGACGCCGGGCGAGCTCAAAGCCTATGGTTGGTCGGAGAGGGAACGCAGTTACGTAGAGCTTCCAGTGAGGATCGAATGATGGCCGGACCGGGCGGCGCGGTTGCGGGAGGCCTGGTTCCCATGCTATGTCGGGGCACCTTCCGAATGGAAAAAGGGGGTACGCTTTGATGAATCGTCCTTCGCTCGGAGCGTTCCTGGTAGCCGGGGGGTTGGCACTCGGACTGCTCGGATGGGGCGCGCAGGCTGAGGCGCGCCGCCTGGACGTCGGGATCGGCGCCGGGGCACTGATCGGTGTCGAGGAAAACCTGCCCGTTCGGGACAACTATTACGCCGGTGTTTTCGCCGCGATGCCCCTGGCGGACAAGGTCGATCTCGAGTTGGCGGGAGCCCGCTCGGACGGCCGGGACACGGCCGATGGTTCGTTCCGCGAGATCTATCACGTGACCGCTGGCATCCGCCTCTACCCGAAGACCACCCCCGACAGTGCAGCCCGCGTCTACCTGGCGGTTGGAGGATCGGCGTTTTTCGATCTCAAACGCGACGACGATACGACGCTGGGCGTCTACCTGGGGCCGGGCGTTCGCCTGCGTGCGGGCAAGCAGAGCGGACTCGACGTGCGGGCGCCGTTGGTCCTTTCGGGCGAGGGCGCTACGAATCCGGTGCTCCTTCCGACGCTAAGCTGGTTCTACCAGTTCTAACGGACGAGGCTTTCCGCCTCTGGCGCAGGGGGCGACTTGGGGTCGTGGCCGCGGCGGGCACGAGCCGGGCGGGCCGCTATGGGTGAGTCACGGGGCAGGAGCGGCACCGGGCCGGACAGCGGAGAGCAGGCCCTCGAAGGTATAGCGAGCGCGGGTCCCGTCCGGCTGTTCTACCGCCTCGAGGGGAATCCTGCCGGTCCGGTGGTGACGTTCGTCCACGGACTGGCCGCTTCGCTGGCCGTGTGGGACGGGCAAGCTCGGCGTCTCGAGCAAGAGTTTCGCCTCCTGCGCTACGACTTGCGCGGCCACGGGCGGAGCAGCGCCAGCGGCCGCCCTTGCACCCGCTCAGAACTTGCCCGTGATTTGGCGCGGCTACTGGGTCGGGTCGGTATCGAGCGGACGGTTGTAGTTGGTCACTCGGCCGGCGGCGTGATTGCAATGCACCTTGCGCTCGAGCACCCCGAGCGCGTGAGCGGGCTGGTGCTAGTGGGAACGGCGAGCGAGTGCAACGACAAAACCGCGGCCTGGTATGAGCGGACGGCGTCCAAAGCACGCGCCGGCGGCGGGCAGGTTGCCTTGCGCGCGATGGGTATGCCGCCGGACGCGCCGGTGCCCGATGGTGCCGAGTTTGCCGAGCTCGCCCTGGCCATGCGCTCGCTCAATCAAGAGCCGCTGACGGACCGGCTTGCTGCCGTCTCTGCGCCGACCCTCGTCGTCGTGGGCGAAAAGGATTTTCTGGGCGTGGGCGGGTCGGTAATCATTCACCGGGCGATTCCCGGCAGCGAGCTGGAAATCGTCCCCGGGCGAGGCCACGGCATTTATCTCGAAGATCCCGATTGGTTCGCCGACCGCCTGCGCCGGTTCGTACGGGAGAGAGTTCAGGCGGCGAGCTGACGACCCTTGAGGGTGTGTGAGGTCGCCGCTTCGACGCGCACCGGGACGATATCCCCGGGCTTGGCGCCGAGCGGTTCGAAGACCACCGTTTTGAACTGAGGGTTCTTGCCCGATAGCCACGCCGGCTGCCGCTTGGCCGGGCCCTCGACCAGCACCTCGGTTACCGTGCCGACCGTTTGCTGGTTAATCCGCGCAGCGCGGGCCTCCTGCTCGGCGATCAGGCGCTCTAGCCGGGCGGTCTTTTCTTCTTCGCTGACTGTTTCGCCCAGCTCGTACGCGCGGGTTCCGGGTCGCCGGGAGTACTTGAAGAGGAAGGCGTGATCAAAACCGATCTCGTCCATGAGCCGGGACGTTGCCTCGAAGTCTTCGTCGGTTTCACCCGGGTAGCCGACGATGATGTCGGTCGACAACGCGAGCTGGGGGACCGCCTCGCGCAGCCGCTCGACCAGCCGCCTATAGGTAGCGACGTCGTGACCCCGGTCCATCGCGCGCAGAATGCGGTCCGAGCCGCTTTGCAACGGCAGGTGGAGATAGGGCATGACCTTGTCGCACTCGGCCATCGCCCGAATGACCGATTCGGACATGTCCGCCGGATGCGGCGAAGTGAAGCGAATCCTGGCGATTCCCTCCACCTCATTGCAGCGGCGCAGGAGTTCTCCGAAATCTACGTCCCCGTCGCGGTAGGCGTTGACGGTTTGACCGAGCAGAACCACCTCCCGGTACCCTGCACCGGCAATGCGGCGCATTTCCTCCAAAACGGCCTCGGCGGGCAAGCTACGCTCGCGCCCGCGGACGTACGGGACAATACAGAAAGTGCAGAAGCGGTTGCAGCCGCGCATGATCGTGAGCCAGGCGCGGACCGTGCCCGCGCGCTGGGGCTCGATGTCGGCGTAGGTCTCGTTGCGGTCGAGCCGCACATGCGCGGCGGGCTGCTCGGCAGCCAAAAGCTCGGGGAGCCGGCGGTAGCCATCCGGTCCGACGACGAAGTCGAGGCCAGGGACCTCCCGCAAGAGTCGCTCGCGGTGGTGCTGGGCCATACAGCCAGCGAGCCCGATCCGGGTTCGCCGGCCCGCCCGACGCGCGATCAACTGGCGGACTCTCTGCGCTACCCGCCGTTCGGCATGCTCGCGAATCGCGCAGGTATTGAGCAGGACCACGTCGGCTTGCTCGGGGGCGTCTGCGGGCTCGAGCCCCGCCCGGCTCAGGACGGCCCGGATCAGCTCCGAGTCGGCCAGGTTCATCTGGCAGCCGTACGTCTCTACGTAGTACGTAGCTGGCCGTGCTGTGCTGGATCCGTCCAACGTCTCCACGCTACTTCATATACCCCGAGCGAAGTGTGCCGGAAAGAGGTCGGTGCGCCGCTGGGACGGGCTTGGAGCGGCTGCGCGGATAGAGTACATAAAGAGGTGCCGTGAGCGTAGAAGAGCACAGGCAGTTTGAGGCCAAGGGCGTTTCGTGCGCCGTATTGACCATCTCCGACAGCCGGACCGCCGAGACCGACACTTCCGGGGACGAAATAAGACGCCGGCTCGAGGAGGCTGGGCACAACGTGGCCTCTAGCCGAATCATCGCGGACGATCCGGACCGAATCTCAGCCGCGTTTCGGGCGTTGGCCAACGACGTCGCTATCGACGCGGTGGTGACGACCGGTGGGACCGGGATCTCCCCGCGCGACAACACGTACGACGTGCTCGAGCAGCTCCTGACCAAGCGCCTCGAAGGATTCGGCGAGCTGTTCCGGTGGCTCAGTTACCAGCAGATTGGCTCTGCGGCGATGCTATCGAGAGCGATTGGGGGGCTTATCGGGACCACGGTGGTTTTTGCGCTGCCAGGATCGACCGAAGGATGCGCGCTGGCGATGGAGAAGCTGGTCATTCCGGAGCTCGGTCACCTGGTCGCGCTGGCCAACCCGAACAAGTGGCGCCGCTGAACGGCGGTGGACGTTCGCGTGCTTTATTTCGGCATCGTCCGGGAGCGGCTGGGCCGGTCCGAGGAAGTCGTGCGGCTCGACGAACCCGCTACCGTGGGGAATCTGCTAAGCCGGCTGGTCGAGTTGCACCCTGATCTGCACGAGGGGGTCGCGAGCCTGCGCGTTGCCGTCAATCGCGAGTACGCGGACGAACACGCGGCACTCGCGGCTGGGGACGAGGTAGCGATCATTCCGCCGGTCAGCGGGGGCGGGTGTGTTTGAGATCGTTGATCGTCCCATCGACGTGGGAGCGGTTGCGCAAGCCGTCGGCGATCCCGCTGCGGGCGCCATTGCTACGTTTGCGGGAACGACCCGGGTTACCAATCGCGGCCGCAAGGTGCTCCGGCTCGAATACGAGGCCTACCCGGAGATGGCGATTGGCGAGTTCGAGAAGATTGCAAGCGAAGCCCGCAGGCGCTGGGACCTGTGCAAGATCGCCATCGTGCACCGTACGGGCGTGGTACCAGTCGGTGAAGTGAGTGTAGCCATCGCGGTGTCGGCACCGCATCGGGCAGAGGCGCTGGCGGCCTGTGGCTACCTGATTGACCGTCTCAAGCATGTAGCCCCGATTTGGAAGAAGGAGCACTTCGAAGGCGGCGAGGTGTGGATCGGCTCCCTGGCCGACTGCGAGCACGAGGACGCGGGCCCTAGCGATCGCGCGTCCGAGCGTAGTGCGTGAAGATCGCCGCTTGGGCAGTGATCGTCAGCAGGTGCCAGAGTACAGCCGCAAGAAGAGGCGGCTTCCCCACCGTTATCTCGATTGCGCTTGGGCCAAGTGCGGTCAACGCCACGTAAGGGGATAGGCGTAGCCTGAGGCCCTCGGTCCGGCGCCCGCTTTCGAGCAAAGGCCAAGTCACGCGAACCAAGCCGAGGCCGGTTCGGGTTCGGGCGGAGCCAAGGGGTTCGTCTTCGAGCAGCGCCAAGAATGGCACGAAGCAGAAGCGGCACAGTAGGGAGAGATAGACGAGGGTTCCGCCCGCGGCTGCAATCAAGGGAGCCACAGCAGCCCAGCCCCGCAGGAGCAAAATAGCCGCTCCGAAGATCACGCCCCCGGCTGCGCTCAGGGTGACCGCAGCAAGAAGATTGGCCACCAGCAACGGAATTCGGCGCAGAGCGCGGGAGGTTGGCCTGGTCTGCTCCCAGCGGCCGTCGGCTGTCGCGAATCGTAGGGCCATCAAAACGGTAGTGGCAAGCACGGCCCCGGCGGCCAGCGCGAGCGCGACGCGTGGATCGCCCGAGACCGACTGGCTAACGCGTTCGGCCAGGGCAAGCCCGGCCGCTACGGCGACCCACAGGAGCAGGTCGTGGCGTACCAGCTGCCAGGCGTTTCTCACGTCCTGGGCTATTGCCTCGCTACCCCACTGGAGTAGGCGCCGCATACGGGGCGCTTCGGTTAGCGCAGCGCGGCGGGGAGGGCAAGCGCGGTCACTGTTCATCGAAACAAGGCCGTGGTAGGCTTTGTGATCTGGTCGTGAGGCGCGCAGCGAGCATCTTTGCCGGGATAGCGGCTGGATTCGCAGTCGGGTGTGCGACTATTCCCGCGTCACGACTGCCAGCGCTCCAGCAGACGGCACCTGCAACGCAGGTTCCTGCACCGGTGGCCCTGACGCGCGAGCAGAAGGCTGCCGCCCACTACCTCAAGGCCCTGGTGGCCCGCAACCAAGGCGACCCCCGCCGGGCGCTCGACGAGATGCTGCGCGCAGCTGCGCTGGATCCAAACGAGCCGCGCATCCGGCAGCACCTGGTCGAACTGTACGTGCGCGAAGCCCAGCTCGAGCAAGCCGTCGAGCAAGCCGCCATCCTGGCGGACATGCAACCGAACAATCCGGAATACAGACTGCTGGCCGCCGATCTGTACTCGGCAGTTGGGCGTCCTGAGAAGGCCATGGAGCAGTACGAGGCCGTTCTCGAGCAGGTGCCGAACGACGAAGAAGTTCTGGTCAAGCTAGGTGCGCTGTACACGCGCGCGGGGCGGATCGAGGACGGCGTTGCGCTGCTCACGCGCGCTGCCACACTGAGCCCGGACTCGTTCGTAGTACAGTTTTACCTCGGCCGCGCTCTTGCCCGGGCGGGCCGCTACGACGAAGCGCTTCGCGCGTATCGCCGTGCCATCGAGACAAACCCGTCGTCGGACCAAGCGTACCTCGAGATGGGCTTCGTCTACGAGCAACAAGGGCGGCGGGACAAAGCGATCGAGAGCTACAAGAAGGCTCTCGAGTTCAATCCGAGCTCGGTACTGGCACGCCGGCAGCTAGGCGGTCTCTACGTACGGGAGGGACGCTTCGACGACGCAATCGAGCAGTTCGAGCGGCTGGTAGAACTCGAGGACGATCCTCTCGACACGCAGACGAAGATCGGTTTGATCAGCCTGGAAAAGGGAGATTTCCGGCGGGCGGTGCTCGAGTTCAACATGGTCCTGGCTGCGCGGCCCGAGGACCACGACGTTCGCTTCTATCTAGCGGTCACGTACCACGAACTCGGAGACCTCAAGGCGGCCGAACGTGAGCTTCGCAAGATTCCTCCGACTGCGGATCGCTACGCGGACGCGCGAATTCATTTGGGACAACTACTGTACGAGCAAGGCCGAGTGGCCGAAGCGGCGACGGCGGTCGAGAAGTTGCTCGCCTACGATCCTGAGAACGCGCGCGCGCTGCGCTACCTGATCGAATTGTACGAAACGCAGGGGGACTTCGAGCAAGCGCTCGCATATGCCCGGCGGCTGGTGGAGTCCGACCCGAGCAACGACGAATACCTCTATCGGCTAGCGTGGGTGTACGAGAAAGCCGGGAACCGGGATCGCGCGATCGAGATCCTCAAGCGGGTGATCGAGATGAACCCGGACAATGGACCGGCGCTCAATTTCTTGGGCTACACCTATGCGGAGCGCGGTGAGAATCTGGACGAAGCGGAGCGCTTGATCCGCCACGCGCTCGAGCTCCACCCCAACGACGGTTTCTTCCTGGACAGCCTCGGCTGGGTCTACTACCAGCGGGGCGACTACGAAGCTGCAATCCGCGAACTCGAAAAGGCGATTGAACTTTCGGGCCACGATCCGGTGATCGGGGAGCATCTGGCGGACGCGTACCGGAAGGTTGGCCGAACGGAGGAGGCAATCCGACTCTATCGCGACTGCCAAGCGCGAACCGAGGACGCGGAGCAGCGCAAGCGAGTCGGCGAGAAGCTCCTGGAACTCGAAGGTCGTGCCCAATCCCTCCCGCCGGGCATTTGAGGAGAGCCGGCCGCGGCGCCGGTTCCACGCGCTCTTGTGGGTAATGGCGCTCGTGCTGGGGTGCGCGCCGCGGGCGCCGGTGCGCCCGCAGCCGCCAGGCGCTCTGCGCTGGCAAGATGTCTACGGCATTCAGGTGCGGCGCCACCAGGCCCTGGCTTCGTTTCAAGGGCAGGGATCAATTCGCTACGAGGGCACTAAGAAAAACATACGAAGCGCACATATGGTCGTCGTCAAGGCACCGGACAAAGTCCGGATCGATTTTCGCAGCCCGTTCAGCTTGACCTACACAGTGGCAACCGACGGGCGCGAGCTTAGCGCATACGACCGCGGCGAAAAGGTTCTATACCGCGGGACGCCGACGATCGAGCACCTGCGCCGCTTTACCCATGTGCCGGTTCCTTTGCTCGCGCTGACAGCGCTCCTGCGCGGGTTGGCTCCGCTGCCCGATCCGGCCTCGGGCGGCTCGCTGGCATGGAAGGAACAAGGTTGGGTGTGGACAGGCCGGATGCCCTCGGGCGAGGCACTCGTGGTAGGGCTCGACCGTGCCGGCGAACTGGTACGATGGGCACGTCTGACGACGAGCGCTGGACCCGTCGAGGCCGAGTTCGACCGCTACGAGGACGTGAGCGGTGAAGCGGTTGCGCACCGCATTCGCGCGCGCCTGCCTGACGGCTCTCGAATCGAGATTCGGTATGGCACCATCTGGCGGGACCGCGTCCACCGGGATGCGGCGTTTCGGCTGCAGGTACCAAGCGGTGTTCGGGTCGTCGAACTAGACGCATGAAGAAGCGCGTGCCTCGTCTGCTCTGCGTTGCCGCCATGCTGGCCATCTGCGTGGCCTGCGGCGGGCGACACTCGGCGAGCGAAAACGCGGCGGTCGAAGTCGCCGACGATTCCCCGGCCTACGGCGACACGATCGTCGAAGGAACCATTGGCGACGCCTCGACGCTGATTCCAATGTTGGCCGGCGACAGTGCCTCGCACGATGTCGCCGGGCTGATCTTCGATGGCCTTGTTGCCTACGACAAGGACCTCAGCGGGCTCGAGCCGCGGTTGGCGCGTAGCTGGGAGGTTTCCCGAGACGGGCTGCAGATCACGTTCCACCTGAGGCGGGACGTGCGCTGGCACGACGGCGTGCCGTTCACGGCACGCGACATCGAATTCGGATTTCGCACGATTACGGATCCAAAGACCCTGACGCCCTACGCGGAGGACTTCCTTCAAGTGGAGAAGTTCGAAGTCCTCGACGACTACACGATCCGCGTCACCTACCGCAAGCCATTCGCGCCGGCGTTGGCGAGCTGGTCGAATCTCGTCGTACTTCCCCGGCACCTGCTCGAAGGCCGCGATATCAATACGGCGACGGATTTCGCCCGCCATCCGGTCGGACTCGGCCCCTACCGGTTCGAGTCCTGGGAGCCGCAGAAGCGCATTACCCTGGTAGCGAACGACGACTATTATCGCGGTAGGCCATACATCGACAGGGTTGTGTTTCGCGTGATTCCAGATCGCCAGACCCAGTTTCTCGAGCTCAAGTCCGGCGGACTCGATCTAATGGGATTGACGCCCCTGCAATACACGCGCCAGACCAACTCGCCCGAGTTTCGGCGCAACTTCCGAAAGTACAAGTACCTGACGAACTCGTACACCTACCTCGGGTACAACCTGAAGAACCCGTTGTTCGCAGACCGGCGAGTACGCCGCGCGCTGACCCACGCGATCAACAAGCAGGAAATTGTCGACGTGGTTCTCCTCGGCCTCGGTCAGCCGGCCAAGGGACCTTACAAGCCGGGAACCATCTGGGAGAACAAGAACCTCGCCGACCTGCCGTACGACCCGGAACGGGCCCGCAGGCTGCTGGCCGAGGCCGGCTGGCGTGACGAAGACGGAGACGGCATCCTCGAGCGAAACGGCCAGCCCTTTTCGTTCGAGATTCTCACGAACCAAGGCAACGAGTTGCGAGAGAAAACCGCAACGATCATACAGCGGCGTTTTCGCGAAGTCGGTGTGGATGCCAAGGTTCGCGTGATCGAGTGGTCCGCCTTCATCAATAATTTCATCGACAAGCGGCGGTTCGACGCGGTTGTGCTCGGCTGGAGTCTGAGCCCGGATCCGGACCAGTACGATATTTGGCATTCCTCGAAGACCAAAGAGAAGGAGTTCAACTTCATCTCTTTTGCCGACCCTCGCGTGGACGAGCTGCTCGAGCGAGGGCGGCGAACGTTCGACCGAGACGAGCGCAAGCGGATCTACGACCGCTTCCAGGAGATTCTCGTGGAAGAGCAACCTTATACGTTTCTATACGTTGCAGCCGCGCTGCCTGTTGTCCATGCGCGCTTCCATGGGATCAAGCCGGCGCCAGCCGGAATCGCCTACAACTTCAAGGACTGGTACGTTCCTAAGGCACTACAGAAGTATACGATGACGCAGTAGGACCGGCGTACGCGGTGGTGGTGGGCTGCGGCAAATGATCGGCTATCTCGTTCGGCGACTGCTTGGGCTCGTCCCGCTCTTGATCGGGATCACGTTCGTTTCTTTTCTCGTGATCCACATGGCTCCTGGATCTCCGATTGATCTCCTCACGGATATGAACCCGGACGCCAGTCCCGAGCTGCGCGCCCGCCTCGAACACTATTGGGGCCTCGACCAACCGTACCACGTGCAGTACTGGATCTGGCTGAAGCGCGTGGCGGTAGGAGATTTCGGGCGCTCACTGTCGCGCGACGCCCGTCCGGTCATCGACAAGATCGCCGAGGCCCTGCCGGTCACCTTGCTACTCAACTCCTTGTCCCTGCTGCTCATCTTGGTGGTGGCGATTCCGATCGGCGTCTACTCCGCGACTCACCGGTACACGCTGGCGGACCGGCTGACGACCGTGTTCGTGTTCCTCGGGTTTGCCATGCCGACATTCTGGCTAGCGCTGCTGTGTATGATGTGGTTCGGGGTCGACCTCGGGTGGCTACCGATCTCCGGATTGAAATCGCTCGATTACGATTCCCTGTCGTGGAGTGGCAAGCTGCTCGACCGCGCGCGCCACTTGGTGCTGCCGGTTACGATCTCGGCGGTCACGAGTCTGGCCGGGCTCTCCCGCTACATGCGCTCGAGCATGTTGGAAGTGTTTCGCCAGGACTACATCACGACAGCCCGAGCCAAAGGGCTTAGCGAGCGCGCGGTAATCTACCGGCATGCCCTGCGCAACGCGCTGTTGCCGGTCATTACGATCCTGGGCCTGTCGCTGCCGGGGTTGATCGGTGGTTCGGTGATCTTCGAGACGATCTTCGCGATCCCGGGCATGGGTAGGCTGTTCTACAACAGCGTGATGATGCGGGACTACACGGTCGTCATGGGAATCCTCGTGATCGGGGCGGTCCTGACCTTGCTGGGCAATCTGTTGGCCGACATTGCCTACGCGATCGTCGATCCGAGGTTACGCCGCCGATGAGCGTACTCCGGCAAGCGATGCGCAACCGGCTGACCGCTGCGGGCGGCGCGATCGTTACGGTTTTGTTCGTGGTCGCCGTAGCGGCGCCCGTACTTGCGCCCTACGACTACGCCGCGATCGACGCGCGCCATGTGCTCGAGCCGCCGAGCGCGGCGCATTGGCTCGGGACGGACGGGCTTGGCCGTGACGTTCTCAGTCGCATGATCTACGGCGCGCGGGTATCGCTGCTCGTGGGTTTCGTTTCGGCTGGTCTAGCGTGCGTGATCGGCACGTTGCTCGGCGCCGTAGCAGGGTACTTCGGCGGCCTCGTCGATGTAGTCATCATGAGGCTCGTCGACGTGATGCTGAGCTTTCCCTCGTTCTTCCTGATTTTGGCTGTGATCGCCTACCTGGACGCGAGCATATGGAACATCATGGCGGTCATCGGTCTGACCTCGTGGATGGGAGTATGCCGCCTGGTGCGGGCCGAGTTCCTAAGCCTGAAGAAGCGTGACTTCATGGTCGCAGCCGAGGCACTGGGACTGCATCCGGTAAGGATCATCTTGCGGCACGGGCTTCCGAACGCGATGGCGCCGGTATTCGTTGCCTTTATTCTGGGCGTCGCCGGCGCGATCCTGACGGAGAGCGCCCTCAGCTTCCTCGGTATCGGCGTTCAGCCGCCGGACCCGAGCTGGGGAAACATGCTGACCGAGGGCAAGACAACGATCGAGGTCGCCTGGTGGCTCTCGGTCTTTCCCGGTTGCGCGATTCTCGTCACCGTTCTTGGCTACAACCTTCTTGGAGAGGGACTCCGCGACGTTCTCGATCCGCGGTTGCGCGGGGAGGGACGCTGAAGGTGGCTCCGCTGCTCGAAGTGAAGGGGCTGACGACGGTCTTCGACACCGAGCGAGGCCGTGCCGTTGCGGTCGACGGAGTCGATCTCTACGTAGAACGGGGCGAAACGCTCGGAATCGTCGGGGAATCCGGCTGCGGTAAGAGTGTCACGGCACTGTCGATCATGCGGCTGGTGCCGTCGCCTCCGGGGCGCATCACGAGCGGCGAGATCTTGTTCGACGGTCGTAATCTGCTCGCGCTTTCTGATCGGGAGATACGGCGCATCCGCGGGGCCGAGATCGCCATGATCTTTCAGGAGCCGATGACCTCGCTGAACCCGGTGTTCACAGTGGGCTACCAAGTAGCCGAGGCGATTCGGGTTCACCGGGGGCTCAGCAAACGAGCCGCCATGCAAGAAGCGGTGCGGATGCTCGAGATGGTCGAAATTCCCGACGCTGCCGCAAGAGCCCGGGACTATCCGCACCAGCTCAGTGGCGGAATGCGCCAGCGCGTCATGATCGCCATGGCTTTGTCGTGCAATCCGCGGCTGTTGATTGCCGACGAACCGACTACGGCGCTCGACGTGACGATCCAGGCCCAGATCCTCGCCTTGCTCGATGGCCTGCGGGAGCGATTCGGGATGGCCGTGATTTTGATCACTCACGATCTTGGAGTCGTCGCCGAGAGGGCCGACCGGGTGGCGGTCATGTACGCGGGACGTATCGTGGAGGAAGGGCCTGTAGAAGAGGTCTTGGAGCGGCCGCTGCACCCGTACACTCAAGGCCTGCTTGCCTCCCAGCCTGAGTTCGGTCGCCATGGCGAGCCGCTGGAGACGATACCGGGCATGGTGCCGCCACTTACGGCCTTGCCGTCCGGTTGCCGCTTTCGCGACCGCTGCCGCCTGGCGGTCGGGGCCTGCGCGCGTGAGGATCCTCCTCTCGTGGCCGCCGGTCCCGAGAGGAGAGTTGCCTGCCCGGTAACGAGCGGAGCGGAGGCAAGCCAGTGAGCCACCCTCTAGTCGAGGCGCGCCGCTTGCGGCGCACGTTCAAGGCCGGCGGGGGAATATTGTCCGCCGGGCGCCGGGTGGTCCGCGCTGTCGACGGTGTAGACCTGGAGATTCGCGAGGGCGAGACGCTCGGGATCGTCGGAGAATCGGGATCGGGTAAGTCCACCCTCGGCCGCCTCCTTCTCGGCCTCCTGGCGCCGGATGAGGGGACGGTTCGGTTTGACGGGCGCGACTTAGGGAGCCTCGACGCGGGCGAGCTGCGCGCCCTGCGCCGGCAGATGCAAGTGATCTTTCAGGACCCCTACGCTTCCCTCAACCCCCGCATGCGGGTGGGCAGAATCATCGGCGAGGGACTCGAAGTACACGGTCTGGCCCGCGGGCGCCAGCTGCGCGAGCGAGTTCTCCAGCTGATGGCGCGGGTCGGCCTCGACGAGGACGCCTACGACCGCTACCCGCACGAATTCAGCGGGGGGCAACGCCAGCGCATTGGCATCGCTAGGGCGCTGGCCGTAGGGCCGCGCTTCATCGTCGCCGACGAGCCGGTATCGGCGCTCGATGTCTCGATCCAAGCACAGATCCTCAACCTGCTCGTGGACCTGCAGCGCGAGTTGAGGCTGACCTACGCGTTCATCTCCCACGACCTGCGAGTCGTCGAGCACGTCAGCCATCAAGTGGCGGTCATGTATCTCGGCCGGATTGTGGAACGCGCTCCGGCTCGAGCAATCTATGAAAACCCGCTCCACCCGTACACGAAAGCGCTTCTCTCCGCCGTGCCTCGAATCGGCCAGGGCCCAAAACGCGACAGGATCGTCCTGCGGGGTGACCTACCGAGCCCCATCGCACCGCCGGCCGGCTGCCGCTTCCATCCCCGCTGCCCGTGGGCAGAGCAGCGATGCCGGCGCGAAGAACCACGGCTCGAGGCCAAATCGCCCGGCCGGTGGGTATCCTGTCACCTGGTGTGAAGTGCGGGGTTCCTCAGCGGTTGCGTATGCGTGCCGCTTTACCGGACAGCTCCCGCAGGTAGTAAAGGCGGCTGCGGCGCACGATGCCTCTTTGCTTCACTTCTATCTTTTCGATGCGTGGTGAGTACAGCGGAAAGGTGCGCTCAACCCCCACTCCGTAGGACGTCTTGCGAACGGTAAACGTGGCTCGATTGCCGCCCGACGTGCGGCGAATGCACACCCCCTCGAAGACCTGAATCCTTTCCTTGTCGCCTTCGATGATCTTTGCGTGAACGCGAACAGTGTCTCCGGCCCTGAAGTCGGGCACCTCGCGCCGCTGTTCGGCTTCGATCCGGTCGATCACGTTCATTGGGGGCCTCCTGCCAGTCAAGCCACCCCATTTACCTCGTGCCTTTCAGCCGGTCAAGGATCGCCGCTGCGGCAGCTCGCACCGACAGATGATTGAAATCCGTGGGCCCGCTGATGGGGGCGAGGCGCCAGTGGGCGCGATCGAGGACCGGCTGCGCCAGCCCCCAGCCGGTTCCAAGGAGAAGTAGGTAAGGCGGACCGGGTTCTTCGAGCCGCCGCCGCAGATTCTCGTAAGAAAGAGCATGTTCCGCTGCTCGCGCACTCGTGGCGACAAGCTGGGGAAGCTGGCCAGTTGCAACCTCGATGTCGATTTCAACGCCTTCGAGCGTGCGCTCGAGGCGGACAATGTCGAGCGCTTCCGTGCGTGTTTCGTTGTACTCGCGCCCGAACCCCTCTTTCCAGTGATGCAAGATCCGGCGCACGAGGCCGCGCAGCGCGTCGACCGGCGTGACCACGTAGAAGGCAGCGACCCCATAAGTCCGACAAGTCCTGGCGATGTCGTGAACGTCGATCGTGGTGACCGAGGCTGTGACGACGTTGCCCCGCTTGTCGTAGACTGGGTGGTGAAGGAGCGCCACGTACAGGTCAGCCATCTCCTTGGCCTTCTTTGTCGTCGGCGCGTTCGAGCAAGTCGGGACGTCTCAGCCGCGTGCGCAAGGTGGCTTGCTGCTGGCGCCAGCGCGCGATGGCAGCGTGGTTGCCCGAAAGCAGCACGCTCGGCACCCGCATGCCCCGAAACACTTCCGGGCGCGTGTACTGCGGATACTCGAGGGTTCCCTGACTGAACGACTCTTCGCGGGTCGAATCGGACGAACCGAGTACGCCAGGGACCAGCCGGCCTACCGCGTCGATCAGAGCGGCGGCCGCGATTTCCCCGCCGCTGAGCACGAAGTCCCCGAGGGAGATTTCTTCGTCGAACAGCGGCCGCACCCGCTCGTCGACTCCTTCGTAGCGCCCGCAGAACAAGAGGATGGATTTGTAACCCGCTAGGCGCCGCGCGATCGCTTGATCGAAGCGCGCACCTTGAGGTGTGAGCAGCACGGTACGCTGGCTCTGAGCCCGTGCGCGGACGTCCTCAACCGCGCGATAGATCGGTTCACAGCGCATCACCATTCCCGGCCCACCGCCGTAGGGATAGTCGTCGACCGGGTGCGGGCTGCCGCCCGTGTAATCCCGAAGCTGATGCAAGTAGACCGCGAGGATCCCGTTTTCGACCGCTTTGCCGATTACCCCGGTAGCGGCCACCGGAGCTACGATTTCGGGGAACAGACCAATGACGTCGAAACGCAGGCGGGGCAGCTTCTCGCTGTTGTTCGCGGGGCGCTCGGTAGAAGTCGTCACGATCGCCGCCCGCCGGGCCGGGTTGCATCTCGCACGACAGCCGCTTCCTCGACGATGAGCCGGCCGTTGTCCCGGTCGATGGCGACGACCGCCTGCTCTGTCATGGGTACGAGAAGCTCTTCGCCGCGGCCACTTACGATACACACGTCGTTTGCACCGGTGGCCAGCACACTTTCGACTTTTCCGAGATGGCGGCCGTCCCGTGCGATGACATCGAGGCCAACGAGTTCGACATCGTAATACTCTCCGTCGGCTAGCGGTGGGAGATCGTTGTGATCGACGAACACCCGAGCGCCAGCCCACGAGCGTGCCTCCTCGCGGTCACCGATGCCCTCAAGTCTCACCAGGCGGCCTCTCGCGTGCTCGCGGACGGCGAGCACGCGCAAGCGCCGGCGGTCTCCGGCTCGCTCGAGCGTGACGAACAGCCCCTCGCCGATGGCGTGCAGCAGCGTTGGATCGAGGCCAACCAACAGGTCCCCGCGGACACCATGCGCCCGCAGGACCCTGCCCACAAGAACGGGCGAAGATTCGTCGTTCCGGCGGCCCGAGTCAGTCCTCGACGATTTCGAGAATGACCTTGCGGTTTGCACGGGAGGCCGCCGCGTTGAGGATGGTCCGAAGCGACTTGGCGGTGCGCCCCTGCTTGCCGATAACACGGCCTAGGTCTTCCTTGTCCACTCGGAGGTGGAGAGTGGATTGATCATCCGCCTGTTCTTCGGTTACCTCGACGGCATCGGGGCGCGTCACGAGGTTCTGGGCAAGAAACTCCAGGAGTTCCTTGAGAACGACAGTTTGGCTTCGGATCTGGTCTAGAGCGACAGGCCTGCCTTCTTCAGCAGCTTGGCCACTGTCGGCGTGGGGAGTGCGCCCTTCTTCAACCATGAGTGGACCTTCTCCGCATCGATGCGAACCTCGGCAGGATCTTTCATCGGATCGTAGGTTCCAATCTCAGCGAGGTTTCTGCCGTCCCGGGGTGCGCGACTATCGGCCACTACGACTCGGTAGAACGGTCGTTTCTTACCCCCGTGTCTTGCAAGTCTAATCTTGACAGCCATGCAACCCTTTTTTGAGCATTATTTGAGGCGTTTGTAAACAGGTACCGGCATCTTTTCCCTTGACGAGCGCCCGGAGCCACAAAAAAGTGCCCCCTCGGCCGCGGCGGCGGCCGAGGGGGTCGTCGTTCGGGCGCTTGCCGTCAGGAGGTTTTCTACATCATCCCTCCGCCGGGCATTGCCGGAGCGCTCTCTTTCTTCTCCTCGGGCTTTTCGGCCACGAGCGCCTCGGTCGTCAGCATCAGGCCTGCAACGGACGCGGCGTTCTGCAGGGCGGTCCGTACGACCTTGGTCGGGTCGATGATGCCCGCTTTCATCAGGTCCTCGAACTCGCCAGTGGCCGCGTTGTAGCCGAAGGCCCCCTTGCCGCTCTTGATCTTCTCGATAACGACCGAAGCCTCCTCGCCGGCGTTGGCCGCGATCCAGCGGGCCGGCTCTTCGCACGCGCGCCGCAGGATCTTGAGGCCGACCGCCTCCTCATCCGAGCACTTGACGGAGTCGAGTGCCGCCGCCGCGCGGATCAGCGCCACCCCACCGCCGGGCACGATGCCTTCCTCGACCGCGGCCCGGGTAGCGTGCAGCGCATCCTCCACGCGCGCCTTCTTCTCTTTCATTTCGACCTCGGTGGCGGCGCCGACCTTGATCACGGCCACGCCGCCGACCAGTTTCGCCAAGCGCTCCTGGAGCTTCTCGCGGTCGTAGTCCGAGGTGGTTTCTTCGATCTGGGTGCGGATCGTCTTGATCCGGCCCTCGATGTCCGCCTTCTTGCCGGCGCCGTCGACGATCGTGGTGTTGTCCTTGTCCACCACGATTCGCTTGGCGCGGCCGAGATCGCCGATCCCCACATTCTCGAGCTTGAGGCCGAGCTCCTCGGAAATGACCTTACCGCCGGTAAGGACGGCGATGTCCTTGAGCATCTCCTTGCGGCGGTCACCGAAGCCCGGCGCCTTCACCGCACAGCAGTTCAGCGTGCCCCGGATCTTGTTGACTACCAGAGTGGCTAGGGCTTCGCCGTCGACGTCCTCGGCGATCACGAGGAACGGCCGACCCTGCTTGGCGATTTGCTCGAGGATCGGCAGCAGATCCTTCATGTTCGAGATCTTCTTCTCGTGGATCAGGATCAGCGCGTCCTCGAGCGTGCAAGTCATCCGCTCGGGGTCGGTCACGAAGTAGGGCGACAGGTAGCCACGGTCGAACTGCATACCCTCGACGACTTCGAGCGTCGTCTCGAGAGCCTTGTTCTCTTCGACCGTGATCACACCCTCCTTGCCGACTTTGTCCATCGCCTCGGCGATGATGTTGCCGATGGTGGTGTCGGAGTTCGCCGAGATCGTACCGACCTGCGCGATCTCGTCGCGGCTCTTGGTCGACTTGGACATGTTCTTGAGCTCTTCGACGATCGCCTCGACGCCTTTGTCGATCCCGCGCTTGAGCGACATCGGATCGTGGCCAGCCGCCACGAGTTTGGCGCCTTCGGCGAAGATCGCGCGGGCCAGGACGGTAGCCGTAGTCGTACCGTCGCCGGCCACGTCGGAAGTCTTCGATGCGACCTCCTTGACCATCTGGGCGCCCATGTTTTCAAACTTGTCTTCGAGCTCTATTTCCTTGGCCACCGTCACGCCGTCCTTGGTAACGGTGGGGGCGCCCCACGACTTTTCGAGCACTACGTTCCGCCCTCGCGGTCCGAGAGTGACCGTGACGGCGTCGGCGAGAATCCTGACGCCGTCGAGCAGTTTATTTCTGGCTTCCTGGTCGAAGTTTACAATCTTGGCCATCCTTGCGTGCTCCTCCTCGTAGAATCTGTCCGATGGTGGTGGGACGATTAGGCTTCAATGATGCCGAGTACGTCGTCCTCGCGCATGATCAGGTACTCGGTGCCATCGATTGTCACCTCGGTGCCAGCGTACTTGCCGAACAGTACGCGGTCCCCTTTCTTGACTTCGAGCTTCTGAACCTTCCCGTCTTCGCCAACTTTGCCCTTGCCGACGGCGACCACCTTGCCTTCTTGCGGCTTCTCCTTGGCCGTGTCCGGGATGATGATGCCGCCGGCAGTGGTCTCCTCCTCTTTCATCCTCTTGACGATGATCCGATCCTGCAGTGGACGAATGTTCATAACTCTCAGCTAGCCTCCTGTACCCTCCTGACTGTTTCGCCTCGAATCGGCCACCCTACCCGGATCACCCCTTGAACGCCCGCTGCGGCCGCGGGCCGCTGGCCGGGCCCAGCATTGGCGCCGCTACGACGGGTGCGGGCCCCAGCTCAATCTGTCTGTCCGTCGGCCCGCTCGCTGGTGCCTGAAGCACCGCCGCGAGCGTTCACGAATCCAGGTCTGGCTCGAGCCGCCTGGGCTGAACCGTGCGAACCTTAAGTACGGCCTGGGGGTTGTCAAGGCGGCCGCCCGAAAAAAACCGCGGGCAGACGATCCGGTCAGCGGCGGGACAGTTGTTCGAGGTACTGCTGGTAGAGGACCTCCCACTCGCGGCTGCCTTCGGGGACCCCGCGTTTTAGGGAGGCGATGCGGGCCCGCACGCGGCGGTCGAGCTCGGGGTCCACCTGAAAGACGGAACGCAGGTGGCGGGCGACGATCCGGGTGGCGGCGCCCCGGTCCCGCAAATCGATCCCTTGCGCCCGGGCCAGCGCATCCACGATTGCCAGGGTCATTGCCTCGATCCGCCGGTCTCCGAGGCGCCTCACAGCACGAACCCCTTTTTCTTCGCGATGCGCTCGCGCAGTCCGGCCAGGAGCTTGCCCCGGTCCATTCCCCGGGCAGCCGGACCGAGCTCGGCGAGCGCCTGCTCGGCTTCTCGCTCGATCTGCGCTTCGGTCCGAAAGTTCTCCCGCAACACCTCTTCGATGACGCGCGCGACCTGGCTCGGGTTCCCGCCCACAGGGGCGCTCGGCCCCACGGCTAGCCGCTCGGCCAGGGCCCGAGCAATCTGGGCCAAGTGCTCGCGAGAAGGAACCGTCCCCACGCTTTCAGTTTACCCGCGATTCTGCGGTTTTTCCCAATCTCGGGCCGGCCTCCGCCTCATTGACAGCCGGTGCTTCGGCCGATACCAAGGGAAAGCAGGCCATGCTGGTCAAAATGAAGCCGACCGCGACCGAGCGGGAAGTCGCCGCGGTCGAAGAGTTTCTCCATTCCTTCGGCGTCGAAACCGGCAAGATGGTCGGTCAGGAGATTACTCTGATCGGCGCCTACGGGGACGTCACTAGAATTCCGCAGGACGAAGTCGCCCGGATGGGCGGCGTCGATGAGATCATCCCGATCTCCCGGGCATACAAGCGGGCGGCTCAGAAGGGCACCGGAAGAAACTTGATCCACACCCGCGTTCGGATCGGCTCCGTGGAGGTGGGGGGCGAGGATCTCGTCGTGGTCGCCGGGCCATGCTCGGTGGAAAGCGAGCGGCAGATTATGGAGGCCGCCGAGATGGTCAAGCGGGCCGGGGGCGACTGCCTGCGCGGTGGGGTGATCAAGTACCGCTCGAGTCCGTATAGCGGCTGGGAAGGGCTTGGCGGCACGGGGATCGAAGGGCTCAAGAAGGGGCTGGCCTGGCTGGTCAAGGCTGGCAGGGAGTTCGAGCTGCCGACGGTCGTGGAGATACTCGACCACACGCACCTGCCGCTCTACGAGGATTACGGCGTCGATTGCCTGCAAGTCGGCGAACCGAATGCGAAGAACCAAGCGCTCCTCAATGCGTTGCGGGCCACGTCGCTGCCCGTGGTGCACAAGCGGGGCAACTCGCTCGACATGGAGGCATATCTGTTGTGGGTCGAGCGTTTGCTGATCGAAGGGAAGGAAAACGTAATCCTGTGCGAGCGGGGGATCTCTAGTTGCAATCGTTACACGCGCAATACGCTCGACTGCGGGGCGATCGCCGCTTTCAAGTACCAGCTCTCGTGCCTGCCGGTTGCGATCGACGCGAGCCACGGGACCGGTATTCGGGATCTGGTCCACCCGCTCAGCTTGGCCGGAATCGCAGCCGGAGCCGACATGCTGTTGATTGAGGCTCACCCCAATCCCCTCATTGCCAAGTCGGACGGTTTCCAAGGGTTGTTTCCCGAGCAGTTGGAGTCGTTGATCCGGGCCGCTCGCCGCCTCAAGAAGCTGTGCCGGGAGATGGCCCACGAATGGTTACCCTCGGTGGAGATTGAAGCTACCTACGAGGCTCGCGTGGAGGCGGATCGGCGGCGCTTGTTCGGCGAGGCTGCGGACCGAACCTAATGCGCAAGCCGGCAGCGATTCACGAAGGGGACACGGTAGGGCTGGTTGCTCCTTCGGGCCGCTTCGATCCGCAGCGGTTGGCTCGCGGAGTAGAAATCCTCGAGAGCTGGGGGCTGCGGGTGCGCTGCTACGAGGGAGCAAAGCCAGTGCGATACCTGGCTGCCGCAGATCGGATTCGGGCCGAGTGGCTCGAGGCAGCGTTCGTGGACCCGGAGATCGCCGCGATCTTGGCAGTCCGGGGCGGGTTTGGAGCCTCACGGCTTCATACGTTTTTCGACCCCGCTGTGGCGGCGGCCAATCCCAAAGCTTTCGTCGGGTTCAGCGATGTGAGCCTACTCCTCAATCGGTTGGTTCAGGAGGCCGGCCTCGTCTGCTACCACGGGCCAATGGTTGCGGCCGATCTCCCGCGCTTGTCCGAAGCCGCTAGGGAGAGGTTCCGGCGCTTTCTCTTCGGTGAGCCCGGCTGGTGGAACGGACAGGGCCGAGAGGTGTGGCGGTCGGGAACGGCTGAAGGCCGGCTGGTCGGAGGATGCCTTTCCGTACTGGTCACTACTTTGGGAACTCCCTACGAAATCGACACCCGAGGGGCGGTTCTGTTCCTCGAAGACGTGGCTGAAAAGCCGTACAGAATAGATCGCATGCTCAGCCACCTGCGCCATGCGGGCAAGTTCGAGGAGGTCGCGGCGGTCGTTTTCGGCCCGATGCTCGATTGCGACGGTGGCGGCGGGACCCGACTGCTCCGCGAGATTGCACTAGAGGTGCTCGACGGGTTTCGGTTTCCGATCGTTTTCGGACTGGACGCCGGACACGGAAGCGACAACGTTGTGTTACCGCTCGGATGTCGAGTCCGCGTTGACGGAGAGGCGGCTCGGCTCGAGCTCCTCGAGGACCCTTTTGCGTGAAGCGGGTTTCTTCGCCTGCCGAGGTGCTTGCCGAGGGAGTGCGGCGCGGCGTGTTTCCCGGGGCTGCCGCGGTGGTGGGGCGTCCGGGAGAAGTCTCGTTTGCGGGCGCGTGCGGGGGCTTTAGCCACCCGGAGGACGAAAGACGGGTGCGTGTGGATACCCCCTACGACGTTGCCTCCCTGACAAAGCCATTGGTCACGGTCTCCTGCCTGTTGCGCTTGGTCGCGCGGGGCGTGGTGGCACTTGAACAGCCCGTGGCCGACCTCTTGCCCGAGTTCGGCCAGGGAGATCCCCGGCGCCAGACGGTACGGGTGGAGGACCTGGTCCGGCATCGCTCGGGATTGCCGGCGTGGAGGCCATACTTTCTCAGTGCGCCGCTCGAACCTCCTCGCGGGAAAGCACGGCAGCTCCCGCGTCCGACCCCGGCGAGCCGCCGCCTCGTGCTGGATCGGGCCTTGGCCGAACCTCTGGCGCTCGGCCCGGGGGCCGAGGCGGTCTACAGCGACGTTGGCTTCATCGTGCTGGGACATCTGCTCGAGCGGGCGGCTGGCTGTAGTCTCGTGCGTCTGGCCAGGCGTGAAGTGTTCGAGCCCTTGGGTCTGTCCTGCGGGTTCGTCGATCTGCTCGGAGGTGATGCACCCCGAAAGGAACTGCCCCCTACGGGCTTCTGCTTGTGGCGGCAGGGACTCGTGGAGGGAGTCGTTCACGACGAAAACGCATACGCGATGGGGGGCGTCGCCGGCCACGCAGGCCTGTTTGCTTCGGCCATGGACGTCTTCAGGATCGCAGTCGGCTACCTCGAGGCGTACCGCGGGGACTCGAGCTGGCTCGAAGCCGGGTTGGTACGACGGCTGTTTGACAGCGGCTGCGAGCGGTCCACGTGGGTCGGCGGGTGGGACACCCCCTCCGCGCGAGGGTCGAGCGCCGGTCGCCTGGTCTCGGCTCGGGCGGTGGGCCACCTCGGGTTCACGGGTGCTTCGGTGTGGATCGACCTCGATCGAGAGGCAGTCGTTGCGGTTGCGAGCAACAGGGTGCATCCGGACCGCCACAACCCGGCCATTCGGTGGTGGCGGCCCCTCTTCCACGATGCGGCGTTTTCCCACCTGGACGGGGAAGGGCAGTAAGAGATGGCCGAAGCAATCCAATCCGCTCACATGATCGCCATTTGCGGCGTGGGCATGGCTCCCCTCGCAGTGATGCTCAAGGAGCGCGGGGTGGCGGTGAGCGGGTGCGACCAGGCGGCGTTCCCGCCGATGAGTGAAGTCTTGGCCGAGGCGGGAGTGCAGGTGGCCCTGGGTTTTTCCCCGGAGCATCTGGAACCGGAGCCTGACTTGGTGGTTGTCGGCAACGCGATCCCGGCGAGCAACCCTGAGGCGCGCTGGGTAGAAGAACGGGGGCTGCGGCGGTGGTCGTTTCCCGAGACGCTCTCGCGCCTGTTCCTTGAAGGCCGCCGGCCTTTGGTCGTCGCGGGTACTCACGGGAAGACCACCACGACCGGGATGTTGGCCAGAGCGCTTCAGGTAGCTGGGCTCGACCCGGGGTACCTCGTGGGTGGACTGGTCAGAGATCTAGGGCGTTTTGCCCAGAGTGGCTCGGGCGAGTTCTTCGTCGTAGAGGGCGACGAGTACGACTCGGCTTATTTCGACAAGCGGCCGAAGTTTCTCCACTACCGGCCGTCGGCGGCGATCATCACTAGTATCGAGTTCGACCACGCCGATATCTACCGGAGCCTGGAGGAGGTGAAGCAGGCCTTCGGCGCTTTTGTCGGCCTGCTGCCTGCGGGAGCCCCGCTGGTGGTATGTGCGGATGATCCCGTGGTACAGGCCACGGTAGCCAAGTCTCGGGCCAGACTCGTAACCTATGGCATCGGACCTGGTGCGGTGTGGCGGGCCGCTGGCATAGCGGCTGCTCGGTCCGGAATGGAGTTCGACGTTTTCTACCGGGGCCGGCCCATGGGCCGCCGGCTTCGGCTCGGGCTGAGTGGACGGATGAACGTTTCGAACTCTCTGGCCGTCTACGCGCTGTGCCGGGAGCTGGGAGTCGCTGAGGACGCCGTGGTCGAGGCGCTCGCAGAGTTTCGGGGAGCCGCTCGGCGGCAGGAGGTCATCGGGGAAGCGAGTGGGGTCGTGGTGGTGGACGACTTTGCCCATCACCCTTCAGCGGTTGCAGCCACGCTAGCTGCCATGCGCGCACGCTTTGACGGGCGCCGGCTGTGGGCCGTCTTCGAGCCGAGGTCGAATACGAGCCGGCGTGCGGTGTTCCAGAGACATTACGCCGAAAGCCTGGCGGCGGCCGATTGCGTCGTCGTCAGCGCTGTCTACAGCAAGCCGAACGATCCGTTGCGGCCTGAAGAAATGTTGTCGACGACTCGTTTGGTCGAAGATCTGCGAGCGGCAGGACGGCACGCGTGGTCGGCCGACGGACCAGATGAGATCCTCGCACGCCTACCGGGAGAGCTGCGGCGCGGGGACGTCGTCGTGTGCATGTCCAACGGTGCCTTCGGCAACCTGCCCCGCCGGCTCTTGGCCGCTCTCGCATGAAGAGGTTCGGTTTCCGCAATACAGGCGGCGATAGTTGCGGTAGTTCCGTAGTACTTTTTTTATGTAGTTACGCGTCTCCCGGTAAGAAATCATTTCGATGAACTCGTCCGGCTCGTGCGTTTCGTAGCGATCGCGCCACCGCTGTGCGGCCCGTTCTCCAGCATTGTAGGCTGCTAGCATGAGGATCTTGTCGTTTCCGAAACGGCGGGCGAGTTCCGCGAGATAAGCCACACCGAGCCGGATGTTCAGCTCCGGCACGAACAAGTCTGTTCGCTCAGGTGCATCCATTCCGAGGGTTTGTGCGAGACGCCGGGCGGTCGGTTCCAGAAGCTGCATGAGCCCGTGCGCCTCGGCGCTCGAGACGGCCCGCTCGTCGAAAGCCGACTCTTGCCGCATGACTGCGTAGACGAAATACGGGTCGAGACCGTGCTGTCTGGCAATGCGGCCCACCGCCTTCCGGTGTGCCTCCGGATAGAGAAACGAGTACAGCTCGCCTTCTTTCAAGATCCCGGCTCGGTACAGTTCGAGCGCCGCTCTCAGGGCTAGTCCGTGCAGGCCCAGAGCGGCGAGCTCGGGTAGCAGAGCACGCCTTTCGGCCGGCGCGGCTGCCGCAACGGTTGCAGCCATCTCGCGCCGGGCAAACTCGCGCAGACGCGCGCGATTGAGCTCCCTTGCCCGCAGCAACGCCCTGCGCAGCCCAGGGTCGGCTGGGACCGGGTCGTCGAGCGCCTCGAGGACGGGCGGCGGTGCCTCGAGTCCAGTGCGGCGCTCGGCGAGCATCGCGTAGTATCCGTCCGGCGACTCGCTCAGAACGCTGCGGTAATAGGTGAGTGCTTCTTCCTTCTTGCCGGCCTTTTCCAACGATCGCGCGCGCCAGTAAAGAGCTGCTTCGTGTCCGCCATCGAGGCGGTGATCGCCCGCAGCGGCCGCGGCGGCCTTGCCGAACGCCCAAGCGGCTCCTTCGTAGTTGCCGGCCAGGTAGGAAACCCAGGCCGCACGCCACCCACTTTCATGGGCTAGCCTAACGTCCGGCCCGCGTGCAGCCTTGCGGTACTCCGAAGCCGCCGCGTTGTACTGCCGGGCCGCTTCACGAATCCTACCGATCGCAAAATGAGCTCGCTGCTCTTCCGCGATCCCGCTGCCGAGCGCGAGCATTCGCTCGAAGGCCACCCGCGCTTCGGTTGCTTGGTTGGCGTTCCACCGGTGCAGCGCCACGTGAAAAAGAATCCGAGCCCGTGCCGGTTTGGCATCGAACCGTTCCACCAAGCTTTCGAGCCACTCGGCTGCGGCAATCCGGCCTTTTGTGCTCGCCAGTGCCCTCGCCCGCCGCAGTGCCGCTTCGACGGCACGGACGTCGCGCGGGTAACGTTCGAGAAACAGATCGAAGCAAGCGAGCCGCCGGCCGGCATCGCCCTCGCGCTCGCGCTGCAAGCATTCTTCCCACCACGCCTCTGGGGTCCCCGGCGCCAGCTTCGGGTGTTGTTCCCAGATTTGGGCAACCACTGAGGCCGCCTGACGGCGCAGTTTTGGGTCGATAGCTACCCGGCGGGCGTGCTGAACGTGCGCCAGTGCACGTGCCGGCGCTCGATCCGCCAGTGCCTTGCCGGCAGCCAAAGCGATCGAGGCGGCTTCGTCTGCCGGCCCATCCTGCGGGAGCGCGTAACGGCGGCTCAACGCCTCGAGTGCTTCGGTTTCTCCTCCTGCCGCCAGGAGCTGCGCCAAGCGCGCGGCGGCGAGCAAGGCCACGGGTGAGTTCGGGTAGCGCTCGAGAACTTCCTGGAGCGCGGCCCGTTCGGCACCCGCACCGCGGGCGGCAAGCGCACGCGCGAGAAAA
>CAYZHO010000003.1:0-839 GCA_964478045.1 uncultured Myxococcales bacterium | reverse complement strand
AAAATACGCAACGTAGTCGTCGAGCACCGTGCCCTGGGCTCGCAGCGCCTCGAGCCGCTCGATCGCGGCCGCAGGCTTTTGCTCGATGAGCTCGATGGCCGTACGCAGGCGCTCGCCGACCGATGGGTCGGCGGCCGGCTGCTGCGCGCAAGCCGGTCCGCCCGCCAGAACCAGCGCGCAAAAAAACGCCGCCGTGCTCGCCAGTGCGCGTGGGGTTGGCAAGACACGTTGACTTTACCCGAGCGGCCGAAAAAATGCAGCGACCGTGGCCGATCTGGTCCTTGCATCGAGCTCCCCCCGACGCCGGCGCCTCCTTTTAGAAGCGGGTTTTGAGTTCACCGTCATCTCGCCGGAGGTGGACGAGGATTTCGCCGAGGGCGAATCTCCGCGCCAGGCGGTCGAGCGTTTAGCAATCGCCAAGGCGATGGCGGTCGGACGGCGGTGCCCGGCGGGTAAGGTCGTTTTGGGAGCCGACACAGCAGTCGTTCGCTGTGGCCGGGTCTATGGCAAGCCGGCCGGCGCGGCAGACGCCGAGCGGATGCTTCTCGAGCTGGGCGGGCGCAATCACGAAGTGCTGACGGGATGGGCACTCGTGGCCTCAGGCCGGCCGGACTGCCGCCGGATAGCAAGCGGCGTGGCCTGCAGCGTGGTTCGAATGCGCGAGATTGGGCGCCGCGAAGCAGCCGCGTACGTGGCGACCGGGGAGCCCCTGGACAAGGCCGGCGCCTATGCGGTCCAGGGAGAAGGAGCTCGGTTCGTGGTGGCAATACTTGGGTCGCGCACCAACGTGATCGGGCTTCCAGTGGAGGACGTCGTTCCAGTACTCGCGAGCGCAGGGG
>CAYZHO010000002.1:0-63346 GCA_964478045.1 uncultured Myxococcales bacterium | reverse complement strand
CCCGGGAGGTGCTCGAGCGCCACGGACGGCAAGCGGCCGAGCGCCGGGGCTCTGTGCCTGCCCCGCCCGGGGCGCAAGCACCGGCGCAGCCGCACGCTGCGGGAGACAAGCAATGAGCCGCGCGGCGTTGCCAAGCCGTCTCGCAGCAGTCGCGGCGCTCGTTGCGGTGGGGCTTGCGATCAGCACGCCCGAGCGAACGTGGGCCGGTGTTTCCTTCCCCACAGCCGGTCAAGCCGCGGGCGCGCAAACGGGCGACGGCAGCGCTTTTGCCGGACTGGCGGGCAGCCCGGCCGCCAGCATGTTCACCGGAACCGCAACCACGTCGATCGAGATCGTGGTGCCACCGGGGCGCGCGCAGGCCACGCCCGCGCTTGCCCTGGTCTATTCGAGCGCGGCAGGCGATAGCCCTTACGGACGTGGGTGGAGCCTGCCGATCGCGCGCATCGTTCGCTCGACGAAGGACGGCGTTCCCGCGTACACGGACCAGGATACGTTCATTTTGGAGACGGCAGGCGGCGTGGCCGAACTCGAGCCCTTACCCGGCACGCCCCGCTACCGCGACAAGCGGGGCATCTCCGGGGCACGGATAGGTTTCGACGCCCGGACGAACTCCTGGACCGTGATCGACAAGAGCGGAACGACGATGATCTTTGGGGGCTCGCTCGCCGCGCGACTCGGCCCGTTTCCTGCCAGCGCGGATGGGACCTACGCTTGGCTGCTCGAGCGCACGGTCGACACGTTCGGCAACGAGATCGATTACCACTACGTCCAGGCCGGTCACGCTGCCGCCTCGACGGGGCTGCCCTCGGCCATTGACTACGGAGGAAACTCGCGCGCCGGTCTGCCTCACGTTTTTTCCGTCCGGTTTTTCTGGGCTGAGCGGCCTTACCCGGCGGGCGCGCGCGTTTCGTACCGGGCCGGCTACGCGCAAGTCCAACCGTTCATGCTCGAACGGATCGAGACGTATGCCTCTGGGCGTCTCGTTCGCCGCTACTCGATGAACCACGAGATCGATTCCGCATCTGGCGCGCTACTCCTCGTGGGGGTAAGTCTCGACGGCTTCGATGGCGATGGGCCGGACGACGTCGCGTTACCCTCGACGGTCTTTCGCTATTCTCCTCCGGTGCAGGCCGGATGGCCGGCCTACGACGATCCCGCGCGAGAGGCGGGTGCGGTCGAGTTCGAGGCACCGGGACCGTTTCGCGACCTCGGGATGCAGGTTCGCCGCGATACCTTCGACATCGACGGCGACGCCATTGCCGATTATGTCGACGCGGCCGCTGACCCGCCCGCGATACGCCCGGGCACCGGGGCAGGCTTTGGCCCGCCCGTTACTTGGCCGTGGCCAGCCGAGCCGCGGCTAGTGCGGTGGACGAGCGGCGACGGGCGCCTGCTCGCCAACGTCTTCGATCTCACTGGAGACGGCCTTCCCGATCTGGTCGACGCGCGGGCGGATACGTGCGGCGCTGGCAGCTGGTGCGTCTACGAGAACACCGGCAGCGGCTTCGCGCAGGCACCGCAGCACTGGCAGGCCCCGGTCAACGTGCTGCGGGACCTAGACGCGGAAGGGCGTTCGGTAAAAGTCGACACGGCCGACCTCGACGGAGACGGGCGTCCGGACCTCATCGACGCCCGCGGCTACTCGAGCAGCCGCCCTTATTGGGACGTCTACTGGAACACCGGTTCGGGTTTTGCCTCGCAGCCTACAGCGATCGAAGCGCCGGGTCCTTCGATCGTGCGTTCGGCGAGCACGGGTACGGGAAGCTACCTGCTGGCCGGCCTGTTCGATCTCAACGGCGACGGGCTGCCGGACTACGTGGATGCGGACGTCGATCGCCTCGGCGCGCCTGCCCCGCGCTCCGTCGATCACTGGAACGTCTATTGGGGAACCGGCTACGGGTTTGCCGCCCAGCCGAGTGCTTGGCGCATCGATCAAGGGGAGGCTGTCCTGCTGCTCGACAACTATGTCAACGAGCACGCGAGCACGGACGAATACGCCGCGGTGGCCACGGATCTAGTCGATCTAACGGGCGACGGACTGCCGGATCGCATTCGCTTCTGGAGCCAGATGCTGGGTACAGGGCAGGACCTGCTGTTTCCCCAGTGCCGGGTCGGTTCTTGCCAGGTCGAGGCTCCGATCGACCCTCCGCTTTGCTGTTACAGCCTTCTGCTGTTCGTCAACACCGGCGCGTCGTTCTCGTATCCGATCGAACTGCCCGAGTGGTATCCGATGCTCGTGCGCAGCTACAGCAGCGACGAAACTCCGGCCGCCCGCGAGGTGGATCTCTTCGATGCCGACGGCGACGGCTTGATCGACCTCGTGGAGCGAGAAGGCGCGGTCTGGCGGCTTCTTCGGCACCCGGCTTCTCCGCTGGCCTTTGAGTCGCCGACTCCACCGAGCGAGCGGGCCCGTCCGGGCCTCATGATCGGGATGCTCAACGGAGTTGGTGGGGAAACGTTCCTCTCGTATCTTCCGGCTTCCGCGTACGGGGGCAATCGCATTCCACTCCCATACTGGGTTGTCGCCCGGCGCGACGTGGTCGACGCCGTACGCTCGGTGCCGGGAGGTACGTTCGCGTACTGGTACCGCGGCGGCCAGTTCGATGGGAAGCGCCGCGAGTTCGCCGGTTTTGCCGAAGCGATCGAGATCGATGCAGCGGGACGCGGCAATGCGGTTCGCTATCACCAGGACGAGCTACGCCGCGGCCTCGTCCGAGAGTCGCTGGTTCTTGGATCGACCGGCTGCCTGCCGGCCGATCCGTTCGACGAGAGCGATCCGTGCAGCCCATACCGCCGGGTTTTGCTGGCCACACGCAACGACTGGCCCGAGGCACCGCCCGTCTTGTTGGCCAGCCGGAGTTCGGTTCCGTACGAGGGCGGCGCGCCGGTCGAGAACCTGCGCAAGACGCTCTCGTACGACTACGACGACTACGGCAACGTCGTGCGGGAAGTCGTCGCCTCGCCCTCGGCGGACACCGTGGAGACGGCGACCGAATACTTCTACCAGGTCGAGGACCGAGCCGACGGCGTGCCGCTTTCTTACCTCGTGGACCGGCCCGCGCGTGTGGTGACGCGATCTCTCGGCGATCCGCAAGCTCGACTGGCCGAGGAAGAGTTCGAATACGACCCGCACACGGGAGCGCTCGCCGAGAGCCGCAAATGCATGGAGTGGAACGGGAACCAGTGCACGCGCTGGTCGGCGGTGAGTTACACGTACGACCGTGGCGGCAACGTGGTGCGCACGCGCGATGCCGCGGGGGCTACCACTACCAACTTCTTCGACCCGCTCGACCTGTATGCCGAGTCCACCCGTGACGGGGCCGGGCAGTGGACGCACGTGGTCCGCGACGTGGGAACCGGTCTCGTCGTGGAAAAGCAGGCGCCGAACGGACTGGTCTCGGGCAGCGACTACGACGGACTCGGGCGCCTGCTGCGCTCCTGGAGCGCACCCTTCGACCGAGACGACCCGGAGGTGGAGGTCGCCTATGCCGAAGCCACCCCCGACGGCGACCCAGGCTGGGTCCGGACCGAGCGTTACGGGGCGGCCCCGGTCGTCGTCTTCCACGACGGATTGGGGCGCCCCCTTGCCACCAAGACTCAAGTCGAAACCGAGGACGGACGGGTCACCGTCGTCGACGACCTCGTGTTCTACGGGGTGCTCGGACAAGTGATCGCCAGGGCGCCTCGTTTCGTGGCGCCGGACCAGCGGCTCGACGCCCTCGTGGCGACCATCGCCGATGCACCGGCGCTCGAGGAAAGCGTCTACGACGGGGACGGGCGCCTCATCGAGCGCTTGTTCCCCGACGGTGCCTCGATCGCTTACCAGAGAGCCCCCGGTGTCGAAGCCGTCGTCTATCGCAACCTCACCGACGGGAGGTTCCCGGGCAAGGCGGTGGTGACGGTGCGCGACGGCTTCGGGCGCGTGCGGCGGATCGTGACTTGCGCGGCTCGGCCGCTACGCCTCGACCCGCTCGACTGCCAGGGAGAAATCATCGAGGAGCAGACGATTGCCTACGACGGGCTCGATCGCCCGATCGAGATCCGGACCCAGCCGCGCGGTGGTGCTCCGTCGGTCACGTCGATCGCTTACGACGGGCTTGGTAACCGAACCGATTTGACGGCCTCCGACCGCGGGGCGTGGCACTACGAGTACTCCGAGGCCGGCTTTCTCGTGCGTATCGACGACCCGCGGGGCCAGACGGTCACCATGCGCTACGACCGCGTCGGGCGGTTGCGCAGGCAGCGCGCTGGTTCGGTCAAGACCGTCTACTCCTACTACCGGCGCGGCTCCGGCATCGGTAAGCTCCGGCGCATTCGCTCCCGGGGGGAAGGCCCGAGCAAAGTCGTCAAGTACTTTGCGTACGATGACTACGGGCGTCTCGTCGAAGACACGCTGCGCATCAAAGCAGGCGCGCGAACCCGGACCTACACGAGCCGCTACACTTGGGACCGTGCGGGCCGCCGCACGAGCCGAACCTATCCCTCAGCGGTTGACGGCGTCGACGAGGTAGTGACAACCGAGTATTCGCCTTTTGGCCGGATCACAAAACTCGTTGCCGACGGTCCCGAGGGTAAGCGGGTCTTCGTGGAGTCGACGGCCTCAGACATCGATGGCCATCTCGTTCGCCTCGACTACGGCAACGGTCTGTCGGACCGGTTCGAATACGCGAGCGGTGCCGGCATGGGCCGGCTCCTGTGCACGAGGACGACGGCAGCTTCGGCTCCCGGCGGAGCGTGCGATGCCGGCGCGTTCGATCTGGCCGGACTCGTGATTTCGGAGCGCGACGCGGCCGGCAACGTTTTGGCCGTGAGCGACCGCGTTGCGCCGCCGGGATCGCCTTTGGATCGCAGTGCTACGTTCGCCTACGACGCGCTCGGCCGGCTGGTCGAGCGCCGCACTGCAGCAGGCGCCTCCGAACGCTTTTCGTACGACGCCGGAGGCAACCTCACCGCCTTTGGTACGGCCCCGTTCCTGTACGGCGGCCCCGCCCCGCACCAGGCGATACTGGCCGGAACCGAGGAAATCGCGCACGACGAGGCCGGCAACCGCACCCGCAAGGGCCCGTGGCGCTACGAGTACGACGAGCTCGGGCGCCTCGTTCGCGTGCTGCGCGACGAGAGCCTGGTGCAGGTCAACTTCTACGATGAGGGTTCGACGCGGGTAGCTCGCTACGACGCCCGCACGGGAAGCGTTCGCTATTACTTCGGGGGCGCCTTCGAGGTCGAAGGCAATACGCTCATCCGCCACTACTACCTCGGAACCCGCCTGGTCGCGACCGACCGAATCCAGGCTCCACCTCGGCTGGCCCTTGGTTCCACCCGGGAGCAAAGGCCGCCGGGTGGCGCCACAGGCCCGGCGGGCCGAAACGCCAGCCTCCTGCGCCCGGGACTGGTCTTCGCCGACGCCTCGACCTGGCCGCAGGAGTTGGCGGCGGTGCTGGCGCTGGCGGCCTTGCTCGTGGCAGCCGCTTTGCTGCCCGGATCCGGTCGCGTGGCACTGGTTACGGCCGTGTGCTTCGTGGTCTTCGTCACTCCGCTGCCTCGGCCGCCGGCGCCCGGTTCGGCCCTCGTGGCCTGGGCCGCGGGACCCGAGGGGAAAGGCGGCAGCGCCCCGCCGGCAGGGAGCGGGCACTGGCTGCGGGCTGCCCCTGGCCCGTTCGTTGCCTACTACCACCTCGACCGACTGGGATCGCCGCACATGCTCTCGGATTCTGCTGGAGAGGTGATCGAGCACCTTCGCTACGGGGCGTACGGCGCTCTGCACGCGGTGCTCGATGCAGCCGGCCGGCCGGTTGGCGAAGCGACCGCCGAGGCTGCCTTCGGCGGCCACGTGCGCGACGAGGCCTCGGGACTGCTCTACTTCGGGGCGCGCTTTTACGATCCGGAGCTCGGCCTGTTTCTTACTCCCGATCCTCGCGCCCAGTTTGCATCGCCATATCTTTACGGCGGCGGCAATCCCGTCGGCGGCCAGGATCCCGACGGAGAGTTTTTCTTCGAGCTTATTGCCGTCTTGGTACCCATTCTGCTCGCCGGCGCCGCTTCGGCCTTCATCTCCGGCGTTGCGGCCGAGCTCGAAGGTGGAGACTTCGCCGACGCCTTCGAAGGCGGGTTCGTGGCTGGCTTGCTCGGTGCCGGCCTGGGCACGCTTCTCGGCGGCCTGAACATTGCCTACCAGATGGCGACGGGGTTGTCGCAGATCGTTCCGGTTGCCGAGGCAATGCGGGTTTTGGTGCAGGTGAGCCTGCGCTCGAGTTTCACGACCGTTGTTACCCACGCTGCGGTGAGCGCGGGTGCCGTGGCCGGTCTCGATTCCGACTGGCTGACGGCCATCGGGATCGCCGCGGGGCTGGGAGCGTCCTACGCTTATGACCACTTCGTAATAAAAACTGGCCGAAGTGCGCCTGCTGAGCGTGCGGTCTCGAGCCGCGAGGTGGTAAAGGAAGGCCAGGACGGCCTGCGGCGGGTGTCTACGAGCGCTGATCACGCGACGATGAGCGAGGCCAGCGTGGCCGGAACCGAGTACGAGCGGTTCGGGCCTGCGCTTTCCAAATACAACGTCGAGCAGGACGGATTCGGCAAGTTTGCCGAGCGGGCTGGCTACACGCTCAGCAACGAGGGCCATTTCGGTACCGTGCTCGACCACATGGCGGATCTCCGCGAAGTAGCGCGAACGGTTGCGCGTGCCGACGGCAGCTACGGCCCGCTACCCCTGCCCGTGATTTTCGAGAAGTCGGTCGCCGGCCTCGGAAACGTGCCGTTCATGGGAGCAGCGCAGCATTTCTTGCAGGACTTTCTCACCCTCGGCCACATGGTTCCAGGAACGAGTTTCTTTGCGGGTCCTCTCGGCGCCCCGTTTCGCCTCGTCATCCACCAGGTCTTCGGGGGCGAAATCGGTTTCCGGCAGGCCCAGTTGCGGCTGTCCCGCGAGCTAGCCCTCGAGATCGGCATGGGATGGAGCGCGTGAAGAGAAGAGCGAGGGGGCTGAGGCGACCAAGACGGTGGGCTGCGCTGGCGGCCGTGATCGGCTGCGTGCAAGCAGCGAGCACCGGCGCTTGGGCCTGGCCGTACGAAATTCCAGCCAAATGGATCGGCCACACGGGGTTCTTCCATTCGGGGATTCGGCCGGCCGTCAATATGATCCTCAGCACGGTTTCCTACGTGCCCGGAAAGGGGGTGTTGGTTGCCGGTACGGCGATCCTACGCATCGACGACGAAGGCAAACCGCACGTCATGCTGGGAACACTGCGCCCGGCGCCAGGCGTTTACGAAACGCCTTCCGAGGTGACGTACACGCCGCGCGTTGGATTGCTGATTGCCTACGACCATTCGGGCTTTGCTCCGGTAGAGGACGAAGAGGGTCGAATCGTCCGCTACCGCTTCCTTTCCTACAAGCACATCCTTCGCCAGTACCAGGACCGCTGGAGTTTGGTCGATCCGCCGAAGGTTCCCGACGTAAGTGGGGATGACTGGACGATCGAGGCGATGATGCCGGCCCGCGACGGCGGCGTGTACGTGTTTGGCACCAACCGGGGGCCGATGGTTGCCAACATTCCCCACTTACCGCGGCCGCGACTCGAGGGGGCTCGCTGGCTCTCACGCGCCTTCCATTACGACGGAGAGCAGTGGCGGGACTTGACGCCGTCGGGGCTCGGGCTGGTAGAGTTTCGTTCCGAATGCAGGCTTTCCGACCACGAGATCGCAGTGGTCGGCCGCGTGGTCAAAGCACGCGAGGACGGCTTTCTCGACCGTTTCGACCCGTGGGCCGCCATCTACGACGAGCTTTCCGGTCGCTGGCAGGTCCTGCCCCCACCGCGGCCACCCCTGCACCCCCTGCTGCGGTGGCGCTTCAGCCATGCGGCCTGTGATAGGACCAAGCGGCGGGTGTGGGTATCGGCCGACTGTGTGGTCCACGAAGCGCGTTCCAACTGGATCTTTCGCTTCTCGCAAGAGTTCGCGAAGCTTTACAGCTACGACGGCGAAAGCGGCTGGCGCGTCTATGACCTACCCGAACGGCCGGAAGAGGAAATCGAGGAGCCGGACGATGCCTTTCGAGCCATCACAGCGCTCGCCGTGAGCCCGGACGGGACGCCGTGGATCGGGCTGCAGACCGAGCTCGAAAGAACCGAGCCCGTCCTGCGCCTGGTCGAAGGCGAGTGGCGCGTATATCCGCTTCCCAAAGTTTCGGGCGTCAGTGCGTACCATCCTTGGAGCATGGGGTTTGACCCTCGCGGCGAAGGCTGGGCAACGGCATTCGTCTTCGGAGGCGCCGCTACCGGATCCGCCGGGCCGCTGCTGCTGCGGATGCGCGGCGACCACTGGGAGCAACAGAACTGGACCTGGTCCTGGTGGCGCCAGCGCGGGTTCGGGCTGTTTGGTCCGTTGCGCTGAGCCCGAACGTTACGTCCCCCGGCTTTTTCGCCTCCCTGCCAGTGGCACCATCGACGACCTCCCGGCATGATCGAAGCGATGGGCAAGGGGGGAAGCCAGGTGGCGAGAGCACTGGTTGCGTCGTTGCTGATCGCGGCCGCCGCCCCAGGGTGCGCTAGGACACAGGGTATTGCGGTAGTGCCGGCGGGCGGGCCGGTAGCGGCTGGCCGAGGCGAGCTTGGAAGTGTTCGCCTGACCGACGAGGACGTCGATCGCGTTGTCATGGTAGCCGACCGGGTGGCCCGCCGCTTCGGCATGGTATCGACGCCGGCACTCGAGCTCGCCGGTTACGCCAAGCCGAGCGCTTCATGGATCCGGCGGACGTTGGGCTACTTTCCTCGCGGTTCGCAGTTCGGCGGGATCGAAGGGCTCACCTTTGCGATCGTGATCGAGCGAAAGACCGACGGTAGTGAGCTCCGGGTCGCGATCGACGACTTGGGGCGCCCCCGCCCTCCCGAGTTCATACGGCAGTTCGGCCGCGAGCTGCGCGACGAGTTGGCGATGGCGTTCCCGGGTTACGAAATCAACGTGCGCGACCGCACGTGGACGGCCGATCGCCGCTAGCCCGGGTCGCGCTTCGGTCTGGCCCGCGATACACTTTTTGGGTTCGGCCTTGAGGCCGGCATTTCGATGCGGGTTTGGTTTCGACCGAGCGTCTTGGTCCTGTTTTGCCTCGCCGGATGGGCTGCCTCGGCGGCCGCCGAACCCCTACCGCTCGGACTCGGTCAGGCTGTGGCGTGCGCGCTGGCGAACGGGGACGAGGCGCGGCTGGCCGAGCTGATGCGAGAGCAGGCCGAACACCGGGCGGGCCAAGCTCGGGCGGCGCTGCTTCCTCAGCTTACGGTGACGAGCGGTGCCGGCTACTCGAGCCGCCAGACGGAAAAACTGCGCGCTGTGGATCGCCGGGGAGTCGAGCGCGTCTACGGCTTGGCTACGCTTGGCGCGCGCGAGGGTTGGTTCAACGTATTCCTCGAGCAGTTGCTCTTCGATCTCTCGCAGATGAAAGCCGCGGAAATCGCCAGGCTCGAAGCGCGCGTAGCGGCGCTTCGAGCCCGCGAGCGGCGCGAAGCGGTGGCTCAAGCGATCGTGGAGCTCTACGGCCGGACGCTGTGGCTCGGCGAGCGCCGGCGCCTTCTTGGGGAGATTGCCGAACGGCTGCAATCGCTGGCCGCCACGGCGAGTGCGCTTGCCAAAGCCGGGCGGACGTTGGAGCTCGAGCGCGAAGCGGTTGCCATCGAGCTCGAACGGGTTCGCATCGAGTTGGAAGAGCTGGCGGCTCTCGAGCAGTCCTCGGCCCGTGCGTTGGCAGAGGCCGTCGGATTGAGCGGCGCTGAGGTAAGGGTGCTGCCGGCCAGCCTTCCACCGCCGGTGGTGCTGCCATTGCCCGATGATCTCGAGGCTGCGCTCGAGGAGACCCCCGAGATCGCCGCGCTTGACGTGCGCAGGCAGGTCGAGCGGTTGCGCGTCGAGGCGGCCAAGGCCGGGCGCTGGCCGACCGTTGGGGTGCGGGCGGGGTACGCCAACTATGGCACCAACCGCTACGACAATTTCCCCGACGAGTGGATGATCGGCCTCGACGTGCGGGTCCCACTGTTCGACGGATTGAGAAGCCGGGAGGCCGCCGGCGCCGCGAGCAATGGCGAGCAGATGGCTCGCATCGAGTACAAGCTAGCGCTTGACCGCAAGCGCCGGCGGGTCGAAGAAGAAGCCGCGCACCTGCGGGCGCGGGTAGAAGGCGAGAGGCTGGCACAGCGGGTGGCTGCCAACGCGCGGCGGCGACTCGAGCTGAGCGAGCTACGACTGCAGGCCGCACGGGCAAGTCTGGGCGAGGTCCTCGATGCTCAGGTGCGCTACCGACAAGCGAGCTTGGCGGTAGCGGACGCTCGCCTGGAGCGGTTGCGGGCTTGGGCTGTGCTGGCTCGCGAGCTTGGCCGCCTCTCCCGGGCGGCTTTGTCGGCCGCAGCCCCGAGTGCGCAAGCGGCTGCGACCGGGCCAGATGGCGGCCGGTGCCGGTGTTCGTGCCGTGGCAGGGCGACGGACTAACAAGCCTGTTTGGATTGCGGCCGCCGCCTGCGCGGGCCTGTTGGCCACAGCGTGGCTCGCGCGCGAGCGGCCGATTGTGGTACGAGCAACGGCGGTCGAGCGCCGGCCACTGGTAGTTACGGTGGTGACGAACGGGACCGTGGAGCCCGCTAGAGAAACCGAAGTGCGAGCCGGCCTCGACGGTCGCGTATTGTTCGTGGTCGAGGAAGGCACGAAGGTGGCGCCGGGTGAAGTGCTCGTGCGGATCGACGCCCGCCGCGTGGAGGCCGAACTCAAGGAGGCGCGGTCGCGGCGAATCGAAGCGGTCGCGCGACTCGAGCAGGCCAAGGATGCCGTCGAGCAGGCCCGAGAGCGCGTTCGTGTGGACCGGGATCTGCTCGAGGCCGGGGCGCTAGCGCCCGAGGCATACCGGCTCAGTGAACGGGCCCTGGCAGAGGCCGAGAGCCGCTACCAGAACTTGCAGCGCCAGATTCCGCTCGAACTCGAGTCGCTCGACCTGCGCATCGAAGACCTTCAAGCTCGACTCGAAGCCGCCCGCGTTCGGGCTTCCTTTGCGGGCACGGTTTACCGGCGCCAAGTCGAGCAAGGGCAAGTAGTGCGCGCGGGCGATCCCCTTCTGTGGGTCGCCGACCTCGGCCACTTGCGGGTCCGGGCCAACGTCGATCAAGTCGACCTCGGGCGCGTGCGAGAGGGACAGGAAGCAGTGATTCGCTCGGACGCGCTCGGCCGGCGTGCAGTGCCGGCGCGGGTTGCCCGAGTCATTCCGCACGTGAAGAAGAAAGAAAGCCGTTCCGTGTCCGAGGCGCTGCTCGAGTTGATTCAAGCGCCCGAGGGGTTGGTGCCGGGAATGATCGTCGACGTGGAGATCATCGTCGAACGGATCAGCGATGCCTTGCAAATCCCGGCCGAAGCCGTGTTCGTCGAAGAGGGGAGGTCCTACGCGTATCGGGTCGTGGGCAACCGCCTCGGCCGCGTTGCGATCGAGACCGGCAGAGCCAGTGCGCTCGACGTCGAGGTCCTCTCGGGCCTGAAACCGGGCGACCGCGTCGTCCTAAGCCCGCGCGAAGGGCTGAGCGACGGTATGCGGGTACAGGTCGAAGCCGTGGAAACGAGCGCGGGTTCGTGAGCGCTCGGCCCAAAGGGTCCGTGATCCGCCTCGATTCGGTTTCCAAGGTTTACGATCGCGAAGGTGTCCCGGTGGTCGCGCTGCGCGCGGTTACGCTCGAGGTCCGGCGCGGGGAGTTCGTCGTCATCATGGGTCCATCGGGCTCGGGCAAATCGACACTCCTGCACATCCTCGGGTTCCTCGACGCCGACTATGAAGGTACCTATCGGTTCGACGGGCGCGTGGTTTCCAGGGCCTCGAGCGACGAGCTCGCCCGCTTGCGAAACCGCGAGGTCGGTTTCGTGTTCCAGTCTTTTCATTTGCTCGGCCAACTGAGCGTGCTCGACAACGTAGCGCTGCCGGCTTTGTACGCGCGCGACCGGTCTCCGGCCGAGTGCCGGCGCGCCGCGCGCGAGCGTCTCGAGCAGCTCGGGCTCGGGGACCGGCTCGATCATCGCCCTGCCGAGCTGTCGGTGGGCCAGCGCCAGCGAGCGGCGATCGCACGGGCGCTCATCAACGATCCTTCGGTTCTGCTCGCCGACGAGCCCACCGGCGCGCTCGACTCCGCCACGGCCCGCGAGATTCTCGAGGTGTTTCGCGACTTGCACCGGCGCGGCGCGACCATCGTCTTGGTCACCCACGACCCGGAAGTCGCAGCGGCCGGAGAGCGCATCGTCCGGGTGCGCGACGGGCGGATTCACGATGGCCTGGCTTGAACTGCTCCTGCGCTTTGCGGCCGACGGACTGGCGGCACAAAAAGGCCGTTCGGCTCTGACGATGCTCGGAATCGCCATCGGCACGGCGAGCGTCGTCGCCGTAGTGTCGATCGGTCTGGTCGGTCGGGCGTACGTGATCCGGCAGATCGAGGGCGTGGGGGCCAATCTTGTCTTCGCGTATGGAACCGGCGATGGCCTAAACCCCCAAGAGCTGACCTTTGAAGATGCACGTGCCCTGGCCACCTCCGTGCGCGGCGTCGTAGCCGTGGCGCCGGTTCTCAACGACAGCCAGACCGTGTCGCTTCGCGGGCGGCCTCGCGTGATTACGGTGCTCGGCGCGCCGCCCTCTTACGCGCGGGTTCGAAACCTAATCATCGAGCGGGGCCGCTTCCTGACGCAGGCCGAAGAAGAACGAGCGGCAAAAGTGGCGGTCGTCTCGCGCGAGCTTGCGGAGGAGTTGCTACCTGGAGGGCGGCTCGAAGACGCGTGGATCCGCCTCTACGACGTGCGGTTTCGGGTCGTGGGCGTGTTCCGAGAAGCGGTGGAAAGCGCCGCGGCCGTACACAAAAGCGAGGCGGCGGGACTGACTGCAATCGTTCCGTTTTCGACCGAACGCAATCTGTCCGGGCTGCAGTGGGTCGACGTCGTATACTTTCAGGCGGCAAGTGCCGAGCAGGTGCCCGGTGTCGTTCGGTCGATTCGCCGGGTGCTGGCCCAGCGGCACGAGCGCATCGACAGTTTCAAAGTCGAGTCGCTCGAGCGTTACTTGGCGTTGGTGCGGCGGATTTCGGACGCGATCACCTTGGGCTTGGTCGTCATCGCGGCGGTTTCGTTGTTGGTCGGTGGGATTGGCATCATGAACATCATGTTCGTTACGGTGGCCGAGCGCACCCGTGAAATCGGCATCCGCATGGCAATAGGAGCGCGCCGGCGCGACATTCTGGCTCAGTTTCTGCTCGAGGCGGCGATCCTGGCGGCGGGCGGCGGAGCGGCTGGGATCGCGCTCGGTGTGGGACTTCCCTGGTACGTCGGGATGCTCTACGGGGTCGAAGTCCCGGTGTCGGCGGCGAGCGTGGTAGTGGCGGCCGGGGTCTCGATGGCGGTCGGCGTGTTCTTCGGGTTCTACCCCGCCCGCCGAGCCTCCCAGCTCAACCTGGTGGAGGCCCTGCGGGTCGAGTAGGCAAGCGAGACCGGCGGTGGCGGCAAGCGGCGTAACCGGGTTGCTCGATGCACGGCGCGGTGGGGCCTGGATGCGAGTGGGTGGTATTCCCTGCGTCACTCGGCTCGTGCGTCTTTTCGAGCTCGAAGGGGTGCACGATATCGTCGTAGTGGTCGAGCGCCCGTGCGCTCCAGAGGATTTCGGTGCCCGCGACCGGCGAACGAAACTGCGGGTGCTGCAGGCCAGCGGGGCGGTACCGCTCGGCGAGCTGGTCGAGCCGGATCTTGGCTTGACCGGCTATTGCTTGTTCGCGGCAGCCGATTTCGTCGTAGACCGGCGCATCATCGAGCTGCTGCTGGCGCGCGGCCGGCCGGCCATTGTGCAGCCGACGGCCGAAGGAAGCCAGGAGATCGCGGTTGGGCTATTGCCGCCGGAGCGCCTTGGAATTCTCGCGGGAGGCTCCGCGGGCGATGCCGAGATCGAGCGGATCGATCCCCGCTCGCTGGACACCTTTTCCGAAGAAATGCGCGGTCCGGTGCCGATCTTCCTGCACCGCGTGTCCGGTGCGCGCAGTGCGGCGGAGCTCGGCAGAGCCCTGATTCGGGCGACTCAAAAACACGTCATGGACGCGCCGGCTCGTTGGCTCGATCCTCCGTTCGAAAACGTCTTGCTCGCATGGCTCGCCCCAACCCGCGTCACTCCGAACCAGGTGACTTTCGCGTGCACGGGGATCGGATTGCTTGCCGCCGTCCTACTGGCCAAGGGAGCCTTCGTGGCCGCTTTCCCGCTGATGTACTTGGTCGAGTGGCTCGACGGTGTCGACGGGAAGCTGGCCCGGCTGCGCCTGGAATACTCGGCGCTGGGCGAGTGGGAGTCTTATTTCGACTTTCTCTATGAGAACGCCTGGTGGTTCGCTTTGACCTGGTGGTTTTACGGCACCAAGGGCGCGGCTGCCCTGTTGTGGGGCGGCTTACTGTTGGGCGGAAATCTGGCCGACGAAATCGCCTACACGCTCGGCCACCGGTGGCTGGGCTGCCCCCTCGACCTGCTCGGCCGCTTCGACGAGCACTTTCGGTTGATCGCGGGACGGCGAAATATCTATGTTGCCATGCTGCTCCTGTGCGCCGTTGCAGGCCGGCTGTACGAGGGGTTCGTGGCGGCAGGAGCGTGGGCCGTGTGCACGGGGGTAGTCCACAGCGCGCGACTACTGTGGGCTGCTCGGCACCGAGCTTCGCTGGCAGCCGCGGGCCGAAGGCCGGGCAGGCAAGCGCCGGCGGCCAATGGTGATCGATGAAAAGGGTGCACGCAATCCTCTTCGGCGCCGGGCTGTTGTTGTTGGCGTACCTGGTGGCCCGGACCGGTCCCGCACGACTGTGGGCCGACGTCGAACGCTTCGGCTGGGGATTGGCCCTGTTCGTCGCGCTCGAGGCGGTGGCCGACGTTTTCCACTCGTTCGGGATGCGGCTGGCGTTCGCGCGCGGCCGCCGTACGGTACCGCTTGCCGCTCTGTGGGGAGTGCGCAACGCCGGGACGGCGGTCAACTACTTGACGCCGACGGCCTCGATCGGGGGCGAGGTTGCCAAAGTCGCACTGCTCGAGCGATGGATTCCACGTTCGGCCGCGGCTGCCGGGGTGATGGTGGACAAGCTTTCGTACGTGGCGGCCCAACTGGGCCTAGCCGGGTTGGGGACCGCGGTACTCGCCTGGTGGATCCCGCTCGATCGAAGGCTTGCCAGCGCGTTGTTCGTAACCGGCGCGGCCGTGGGGATCGGTTGTTTCGGTTTCTTCTGGTTTCAGCTCACCGGTCGTATGGGCTGGCTCGTGCGGCGGGTGCTCGGCCGGCGATTGGGAGAGCGGGCACTCAAAGTCGCAGGTGACGTCGATGAAGACCTGCGCGCCTACTATCGGGAGCATCCCTGGGCGCTGGTTGCTTCGATTTTGTGGCACGTGGCCGGACTCGCGGTCGGAATCGGAGCGACGTGGCTGTTCCTGTGGTGGGTCGTCGGCCGGGCGTCGTGGTTGTTTGCTGCCGCGATTTGGATGATCGGAACGCTGATCGACATCGCCGCGTTTGCAGTGCCTGCCGGGGTTGGCGCACAAGAGGGAGGTCGCATGCTGGTGTTCGCGTTGCTCGGCCTCCCGCAATCGGCGGGCCTGTCCTACGGCGTCGTCCTTCGAATTGAACAAATCTTTTACGCGGGCCTCGGTATGCTGCTCTTTCCATTTTTGATTGCCGGCCGCACTGCGGCGATTCGGGCTAGGCGGTGAAGGCGGTGGAAGGGCGCTCAAACGGTCGGCCGCCCAACGGGCCGATTGTCGTCGTCCCGGCTGCCGGCGAGCAGGGCCACCGGGTGGCTGGGATGCCGGTGGGCGAGCGCCTAGCCCGCGCCGTAAACTTGGCTAACCGGCGCCTCGAGGAGCGGACGGGCGGCCAGCCGGCAGGACGAGTCTTCGTCGCGGGCGACGCCGTTATAGGCGAAGAGACGTTGTTGAGTCTGTGCCGGGAAGCGCAGGCCAATGTGGTGGTTGCCGGCTCTTCGCCGGAGCGGCCGGCGGTAGCCGTGGCACTGCCGCCAGACGTCGACTGCCGGCCGCGCGATGCGGACGAACTAGGCGAGCTGGCCCGGCAGCTTCTCGAAAGCGGAGTCGCGCGCTGGTGGCCAGCCGGCGAGTTTTGCATGCGCGTGCGCAGTGCCAGGGAAGCACGGGAGGCGAGTGCGCGGCTGCTCGCTACGATGTGGCAAGACACCGACGGATTGCTGGCGCGCTACTTCGACCGCTCGATATCGACTCGAATCTCGCCGTGGCTGGTTCGCTGGGGGGTTTCCCCGAATGCGATCACGATGGCTGCAACAGCGATCGGACTCTGGGGGGCGGTTTGGCTCGCCTCACCGGGGACGAGCAGGTCGGTCGTTGGCGCGGCGCTCGTGGTTCTTTCGACGATCTTGGACGGTTGCGACGGTGAGGTCGCACGCCTTACGCTTACTGCGTCCCCGAGCGGCCGCCGCCTCGATCTGCTTGGAGACAACGCCGTCAACGCTGCCGTCTTCGCAGCGCTCGGGGTCGGGGCCGTGCGTGCGGGCAAGGCGCCGGCTTGGGTGGCGTGGACGGCGCTGGCCGGGATGGCGGTCGCTGCGAGTGTGGGACTGTGGTTTGCGAGATGGCTCGAGCGGGCTGGGGTAGGGGATCGTGCGCGCGCGTTGTACGAGCGGGCGAGCAGCCGGGACTTCGTGTATCTGATTCTCGTGCTTTCTTTGATAGACCGGCTGCACTGGTTTGTCTGGCTGGCGGCCCCGGGAACGTTTGCGTTTGCCGCCGCGCTGTTGGTCTTGCGGTTCTTCTTCTCCGAGCAGTTGGCCAGGCAGTGGCTCGCGAGTTCCGAGCCCGCAGGTGATCGCGATGCCCTCGGTCGATAACGGCCCGCGGGGAGCCGGCGCCTTGGGTCTGGAGTGGGACGGCCGCGGGTCGTTGCACGTGGGAGCCCCCGGCCGATCGATCGTAGGACTGGCCTTCGACTTCGGTGGCACCCTTGATGCCGATGGCTTGTCCTGGCGCGACCGCTTTCGTTCACTATGGCGGGCGCGTGAGCCCGGCGTGCCGCAAGAGCGCATCGACGCGGCCATCGATTGTGGCGACAGGGCAGTTCTCGAACATCCGCGGGCTCGCCAACTGAGGCTTGCTGACATGGTGGAAGCGCACGTCCGCGCGCAGGCGCGGGTTCTCGGGGCCGACTCGCAGTCGGCGCACGCCGTTGCAGAGAAGTTTTGGCTGGATGCCAAAGGTGCGCTCGAATCGCGCCGGTCGCTGCTTGCCCGCCTGGCCGAGTGCGTGCGCCTGGCCGTAGTGTCGAACGGATGCGGCAATACCAGAGTCTTGCTGGCGGAACACGGGCTGGCGGACTTCTTCGAGGTGGTTGTCGATTCCACGGAAGCCGGTGTCTGGAAGCCGGACGGGAAAGTCTTCGCCCCGGTCCTGCGAGCATTCGCTTGCATGCCTGGCTCGCTGGCGGCGGTGGGTGACCGCATCGATCGCGACGTGGCGGCGGCTCGCAGTGCGGGCGTTGCGGCGATCTTGGTTTCTCCGCAGCCGCCTTCCGATTGGAGTGCGGGCGTGGATGCTTGGGTTTCTTCCGTGGCCGCGCTCGACCCGGAGGCCGCAGCACAGTGATGGTGGGCATCGTGCTGGCTGCAGGAGCTGGTGAGCGGCTGAAGGCAAGCGGCGTCGCCGTGGCAAAGCCCCTAGTGGAGGTCGGCGGGCGCCCGCTGTTGCTCCACGCGCTCGATTCGCTGGCAGCCTGCGGTGCCGAGCAGTTCTTGATCGCCGTAAACGAGGCTATGGCGCGCGAAGTCGTGGCCCGGATCGAAGGCCTGCGAGCAGCGCGGCCAATCGAATGGCTCGCGTGTTCCACTGCTTCGAGTCTGGAGACGTTCGCGCTGGTCGGGCGCCGGCTTCTCGCTAGCGGCCGCAGCGGGACCTTCGCCCTGGCTATGACCGACGGCGTCGTATGCCGCGCGGGACTGAGCCGCTTTGCCGCCGAGGTGCGCGGTTTGCCGGGTGCTCGGGCGGACGGGCTGGTTGCGGTGACCAGTGCCGCCGGCGACGAGCGGCCGCTGCGTGTGGCCGTCGGCCGGAAAGGCTGGGTGAAGGCAATCGGGTCCGGCGCGGCGCACAGCCCGCTCTGTACAGCCGGCCTGTACGTCCTGCCCGGGTGCGCCCTTGCTCGCGCCGCCGCCCATCCACAGCCCGCATCCGGCCGCCTCCGCGATTTGCTTGCGCAACTGCCCGCTACTGGGATACGTCTGAGAGCGGTCGACGTCGGCCCGGCCGCCGACGTCGACCGGGCGGCGGACATCGTTACCGCCGAAGCAATTGCAACCGAAAGCGCACCGTCATGATCGCGCCCGCCCCACTGTTTGCCGGCATTGCTCGCGAGCCCGAGTATTCCCCCGGAAAGATCGAGGCCGACCGGGCAATCCTCGAAGCGACCGCCGCAGCTCTTGCGGACCGCGGCGTCCGCGTTTGCTTGTTCACTGCTGCCCGCGAGGCGGCCGAGGTTGGTGCCGAGCTATATTTCGCGATGTGCCAGGGCCCTGCGGCTCTGGCCGAACTAACCCGGATCGGCGCGCGAGGACGCCCGGTCGTCCACGACGCTTCCACGATCAGGGCCTGCCGGCGAATAGAGACGGCGGTGCGACTCGAGCGCGCCGGTATCGCGCTGGCGCGCAGGCGTCCGGTCGACACGCGGGAGCCGAGCCGCGAGGTTCTCGCTCGCTGGTTCGCTACGTGCGGCCGGGGGGTTTGGGTCAAGCGGGGCGACGTGCACGCCACCGAGCCGGGCGACGTCGTCCGCGTGGAAACACCCGGCGAGGCGCTGGCTGTACTTGCCGGTTTTCGCCGCCGCGGTATCCGGCACGCCCTGCTCGAAGAACACGTGGAAGGCTCCACCATCAAGTTCTACGGGGTTCGCGGAGTGGGTTTCTTCCGGGCTTACGACGAGTCCGGGGCCTCCATTTCCGGTTCGCAAGCCGACGGCTGGCCTGGCTTGGCCGAGAAGGCGGCCGCTGCCCTCGGACTCGAAGTCTTCGGAGGAGACTTGATCGTGACTCCGTCGGGCGAGCTGGTGCTCGTCGACCTCAACGATTGGCCGTCGTTCGCGCCGTGCCGGGACGGCGCCGCCCGTGCGATCGCCGATCGGCTGCTCGTGCGCTGGCGGCAGGCGGGAGGAAGAATGTGAGCGAGGAAATCGCCGGCCCGCGCTCGCGCGCCCTGTTCGAGGCCGAACAGCGAATCATCGCACCCGGGATTCAGCGCTTGGCCACGTTGGCCGGCATTGCGATGGCCCGAGGCGAGGGGGCCGTGCTCGAGGACGTCGACGGCTCGAAGTACATCGACTTCATGGCTGGCGTTGCCGTGGCGAGCATCGGCCACAGCCATCCCGCCTGGGTTCGCGCGGTAACCGAGCAGGCGCAGCGCCTGGCGGTAGGGTCGTTTACGAGTGAGGCGCGACTTCGGCTGCTCGAGCTTTTGGCCTCGGTGCTCCCGGAGGGGCTCCGCCGCGTGCAACTTTACTCGGGTGGCGCCGAGGCGGTCGAGGCAGCGTTGCGGCTGGCCCGGTCGGCAACCGGCAAGTTCGAGGTCGTTGGGTTCTGGGGCGGCTTCCATGGCAAGACGGGCGGGGTTCTCCCGCTGATCGGCGACCCGTTCAAGCGCGGCTGGGGGCCGCTTGGTGGCGGAGTCCATCTGGTTCCGTACGCCGACTGCTATCGCTGTCCCCTCCACGCCAGCTACCCGAGCTGCGGTCTGGGCTGTCTCGACATCGCGCGGCAGCAAGTTCATGCGGCCACCGCGGGGGCGATTGCGGCGGTGTTGGTCGAACCGATGCAGGGGACGGCGGGCAACGTCGTTCCGCCACCGGAATGGATGGCCGGCGTTCGCGAGCTTGCCGCCGAGTTCGATGCGCTGTTGATCGCCGACGAGATGATCACCGGCTTCGGTCGCACAGGCCGGCTGTTCGGTTTCGAGCACAGCGGTGTGGTTCCGGATGTCATGACCATCGGGAAGGGATTCGGCGGTGGCTTTCCGATCAGTGGTGTGGTTGCCGGGGAAGACACGGCGAGCGCCTTGCCGTGGGCCAAGCCCTCCGCGTCTTCTTCTTCCTACGGCGGCAATCCGCTTGCTGCGGCGGCGGCGTGGGCGACGGTGAAAACGATCGTCGAGGAGCGGCTGGCGGACCATGCCGCGCGCGTCGGAGCCAAGATGCTTGCGCGCCTCAAAGAGATGGCCGAGCGGATCCCGTGGATCGGCGACGTGCGCGGCGTCGGGTTGCTCATTGGGCTCGACTTGGTGCGCGACCGGCGTTCTAAGGAGCCCCTGGGACGGGCGGTTACCGAGGAACTCTATCGGCGCTGTTTGGCGCGGGGGCTGCTGGTGATGGCCTACGGAGCGCGGGTACGGATCAACCCGCCGCTGGTGATTACAGAAGATCTGGCAAATCGTGGCCTCGATATCTTCGAAGACGTGCTCGGCGAGCTCTACCGCGAGTCGCACGGGCGAGGCTGAAAGGACGCTAGCGGGATGAAACCCCTTGACGCGGCGATCGTCGGATTCGGGCGAGTCGCCGAATTCGCTCATCTTCCGGCGCTGCTCGGCGACCGGCGCATTCGGGTCAGCGCGGTAGTCGATCCGGACGGGTCGCGCCGCCAGAGAGCGCGCTCGCTACTCGGCGGTTCGGTCGGCGTGTACCCGGGCATCGACGATTTGCTCGCCCGCCAGCGGCCCGATTTTGCGGTGATTGCGACGCCGCCGGCGACACGACGGGAGGTGGTCGAAGCCCTCCTGCAAGCAGGGGTACACGCGCTGGTGGAAAAACCGCTCGCCTTGCGCTGCGCCGACTTGACCTCGATGACCGCTTGCGCCGCTGGCGCAGGCGTCGTGCTGATGACGGTCCATAACTGGCACCACGCTCCGTTGTTCCGCCAAGCGCGCAGGCTGGTAGCCGAGAACGCGATCGGCCGGCTCGAACGAATCGTGTTTCGTACGGACCGGACGCAGCCGGCCGGAGGCCCTGATTCGTGGCGGCTGCGCGCCGATCGCGCCGGCGGGGGGATCTTGATCGATCACGGCTGGCATTCGCTCTATCTGGCCCGTTCCTTGGCTGGCGCCCAGCCGGCGACCGTTGCGGCACAGGCGGAGCGACGCCGGTGGGTGGGGGCAGATGTAGAGGATACAGCCACGTGCACGGTGGAGTTCGACAACACGGTTCGCCTCCAACTCGAACTCACGTGGGCGGCCGAGCGGCGCCGCACCCGGGTGCTAGTGCGGGGAGAACGCGGGGAGATCACGATCGGCGATGGAGAGGTGGCCGTGCGGGATCGAGGTGGTGCGGTTCGGGCGGTGCTGCGGCCGGCCGACGCGCCCGACGACTCCTACCATGCGGCGTGGTTTCCACCGGTGCTCGCGGAGTTCTTGGCTGCACTCGAAGAGCCGGATCGAGCGATCGAAAACCAGCGGGAGGCCGCGGCGTGCTGTGCCACGATCGAGGCCGCTTACGAGTCGGCGCGGGCCGGGGGGCGGCTCGTCGAGGTCGACGGCCGCGCTTGCCTGCCGGCGGTCGAATACACCGTGTTGCCCGGCCGGCGAAGCGGCCGCGGGAGTGCGCCGTGAAGAAAACGCTGTTCCTGAATCCGCCGTCTTACGAAGGCTTCGATGGTGGGGCTGGCTCGCGCTACCAGGCACGCCGGGAAGTACGGTCGTTCTGGTATCCGACGTGGCTGGCGCAGGCCGCGGCGTTGGTTCCCGGCTCGCGCCTGGTTGATGCTCCACCGCACGACCTCGATCTCGAGGCGGTTGCCCGGATTGCTGCCGACTACGAACTGATCGTCATCCATACGTCTACGCCTTCTCTTTACCACGATGCCCGTACCGCCGAGCGCCTGCGCCAGGCCAATCCGCGGGCGACGGTGGGTATGGTCGGGCCTCATACGATGGTGCTGCCGGATGAGACCCTGAGGGTAGCCAAGGCGGTGGACTTCGTTACCACGGGCGAGTTCGACTACGCAGTGGCGGAAGTTGCGGCCGGCCGGCCGCTGGCGCAGGTGGACGGAGTCGCGTGGCGGGACGAGCACGGGCGAATCGTCCGCAATCGACCGCGACCGCCGATTGAAGATCTCGACGCTCTGCCGTTCGTAACCGACGTCTACGCGCGCGATCTCGACATCACGAAATACGCGATCGGGTACCTCGAGCACCCCTACGTTTCGCTGTACACGGGCCGGGGCTGCCGTAGCCGGTGCAGCTTCTGTCTGTGGCCGCAGACGATCAGCGGGCACGTCTACCGCACGCGCTCGGTGGCCAACGTCTTGGCCGAAATGGAAAGGGCCAGGCGGCTGTTTCCCGGGGTGCGCGAATTCTTCTTCGACGACGACACCTTCACCGACGACCGCCCGCGGGCCGAGGCCATTGCCCGAGGGCTGGGACGGCTCGGGATCGTGTGGTCGTGCAACGCCAAACCCAACGTGCCTCTAGAAACGCTGCGCGTCCTCAAAGACAACGGCCTGCGGCTGCTGCTGGTCGGCTATGAAACGGGCAGTCAGAAGATCCTCAACAACATTCGCAAAGGGACGCGCATCGACCGAGCCTTGCGATTTGCCGAGGACTGCCACCGCCTCGGTATCTTGGTTCACGGGACGTTCGTGATCGGGTTGCCCGGAGAAACGCCCGAGACGATCGAGGAAACGATCGAGTTCGCCAAGCGGGTAGATCCATACAGCATCCAAGTGTCGCTGGCGGCGCCGTATCCGGGCACCCAACTGTACGAGGAAGCCGAACGGGCCGGGTGGCTGGTCGTCAAGGATCCGAGTGCACTGGTGGAAGAACACGGGGTTCAGGTGCCGGCACTGTCCTATCCCGAGCTGAGCGCGGCGGACATGCACGAGGCACTCGAACGGTTCTACCGGAGCTTCTACATGCGGCCGCGCCCGATTCTGCGCATCGTGCGCGACATGGTGCGGGACGGCCGGGTCATGCGGCGGCGACTGCGCGAGGGAGTCGAGTTTCTCTCGTTCCTGGCGCAGCGGCGGCGCGCCCTGCGTGCTTGAGGCGGTGGGCGGCAAGATCGTCGTGACGGCCGACGACTTCGGGTCGAGCCGAACCGTCAACGAAGCCGTCGAGATCGCCTGCCGGGAAGGCATCCTCACGAGCGCGAGCTTGATCGTAACCGGTCCGGCATTCGGCGACGCTGTCGCTCGAGCTCGAAGGCTGCCGGAACTTTCCACTGGATTGCATCTCGTCTTTTGCGACGGCCGTCCGGCTGCCACCGACCCGGCGGCCGCTCGCCTGGCACGCCGTGGCAAGTTGCCCCGCAGTCCTCTGGTTGCGGGCCTCCGTTATTACGTGGGGCGGCGGCGACTGGCGCCGGCTTTGACTGCTGAAGTGCGGGCGCAGTTCGCGCGGCTCAAGGCGGCGGGGCTGGCGATCCACCACGTAGATGGCCACCACCACTTGCACATGCACCCAGTGTTGCTCCCGCTGGTGCTAGAAGCGATGCGCGAGTTCGGCGTGCCGCACGTGCGCCTGGTTCGCGAAGACGGGGCCGGCCGGGTTCGCATGGAGACTCCGGCGGCGGAGGTGGTGGCCGCCATTTTCTGGCTGCTGGCGCGCCGTTATCGGTCTTCGGCGATTGCGACAACCGAACGGGTCTATGGGTTGCGGGCCACCGGCCGGCTCGACGAGCTGGCGCTGATCCGCCTGATCCGGCGGCTGCGGGCACCGACGGTCGAGGTCTACACCCATCCAGATACCGCTACGGCGGCCGGGCGGGCAGAACTCGAAGCGCTGTGCTCGCCCCGAGTGCGCGCGGCCCTTTCCGAGGCCGGCTACCGACTGGTCGGAACGCGTGATCTAGCGCCTCGGCCAGGGGGAGTGCCCGGGTGACCGTCGTTGCCCTGGCGTGGTTGGCGGCGGCGGCCCTGTATTGGCTGGCGGCGACTCGCGCCACCGGTACGCTGGGCTCGCCAGCCGAGAATTCCGGACGGTGGGCCGGTGACCGGGTGCTGCTCGTGCGCCCGCTTCACGGAGCTCCGGGATTCCTGCGCCCGTGTCTTGCAAGCCTCCTGGAAGCCGCCCGGCGTGCACGAGCTCGCGTGATCCTGGCGGCCGAGGATCCGGCCGACCCGGCGATTATGGTCGCCCGCCAACTCAGCGAAGAGCGCACCGACGTCGAGCTGCGCTGCGGGCCGGGGCCGTCCGGTCGTAACCGAAAGATTGCCAATCTGATGCAAGCGCTATCGGGAACGGCGGCCGACGTGCTGGTGCTGAGCGACGCCGACGTTCGGGTGCCCGGCGACTACGTTGCTCGGGTGGTTGCGCCGCTCGCCGATCCGTCCGTTGGGCTCAGCACCTGTCCGTACCGGAGCGTTGCGGCGCGCTCGCTGCTCAGCCGAGTGGACGCCCTGCTCACGAACGTTCGGTTTTTGCCGAGCACCTGTCTGGCGGTTCGATTGGAGGGGCTGCATTTTGCGCTCGGTGCGACGATCGCATTGCGGCGTGATGCCCTCAAGGCGGCCGGTGGGCTCGAGCCACTGCTCGACGAAGCGGCGGACGACCACGCGCTGGCCCGAAACGTCGAGCGCGCGGGATTTCGGCTGGCATGGGTTCCCATGGTCCTCGAACACCACCTGGGAGAAGAGCCCATCGGCCGGGTGGTTCGCCGCCACCTGCGCTGGCTGAGGGTGATTCGCCACGCGCGCCCTTGGGGCTATCTGGGCCTTTTGGTTACGCACGGGCTGCCCCCGCTTCTGTGGCTGGTCTGGCAAAACGGGTGGCCGCTGGCTTGGGCGCTCGCCGGCTGGTGGGCTTACCAGGGATTTCTCGTCTGGAGGCGCCGAGCCGTTCTAGGGTTGCGTCCCTCCGACTTACTTCTCTTGCCGGTTGGTGATGTGGCCGCGCTCCTCCTTTATGCCGGGGGGTGGCTGGGCAGGGCCGAGCCGCCCGACTGAGTCGCAAGCGCTGTGGCCCCGCGCTCGAGGCACCTGCCGGACAGCTAGGCCTGCGAGCCTTGCGCAGGAGCGTGCGAGCAGACTCAGCCCGCCCCGCCGACGGCTTTCGCTTTCAGGCGGGTGCGATGTCCACGCGGGTATCGCGATCGTTCTGCCCCGGCTGAAGACTGGCGGGAACCGGCCGCAAGTGATTGTAGTCACCGGCCAACTCGACCGGATTGAGCGGAGAGGGCAGAACGTTGCGGTAGCCGCGGCGCCCCGGGAATTGGTAGTCCTCCCAGGCATGGTAGAGAATCACCGTTCCCGGTCTCACGGCTGCCGACACTTTGGCCTGGACGAAGAACTCCCCCACGTCGTTCCATATTCGGATCGTATCGCCGTCGCGGATGCCGCGTGCGCGGGCGTCGGGGGCGGCGACGAACGCGGCTGCCTGGCCCCGTTGCAAGTAGAGCAGCCAGGGCACGTTGCGCCAGCCCGAGTGAATGCTCCAGCGCGTATGCCCGCTGGTGAGAATGAGCGGAAAGTTCCCGCCGGAGGCGGGCGGTTCCTTGTGTACGGGCAGCTCTTCGCCGAGCTCGAGATACAGAGGGTGATCGATATAGAACTGGATCCGACGCGTCAGAGTGGGCCACGGCCCGGGACGCGTGCGGCGCCACTGACGGTTGACCACCGGCTGGTCGGGCCGGACGTCGGTGGCGTTGCCGAGGTTGATGGGATGGCTGCCGATTCCACTTACGCGGACGAAGCCTTTGGGCCGTAGTTCATCGAACGTGGCCGGCACGAACGAGGTTTTTTCGACGACCTCGGCGGCGACTTCAGACTGAGCCTCGGGGCCGTACTTGCCGCCTGCCGTAAAGCGGCGATAGAAGTCGTCGAGGCGGCGCAGCTTGCCGCTTCGGTCGCGGTAGGTCTTGATGCCCCGGGCCCGGGCGCGCCGCTCGATCGCCCGGGCCAAGAGCGCGTGAATCGTCCACTCGGGTTTTGCCTCGCCCCGCGGCGGCACCGCTGCTTGCGTGATGTGCAGGAAAGGCGACAGGAGCGTGAACCAGTTCGGAACGTCGTCTTTTTCGTACGAAGTGGCACCGGGCAGAAGGATGTCGGAGTACAGACAGCTGGTGGTCATGCGCACGTCGGTCGTCACGATCAGGTCGATACTGGGAAAGGCGCGCTCGACGAGTAGGTCGGAAGAACGCAAGCGGCGAACCAGGTTGCTCCCCGCCAGGAATAAGACGCGGGGGCCGTGGGCGGGCGGCCTGCGCTGCCACCCGCTGGCCAGCGAGCGTTCGACGTAGGCCGACACGGGGCGCCGAAGGTCGCGGCCCCAAGGCGCGTCGGTCCGCTCCTTGAGGTGGCCGTGCTCGCGCCAGTACAGGACCGACGAGAAAACGTTTGCCGTTTCCATGTAGTCCCGCATCAGGTCGGCGAGCACGCGCTCTTTGGTTTCGCCGGCCAGGCGCTTGCGCACGAGGGCCGGTGCCATCTTGAGCTTGGCTAGCAGTCCTTCGATCTGGGATGCTCCGAAACGGTCGAGGCCGTCGAGTCGCAGGAACGGGCACGTGTCGTATCCCGCCCCCGGGCGCCCGAGGTGGCCGCCGAGCACGAACACGAGAATTTGCGCCCGCATCATCAAGTCACCGTGGTAGAACTTCGGAATGCAGGAGCCGGCAATGCCGGCCAGGCTGCGGGCGCTGGCTACGATTTCGGCGAAGCGCTCGACGACCGGTGCCGGCGTACCGCAGATCGCGGCGACTTGTTCGAGCCGATAACCGCGCTCGAGCCGCTCGCGCAGGATCTCGAAAACCGGCCGCACGAGCACTTTACCCTCGCGGGTGGCCACGCGGGCCGATCCCGTAAGGGCCGGTCTGGCCGAGCCCCAGTCCAAGTGGCTTGCCGGTGCCTCGACGATTTCCCCCGTGCGCTCATCGAGAGCGTAGAAGACGTCGGTTCGGCCTCCCGGCTGCAGATCGGCCTGGCGCAGGAAGCGCCCGTCCTCGCGCACCAGCAAGGGCAGGTCGGTCTGGGAGCGGATGAAGTCGGTGTCGTAGCGCCCCGTGGCGATCATGTGGCGGGCTACTCCAAGCGCCAGGGCAGCGTCGGTGCCGGGGCGGATCGGCACATACAAGTCCGCGTGAATGGCCGATGCAGAGTAGTCCGGGGCGATCGTCACGACCGTGGCGCCCCGGTAGCGTGCCTCGTTGATGAAGTGGGCATTTGGAATCTGCGTGTAGACCGGATTGGCACCCCAAATCAGAATGACGTCCGACCGGAACAAGTCGTCGGCCGACCGCGACGCTACCGGCGTGCCGAACGTGACGGAGGCTCCGCCTTGCCCGTCGTCGAGCTCGGTATTCGTATCGAGCTCGATTCCGTCGAGCAGGTCGATGATCCGGCGAATGCCTAAGCGCCAGGTCGAGGAGGCCAGGCTGCCGCCGATGTCAAGGACGATCGTTTCTGGGCCCGGATCGACGGCCGCGTCGATCAAGCGGTCGGCGATTTCGTCGAGCGCTTCGTCCCAGGTCACGCGCTTCCACTTGCAGGTCCCGCGCGGGCCGACTCGCTTCAGCGGATAAAGCAGGCGCGCCGGCGAGTTGACGACCGAGGAGTAACAGGCTCCCTTCTGGCACCCGCGGGGGTTGAAGTCGGGCGCATCCCCGCATCCGGCCGGGTATTGTCCGGCCTGCTCCTCGCGCAGCACGACTCCGTCTTTGACGAACACGTCCCAAGCACAATTGCGCTGATACCAGCAGTTGACCACGTGAGTGCAACGCACGCGGCGATCCCAAGTGAACTTTCTGCGGTACAGGTCGCGCCAGTCCCCGTACGCGGGTGCCTTCGGCTTGCGCCCAGCCAGCGCCGCGGCAGGCTCGAGCGAGGCTAGGCTCAGCACGAGAAGGGTAGCGCTGGAAATCCTGAGAAACTCGCGCCGGGAAACGTGAACGCCGTTCATTCCTCTCCTCCTCAGGTCGCTGGCACTGGGCCACTGGCCCGGGGCGCAAGGTAACCAAGCGGGATTAGGCTCGATTCCGCTCAGACCTGAGTCAAGGCGGGCCGCCCGCCATTACCGCCGGCGATGCTGCGGTGCAGCGCAACTTTTTTGAGACAGTTTGCTTGACTCACTAATGACTGGCGCGTACACGGGAAGCCGGGGAGGCCTGCAACCGAGGTAGGAAAAGGATGCAGCGCCAGACAGCCGTACCCGGCGCCGCCACCGTGGCGCCGGGAGAACACTCGCCGGGGCCGGTCGAACTAGCGATCGTCCACGAGCTGGGGGGTCTGCTTACGGCGATCTTCAAGCACTTCGTCTCCGACGTCGTAAGCGACACCCGCTACGGCGCCACGCCGAGCCAACTGCGTTTCCTCGAAATGCTCTCAATCAACCCGGGCCTGTCGGTCGTTGAGGCCGCGCGCCGCCTGGCGATCACCACGCCGTCGGCGTGCACGGCGCTCGGCCGGCTGTGCTCGCTCGGGTGGGTCGAGAAACGTCCCGACCCAAGCGACCGCCGTAGCTTCCATCTTTACTTGACGAGAGAGGGTTGGCGAGTCGTGCGCGACGTTCAGGAGATGCAGATCGCTAGGCTGCGCCGCCTGCTCGAGCGTTTTCGCCCCGAGGAAATCGAGTCGTTCCGGGACATGGTACGCCGCATCAGCGACGCGATCGACGAGCTGTACGGATGAAAGGACCGGGAGAGATGACGGGCCTTAACATTACGCGCAGAGAGTTCCTCAAGACCTCGGCGGTGACCGTGGTCGGTCTGACCTTGTCGCGTCTGGCTCCCCTTCGGGCCGAAGCGGCACCGGCCGTGGAGCCGCCCAAGCCCTATGAGAACTGGCAGAAGCTGATGGCCGAAAAGTGGACCTGGGACAGCAGGCACCGGGTCACTCACTGCGTGGACTGCTACCCGGGCAATTGCTCGTGGACGGTCTACGTTAAGGACGGGATGGTCATTCGCGAGGAACAAACCGGCCACTACCCGCAGCTCAATCCGGAAATGCCGGACATGAATCCCCGCGGCTGCCAGAAAGGGGCGAGCTTCGGCAACGTGATGTACGCCAAGGAGCGGATCAAGTATCCGCTCATCCGAGTCGGCGAGCGCGGCCAGGGCAAATGGCGCCGGGCTACCTGGGACGAGGCCCTAACGATGGTCGCCGATGCGATCATCGACGCGCAGCAAAACGTCGGGCCCGAGTCGTGCATCATGGAGATGGGACCCGGCAACATCGGCATCTTTCAGGCCGAGGCGGCTAGCCGGTTTGCGATGTCCCAGGGAATGACGACCTTGGACGTCGACGGCCTGATCAACGACTTCAACGTCGGCCAGTACATCACGTTCGGTAAGTTCCAGCAGGCCAGCTCGGTCGACGACTGGTTCAACGCGGACGTCATTCTCATCTGGCACAAGAACCCGATCTACACCCGGATTCCCTCGTACCATTTCATCTCCGAGGCCCGCTACCGCGGCGCGACGGTGGTCACGATTGCGCCGGATGCAAGCCCCTCGACGATGCACGCGGACTTGTACGTGCCGGTCGACTTCGGCGCCGATGCGGCACTGGCCCTGGGCATGGCGCATGTGATGATCTCCGAAGGGCTGGTCAACGAGGAGTTCGTCAAGGAGCAGACGGATCTGCCGCTGCTCGTGCGCACCGATACGCGCAAGTACCTGCGCGGGCCCGAGCTCGAAGGCGAAGGCGTTCGCGAAGACCAGCTCTACGTGCTCGATGCGCGCACGGGCAAACCGGCGCGGGCGCCGCTCGATACGCTGCGATGGCAGGGCATCGATCCCAAGCTCGACGCGCGCGCCGAGGTCAAGCTCGCCAACGGCGAGACGGTCGAGGTGCGAACGGTGTTCTCGCTGCTGCGCGAGCGGATCGAGCGTGACTACACGCCGGAGAAGGCGTCGAAACTGTGCGGAACGGCACCCGGCGTGATTCGGCGACTGGCCCGCCTGGTCGCGACCAAAAAGACGATGATCATCCTCGGGTGGAACTCGGCCAAGTACTATCACGGGGATTTGATCGAGCGGGCGCAGTCGCTGGTTCTAGCCCTGAGCGGCAACTGGGGCCGTTCGGGCACGGGGAGCGCCGGCTGGAACGAGTCGGGGCACGCCTCCCACATCTCCATGGCGCGCGAGAAGCACGGGGATGAAGAGTTCGAGCGGATCACCAAGAATCACTGGAACTTCATCAAGCTGTTGCGCCAGCGCGATCCGACCCTGACGGACGAGCAAGCGGCGATCGAATCCGAGCGGATCATCGGGCGGCTGACGAGCATGGTCCCGCCGGCGTTCTACTGGTACCACCACGCCGGCTACCGGGAGGTGTGGAACAAGAAAGAGTGGGGGGACCCCACGATGAAGCGCTCCTTCGACGAGTACGTCGAGGAAGCGAAGAAGAAAGGCTGGTGGGAAGGCCTGATGCGGCCAGGTCCGGACAAGCCGCCTCAGGTCCTGATCGGAATCGCCGGCAGCACCCTGCGCCGCACGCGCGGCGGGCTCAATCGCCTGCTCAAGCACTTGTGGCCGAAGCTCAAGCTGGTGGTGTGCGTGGACCCGCGCATGAGCACGACCTGCCTGTACGCGGACGTGGTGCTGCCGCCGGCCTGGTTCTACGAACGCGAGGATTTTCGCTTCTTCACGCCTACGGTCAGTTACAACACGTTTACGGACAAGGCGGTCGAGCCGGTCGGCGACTGCATCACCGAGTGGGAGATCTTCGGCCGGCTGTCGGAAAAGATTCGCGACCGGGCCCGCGAGCGCAAGATCGACAGCTTCCGCCAGGAAGAGCGCATGACGTCGGACCTGGTGGCCTTGCTGCCGGGCTACATGCGAGCCCTGCACCGAATCATGGGCAAGGCGCTGTTCGAGCGGGCCGTCTCGGTGGTGCTGCCGGGAATGGCACGGCGGCTCGGCATCAAGCGCACCTACGAGGACGCCCACGATTTGTTCACGCGCAAGCTGCCGGTCAATCGCGAGGGCTACCTCGAAGCGCTCAAAGTATGGATCGACGATCAGCGCAGGATCGGGCTCTATGACCAGAGCGCGACGCTCGAGGACTACAAAGAAAAGGGCTTTCACCGGATGACGGGGCTCGACCCGTACGATCCGGTCTCGCTCAACACCTCCTGCGACATCGAGCCGGACAAGCCGGTGGTCGCTTTACAATGGCACGTGCGGGACAAGGTGCCCTATCCGACGTACTCGCGCCGGGCCCAGTTCTACATCGACCACGACTGGTTCCTGGAAGCGGGCGAGGAGCTGCCGGTCTTCAAGCCGAACCCGAAGATGGGTGGCGACTACCCGTTCCGCATGACGAGCGGGCACTTGCGCTGGAGTATCCACTCGATCTGGGTGGTCAACAAGCTGATCCAGTACACGCACCGGGGACGGCCGGGCCTGTTCGTCAACCCGAAGGACGCCGAGCGGATTGGGGCAAAGGACGGGGACCTGGTCGAAGTATACAACGACTTCGACCGGTTCCAGGTTCACATCATCACGGCACCTTCTGTGCGGCCAGGTCAAGTCGTCATCTACCACGCGTGGGAGCCGTACCAGTTTCCGAACTGGCGTAGTTACGACGCGGCAATTCCCGGGATGGTCAAGTATCTCCACTTTGCCGGCGGCTACGGACACCTGCGTTACTGGCGGTGGAACTGGCAACCGGTGCAGGCCGACCGAGCAGTTGCCGTGGGCATGAGGAAGGTCGCGTGAACGCGCAGCGGACATCATTGGCCGAGGACCTTGAGACTCCGGTCGAAGCCCCGGCTGAGCCGGTCTCCAGCCGGGCTTTCGAACCGTGGGCCTCGTATCCTTGGTTCCACTTCCTGTACGCCACGGTCGTGTTCGTGCTGGTGGCGACGGGGCTGCTGATTCAGTACCCGGATTGGCGAGCGCGCTTGATCGGCGGCTACGGCCAAACGGTAGCGTGGTGGCACGAGTGGGCGGGAGTGGCGATGCTCGTCGTGCCCCTGCTCGCCTTTGCGCTGGGGCCGGCCGAAGCATGGGAAACGATCCAGTTGCGCAGTTGGCGGCTGGAGAAGTTGGCCATCCACGCGATCAACCTCTGGTTCACGATCGTTTCGGGCGCCGTCTTCGTGGTAACCGGGTTTCTGCTGTGGTTTCAGCGGGGTCTCCCCGATCCGGTGATCGACTGGTCCTACACGCTGCACGACGTGTTCAGCTATGCGCTGTACGTGATGATTCCACTGCACGTACTGGCTAGTCTCGGGCGTACAGTGCGCAACCTGCGGGCGCGGCTCGTGCGAGTGCGCCTGTTAGTGACCGGGGGACAACGAACCGAAAAGGTAAGAACGAGCAGGGAGGGTCTCACATGCTGGTAGTCAAGAAGGTCAGCGCGGCTCACGACAAGCTCCTCGACCCGACGTCCTCCGCATGGAGCGCCGTGAAGCCGCTGTCGCTCGAGCTCAAGCCCACGCCGATCGGCAACCAGCCGACGCCATATACGCGCACGGCGTGGAAGGACAAGAAGGAGATCAACGCCGTCAAGCAGGTCGAGGCGAGGCTGTGCCACGACGGCAGCAAGCTCTACATTCGCCTCGAGTGGAAGGACCCCACGGAAAACCGGGAGCCGACCGACAACAACGTGTTTCCGGACGGCGCTGCGGTGCTGTTCCCGATTGGCAAGGATGCCCCGATCAACACGATGGGCAACGAGCAGCAGTGGGTCAACGGGTGGCAGTGGCGCGCGGACAGCGAGGAGGGCCGCTCGGTGTGGGCGAAAGGAGTCGGCACCACCGAGCCGACCGGGGAGGCGGTCGAAGCCAAGGCGGTCCACAAGGGCGACCGATGGCTGCTCGTGCTCGCGCGCGACCTCGCCGGTGCGGGGGGCGGTAAGTCCGTGCGGCTGGCCCCGGGCGCCTCGTCCAAGTTCGGCGTAGCGGTTTGGGAAGGAAGCCACGGCGAAAGGGCCGGCTACAAGGGCTTTACGGAGAACTGGATCGAGTTTCAGCTTGCGGAGTGATCCGCCGGAAGGAGTAAGCCATGCCTAGGACGCGAAAGAGCGAAAAGCAGGGGCCTGCCCACCAGGTGGCGATGGTCTTCGACCTCAACAAATGCCTGGGGTGTCAAACGTGCACCATCGCCTGCAAGCGCCTGTGGACCCGCGACGAAGGGATGGAGTACATGTGGTGGGCCACGGTGAACACGCAGCCCGGGCGGGGTACGCCGCGCGACTATGAAAAGATGGGCGGCGGGTTCAAGGTCGAAGGCAAAGACCGGATTCCGCGGCCCGGAAAGCTCCCGACCCGAGAAGACTTCGGTGAAGCATGGAAGTTCAACTACGAAGAAGTCTTCTACGGCGGCAAGGGCAACAAGGTGCATCTCAAGCCCGAGGGCAACCCGACGTGGGGTCCGAACTGGGACGAAGACCAGGGCGGCGGCGAGTATCCGAACAGCTACTTCTTCTACCTGCCGCGCATCTGTAACCACTGCACGCACCCGGCGTGCCTGGACGCGTGCCCGCGCCATGCGATCGAGAAGCGCAAGGAAGACGGGATCGTCCTGATCAACGAAGACCGCTGCCGGGGCTACCGCTTCTGCATGGAGGCGTGCCCGTACAAGAAGATTTACTTCAACCACGCGCGCAAGGTCGCGCAGAAGTGCATCTTCTGCTTCGTGCGAGTGGACCAGGACGTGGCCCCGGCTTGCGCCCGCATGTGCCCCGGCCGGGTGCGGTTCGCTGGCTACCTCGATGACCAGGATGGGCCGATCTACAAGCTCGTCTACAAATGGAAGGTGGCGATTCCCCTCCATCCCGAGTTCGGTACCGAGCCGAACGTCTACTATGTGCCGCCGCTGGCACCGCCGCGGCTCGACGAGAACGGCGAGATCGACGAGAGCCAGCCGCGGATTCCGAACGAGTATCTCGAGTACTTGTTCGGCCCGAAGGTCCACGAGGCTCTAGCGGTCCTCAAGGCCGAGATGGCCAAGACCCGCGCGGGTGGAAAGTCCGAACTGATGGACATCCTGATTTCGCGGCGCTGGCTCGACATGTTCGCCTGGAAGAGGGATCCGTCGACGATCGAGTGGGGCCGAAGCGCCTGAGCGGGGTGCGGCCATGGCGATCACGCGGCGTCGGTTTCTGGTCGCCGGAGGCCTGGCCGGGGTTGCCCTCGTCCTGAGCGACCTGAGGCCGCTCGGGTCCCGGGGGGTAGCGGCCGCGGGGGCCAGTGGTAGGGGTGCCGAGGCCGCTTACGGCGACTGGCGGGACGTCTACCGGCAGAAGTGGACGTGGGACCGGATTCACAAGAGCTCCCACTTCACCAACTGCTGGTACCAGTCCCACTGTGCCTGGAACGTCTACGTCAAGGACGGGATCGTCTGGCGCGAGGAGCAAGTCGCGGCTTACCCCCAGACCAGACCGGAGCTGCCCGACTTCAACCCCAGAGGGTGCCAGAAAGGAGCCTGCTATAGCGAGCGAATGTATGACCCGGCTCGGGTGCTCTATCCGCTCAAGCGCGTGGGCGAGCGCGGGTCCGGGAGGTTCAAGCGCGTTACTTGGGACGAGGCGCTCGACGACTTGGCTGCCGAGTTCGTCCGCGTAGCGACCGAGGAAGGGCCCGAGTGCATTTTCTGGGACAACGGTCCCCTCTACACGTTCGGCGCGATGGCGGCAGCGCAGGCGCGCTTTTCGTACCTGGCCGGGACCGTCTCGCTCGACATGAACACCGAGATCGGGGACGGCCACCGCGGCGCTGCCGAGACGTTCGGAAAGATCGTCTTCGAGCGCTCGGCCGATGATTACTTCTATTCGGACTTGATCCTGATCTGGGGCGCCAATCCGGTCGCCACTCAGATTCCGAACGCGCACTTCCTCTACGAGGCACGCTACAACGGCACCCAGCTCGTGACGGTCGCACCGGATTACAGCCCCTCGTCCATTCACAGCGACTTGTGGGTTCCGGTAAAGCCTGGTTGCGACGCGGCGCTCGCGCTGGCGGTGGCGAAGATCCTGATCGACGAGGGGCTCTACGACCGCGACTTCGTGATCGAGCAGACCGACTTGCCGCTTTTGGTGCGCGACGACGACGGGCGCCTGCTGCGGCAGAGCGACGTGGAGGAAGGTGGGGACGAGGATGTCTTCTACTGGTTCGACCGCCGGCGCGGCAAGGCCGTCGCAGTGCCTCGGGAGAGGCTGGAGCTCGGTGGATCGGATCCGGCGCTAGAAGGCACGTACGAAGTCGAAACGCGCAGCGGCAAAGTTTCGGTGCGCCCCGTCTTCGAGCGACTGCGCGAGCGGCTGGCCGACTACACTCCCGAGCGCGCCGCGCGGATCTGCGGGACGCCGCCGGCCCTGATCCGGGAGCTTGCGCGCCGGCTCGGCGCCGCCAAGTCGGCGACCAACGTCACCACCTCGAATTTTTCGAAGTACTATCACGGCAATCTGATCGAACGCAGTCAGGCCCTGCTGTTCGCGCTGCGCGGTCACATTGGAAAGAAAGGGGGCGGTTTCGTCGCGTTTCCGTTCCTGACCAACGACGGTTTCGACGAGTTCGCGATTAGCCGCACGGGGCTCATCGACACGGCAAAGCTCTGGGCCAACATCCTGCCGAAGAAGAAGTGGCTCGAATGGCACGGCTTCACGGACGAAATGACCACGTACGAGCTGTCGCGCGATTCGTACCGTGACGGCAGGGTGTTCACGTGCGGCGTTCTGTTTTGGGCCATCCACGGCGGCCTGCTCGAATACAGCGGCCGCACGCAAGAGTGGGACCCGTTCCTAAAGCGGCCGCTCAAGGACTATCTCGAGGAGTCGCTAGAGAAAGGCTGGCAGTACGTGCGCCCCAAGCCGGGCAAGGATCCGCGGATGATGTTCACGCTCGGCTCGAACATCCTGCGTCGAATTCGAGCGTATCCGCTGCTGCTCAAGCACCTTTGGCCCAAGCTGACGCGCATCGCCGTGCTCGACTGGCGCATGACATCGACCGGCCTGTACGCGGACTACGTGTTGCCGATCACCGCGTGGTACGAGCGCACCGATCACAAGTGGGGAACCCCGTTGATGCCGTTTCTCCACGGCGGCACGAGTGCGGGGGCGTCGGGAGAAGCCTGGCACGAGTGGAAGCTCATTTACCATTTGACCCGCAAGATTTCCGAGATCGCGCGCAAGCAAGGAGTCGACGAGTACGTCGACGATATGGGCAGGAAGCATTCGCTGCAAAAGCTGCACGCGGAGTTCTGTTACGACGGCCGCTTCGGTGCTGAGGCGGAGGGCGAGGTCGCCGGCGACCTGCTCGCCAAATCGACGAACGTCAAGAAAGAGGCTTGGCGGGAAATCCAGGAGAAAGGCTTCACGCGTTTTACCGGCCCGGGCAACAGTTCTGTTTCGATCGGCAACGCGACCGACGCCGGGCCGAACGAAACATGGACGCCCCTGCTACATCACGTGCGGGACAAGAAACCCTACCCGACCACGACGCGGCGGATCCAGTTCTACATCGACCATCCACTGTACCTCGAGCTCGACGAGGCCCTGCCGCGCCACAAGGATCCGCCTGCGGCCGGCGGGAACTATCCGCTCCAGCTGACCGGCGGGCACACGCGGTGGAGCATTCACGCGCAGTGGCGCGACGACGCGCTGATGCTGCGCCAGCAGCGCGGCGTGCCCGTCATGTACATGAGTGTGGAGGACGCGCGGGCCCGCGGAATTCGCGATGGCGACGAGGTGATCGTACGAAACGACTTAGACAGCTTCCGCATTCAGGCGAAGCCGAGTCCGGCCGTGCGGCCCGGCCAACTGATCATCTACCACGCGTGGGAGAACTTCCAGTTCAAGGACGGTAAGGGCTTCCAGAACCTGATGCCGAGTCCAATCAATCCAGTCGAGTTGGCCGGCGGCCAGTTCCACTTGAGACCGATGTCGATTTGCATGCAGCCGGGTCAGTTCGACCGCGACACGCGCGTCGAGGTCGAGAAGGCGTAGCAAGCCGGCGCGAAGGCACAATAGGGAGCGAGACGATGCCGGTGATCACGCGACGCGAGTTCTTGAAGGCGTCTGGGGCGGTAGCTGCGGTGCTGGCTCTCAACGCGCTGGAATTTGCCCGCCCGCGCCAAGCGGCCGGTGGGCCTGCGCCGCAGCCCAACTACGGGGATTGGAAGGACGTCTATCGCGCCAAGTGGACGTGGGACAAAGTCGCCCGGTGTTCCCACACGAGGGCGAACTGCATTTCCGCCTGCGCGTGGCACGTCTACGTCAAAGACGGTATCGCCCTGCGCGAGGAGCAGGCGCAGGTTTACGATCACGGCGGGCGGGGTGGCGCTCCCGACTTCTTTCCGCGCGGATGCCAGAAAGGTGCGTGTTACAGCAGCCTGATGGTCTCTCCTTCAAGGCTGCGTTACCCGCTCAAGCGAGTGGGTAAGCGCGGGGAGGGAAAGTGGAAGCGCATCACCTGGGACGAAGCGCTCGATACGTTTGCCGACGCGATCATCGACGCCACCGTGAAACACGGGCCGGAGACCGTCATCTACGACCAGGGCACCACCAACATCGACTTCGGGCCCGGCACCGGCGGCGAACTACGGCTGGCGAACCTGATGCGGGCCACCCACATCGAGGACTGGGCCGGGGTCGGCGACATGCCGATGGGGTGCGTGCAGACGTGGGGGATGTTCAATTGCGAGGGCACCAGCGACGACTGGTTTCGCTCCGATTGCATCGTGATCTGGAGCGGCAACCCCGTTTACACGCGCATTCCAGAAATGCACTTCATCACCGAGGCCCGCTATCGTGGCGCCAAGGTGATCGTCGTGGCGCCGGACTACAACGCCAGCGCGGTTCACGCCGACCTCTGGGTAAATCCCCGCATCGAGTCGGACACGGCTCTGGCGTTGAGCACGGCGCAGGTGTTGATCGAAGAAGGTTTGATCGACCGGCCGTACGTGCGGGAGCAGACCGACCTGCCGCTGCTCGTTCGCAAGGACAACGGGCGGTTCCTGCGCGCCCAAGACCTCAAGCGAGGCGGGCGTGACGACGTTTTTTACTTTTGGGACGAAGCCAGTGGCCGCCTCGCCGAAGCACCCGGAAGCCAAGGAAAGAAGAAACCGACGCTCGCGCTGGGCAAGCTCGTACCGGCGCTCGAAGGAAGTTACGAAGTAGAGCTGGCTGGCGGGACCCGGGTCGAGGTCGAGCCGGTTTTCGAGATCCTGCGGCGCCAGCTCAACGGCTCGTATCGGCCCGAGCAAACCGAGGCAGTCACCGGCGTGCATCCTTCGGTCGTGCGGCGAATGGCTCGCGACATTGGCCAAGCCGGTGCGGCAATGATCTTCGCCTCCTGGGGTGCGTGCAAGCACTACCACAGCGACCTGATGCACCGCGCGCTGGCGCTGCTCATGGCGCTGACGGGCAACCAGGGCCGGCCCGGTGGAGGATTGCGAATCGGCGCCTGGTGGCGCGTGACCGGCTTCGAACGGATGGCTGCCAACTATGAGATCAAGTGGTGGCAAGAATGGCTGCTCCGGTTCATCGGGCGGCCGCCGGTACGCGAGATCGAAAAGCTGATTACCAAGCGCACATTCGAGGAGGAGTTCTTCACGCCGCTGATGCCCTGGCTCTACGTCCACGGGGGCTACGACGAGGTGGTCTCCAAGCCGGAATACAACGATCCTCAGGCGGGCATCGATCACCAGCAGGCGATGAAGATTGCTCTCGAGCAGCGCCTGGTTCCTGTCTATCCCGCCCCGGGCAAGGACCCAAAGGTATTCTTCTTCAGCGCGCCCAACCCGTTGCGCCGGTGGCCTACTCCTCAGATCGCGCTCGAGCGCTTGTGGCCGAAGTTTGAGCTCATTGTGAACGTCAACTTCCGAATGAACACGACCGGCCTCTACAGCGACCTGCTGCTGCCGGCGGCCGGTTACTACGAGAAAGACAGCATCAAGTACTGCCAGAGCTACATTCCCTACATTGTACTGGCGGCCAAGGCGGTCGAACCGCTTGGAGAGTGCCGCGACGAGTGGTGGATCTTTGGAAGCCTGGCGCGCAGGATCCAGGAGCGCGCTAGGGCCCGGGGGGTCCCCGTGGTCAAGGACGCCCACGGCCGCGATTACGATTTGAAAACGCTGTTCGACCGCTGGAGCGACGGCGGGCGCTTCGATCCGGAGGATACGCACACAGCGCTGCGGTACATCTTCGAGAAGTCCGAAGTGTGCGGCGGCCAGACTTGGGAGCAAGCGCTCGAACGCGGCGTCATCCCGGTCGAGAAGAACGGGATGTACTCGGTCGAGAACGCGATCTGCAGCGATCCGAACATGGCCGAGCCTCTGTACCCCAACTCCTGGCAGGTCGACGAGAAAGAAGCGTGGCCGACGCTGACCGGCCGCCAGCAGTTCTACATCGACCACGAGTGGTTCGTGAAGGCCGGCGAGGTCCTGCCGGTCCACAAAGAGCCGCCCGCTGCGGGCGGAAACTATCCGCTCCGGCTGACGGGCGGCCACACGCGCTGGTCCATTCATGCGATTTGGCGAGACCACGAACTGATGATGCGCTTGCAGCGCGGAGAGCCGGCGCTATGGATGAACGCGCGCGACGCACGCGCCCGCGGAATCAAGGACAACGCGCGGGTGCGCGTGTTCAACGACGTCGGAGAATTCGAGTGCCTCGCCAAAGTGAGCGAAGCGGTGCGGCCAGGGCAGGTGATCATGTACCATGCCTGGGAGCCACACCAGTTTCGCCGGCACAAGGGCCAGCAGGAGCCGGTCGCTTCTCCCTGGAAGCCCCTCCATCTCGCTGGAGGCTACGGGCACATCCATTACCGTGTGAGCTACGGGGCACCGAGCCACACGCCACGCGGTACGGCGATCGAGGTCGAGCCGGTGTGAGAGAGGGACTGGCGATGAACCGGCGCACCTTTCTCAAGGCGGGTGCGCTTGGGGTGGCGAGTCTCGTCTTTTCGCGCTTGGCCTTCGCGCGGCCGCGTGCGATGGTCTCGGTCCCGCCGTCCTACGGAGATTGGCGCGACTTGTATCGCGAGCGGTGGAGGTGGGACCGGGTGGTCAACGGCACCCACGCGAACGCCAACTGCGTGTCGGCGTGTGCGTGGAAGCTCTACGTGCGCGACGGAATCGTATGGCGCGAAGAGCAGGCCGGCACGTACGGGGACGGGTGCGGGCAGTGCCCGGACTTCAATCCGCGCGGCTGTCAAAAAGGCGCGTGCGCGAGCGACTTGTTCATCGGGCCCACGCGAATCACGTATCCGCTCGTGCGGATCGGCCGCCGCGGAGAGGGCCGCTGGAAGCGCATATCCTGGGACGAAGCGCTCGACCGCTGCGCGGAGGCTATCGTCGAGGCCGTTCGCGAGGCCGGGGGCGACGGCCTGATTGCCGAACTGGGGCCAGAGATGGACTTCGGGCCTCATACGGCGGCGCCGTTGCGTTTCTTCAAGATGCTCGGCGCGCCGATTACCGACTCGATGGCGATGATCGGGGACGTTGCCTTCGGGGGGACGATTACGCTCGGAACGGCGCACACCGACGGGAGCTCGGACGACTGGTTTCGCTCGGACTACGTCGTTCTGTGGGCGTTCAATCCAGTCGTGACGCGGATTCCAGACGCGCACTTTCTCACTGAGTTGCGCTACCGCGGAGGGCGGGTAGTTGCGATCGCGCCCGACTACAGCCCTTCGGCGATCCACGCCGACCTTTGGATCAACCCGCGACCGGGAACCGATGCCGCCCTGGCGTTGGCCGCGGTGCAAGTGATCCTGGCTGAGGGATTGTACGATGCCGACTACGTGCGCGAGCAAACCGACCTTCCGTTGCTCGTCAGGGCCGACAACGACCGATTCCTGCGCGAAGCTGATCTAGTCGACGGGGGCAGCGAAGAAGTATTCTTCTTGTGGGACGAGGCGGGCGGCCGAGTTGCGCCCGCTCCGGGCAGCCACGGGCTGCGCTCGGACAGCCTTGCCCTCGGGTCGTTGCGCCCCGCGCTCGAGGGCCGCTGGAAGGTGCGACTGCGCGACGGCCGGCGGGTCGAAGTCGAGCCGGTCATGGCCCGGCTGCGGCGGCGGCTCGATGCCGAATATACGCCTGAGCGAGCAGCTCGCATTACGGGAGTGTCGGCCGGGACGATCCGGCGTTTTGCCCGAGAGTTCGCCTCGGCTCCGCGCGCCCTGATCTTGTCCCAGTACGGATCGTGCAAGTTCTACCACTCGGATCTGCTCCAGCGCTCGCAGATTCTACTGGCTTCGGTCACGGGCAACATCGGCAGGACCGGAGGCGGGTGGCGCTCGGGCGCCTTTGTGATGATGGAAGGACTGGCCGTGCTGGCCATGCAGCGCGACCTCGGCCTGGTCGACCTGTTGCTCTTGGCAACGCGCAGTTATTTTCGCGATCCGGAAGAAAACATTGCCGACTTCTCCCGTTATTTCGTACCTTCGGGCTTGTGGCACTACGTGCACGGCGAGCTCGGCGAGCGCAGCGGGCGCCGTGCGTTTGGGGATCCGGCCATGCCGCGCGAGGTCGACGCCTACGTTCGCGAGGCTCTCGACCGCGGGTGGTTTCCGGTAAAGCGCGCGCCCACTCCAAAGTTCGCTTTGGCCGTATTTGGAAACGTGCTCCGCCACTCGCGTAGCGGCGACCTCCTGCGCGAGCGCTTGTGGCCGAAGATCGAGACCGTGGTAACGGTCGACTTTCGGATGAGCGAGACCGCCTTGGCCAGCGACATCGTCTTGCCCGCGGCGGCCTGGTACGAGCGAGTGGGGTTCAAGTACATCCCGGGCATGATTCCCTACGTGACGCTGGCGGATCGAGCGGTCGAGCCGCAGGGCGAGTCGCGTCCCGAGTGGTGGATCTTCCACCGGCTTGCCGAGCGAGTTGCCCGCAAGGCGAAAGAGCAAGGCGTGCGCGAGTACCGGGACTACTTGGGCGAGACGCGCAGGCTCGATGAGATAGGCGCTGCCTTCAGCGATGGTGGGCGTTTCGGTGCGGACGACGAAGAGGCACTGGCCGATTTCATTCTGTCGGTTTCGAGCGTGTCGCGGGGAACGAGTTTGGCCGAACTGCGCGAGCGCGGCCACCAGCGCATCCGCAGCCTAGGACAGCAGGGGGGGACTGCAGGGATCTACTCGGATTATTCTCCCGACGAGCCGATTGTCCCGATGCGGTGGTTTTCCGAGAAGCGCCGGCGCTATCCGACGCTGACGGGACGCCAGCAGTTTTACGTGGATCACCGGTGGTTCCTCGAGCTCGACGAAGCGCTGCCCCGGTATAAAGCTCCTCCCGCCGCTGGAGGGCCTTATCCGCTCACCCTATCGGGCGGTCACGCCCGCTGGTCGATTCATGCGATCTGGCGCGATCACCGCTTGATGTTGCGCCTGCAGCGCGGCGAGCCGGTCGTCCTGATCGGAACGGAGGACGCGCGGCGGCGGGGGATCGAGGATCATGACGAAGTCCGAATCTATAACGACTTGACCGAGGTCAGGGCGCGAGCCAAGGTGGTGGCGACGATGCCGGCGGGGTTCGTCCTCGTCTACCACGCCTGGGAGCCGTTCCAGTTCGCCGGACGCCGCAGCCACCAGCACCTGGCGCCGGCGCCGCTCAAAGTCACGCAACTGGCGGGAGAGTACGGTCACCTGGGCTGGTCGTACGCGCACTACGAACCCGGGCAAGTGGACCGCGACACGAAAGTCGAAGTCGAACGCGTCGCCTGACGTCGAACAAGAGGGAGAACATGACCGAGATCGCAACCATCGATTCGATTCGCGAAGGCCCCGAGCGGGCAGCGGCGGCGCGCAGCACGCTCTACCAGTATCTGGCTTCGTGGCTGAGTTTTCCGTGGCAGGACTTCCACGAGTTCGCCCGGTCGGGAGAGATGATCCCGGCCGCGCGCTCGGTGATCGCTCACCTTCCGTATTCTCTAGAGGGGGTCGACCGCTTGTGGCCCGAACTCGAAAAGGTCGACGAAGACTACGACGAGTTCCAGTCGGCCTACGTCGGCCTGTTCGACGTTGGCATGGGTGGCCCTCCAGTGCCTCTGTACGGCGGCGTTTGGGGTGGAGACCGGCAGCGAGTGATGGAGGAAGCCCTGCGCTTCTACCGGTACTTTGGACTTACGATTTCTTCCAAGGAACGCGACCTGCCGGATCACTTGACGGCAGAATTGGAGTTCCTGCATTTCCTCACGTTCAAAGAAGTCGAAGCGTTGCGCAACGGGGAGGATCCGGGGTCCCTGCGGCGAGCGGCGCGCGACTTCCTCGCACGGCACCCGGCGCGGTGGTTGCCGAAGGCGGTTGCGAAGCTCGCAAAGATCGACGCCCATCCCTTTTGGCGTGCGATGATCGAGCTCGCCGATACGTACTGCCGCGCCGATATGACTTATCTCATCTCGACGGAGGGACCGGTCAAGAAATGACGAAGAACGTTGGGGCGAAACGTCATCCGTTGCTAGCGGGCGCGTTTGCGGCGCTGATTCTCGGCGTCCTCGTTGCCGCGGCCGCGCGCGCCGAGGTAGGCGATCCGAAAGCTGGGGCGGCGATTTACGAGCACCACTGCGCGTTTTGCCACGGTTCGAAAGGTTGGGGCGATGGTCCCGGCGCGGCGCTCTTCGATCCGCGCCCGCGTGATTTTCGGCCGGGGCTCTTCAAGATTCGCTCGACCCAGACCGGAGAGCTTCCGACCGACGAAGACCTCATCCGGACGGTCACCAACGGCATGCCGGGTACGGGGATGCCGTCGTTCCGCCATCTCGGCGAGCAAGCGATTCGTGACGTGGTTGCCTACATCAAGACGCTCGGCGGGCCCGAAGGAGAAGAAGGAAGCTGGTTCGAGCTTTACGAAGTCCCGCCGGGAGAAAAAGCGCCGCCCGAGCCGCCGGTGACCCCCGAGGAACTCAAGCGGGGTGCCGAGCTGTACGTCAAAGTCGGGTGTGATCAGTGCCACGGCAAAACCGGCAAGGGCGACGGAAAGAAGCCCGAAGAAATGCTCGACAACTGGGGGCAGCCCTTGCACCCTCGCAGTTTCGAGGTGGGGGTCTACAAGGGGGGCAACAAACCGGAAGACATCTACATGCGCATTCTGACCGGGCTCGACGGCACCCCGATGACGGGGTTTTGGAAAGAGGTCATGACCCCGGAGGAACGCTGGGCGATCGCGCACTACGTACTGTCCTTTGCCAAGGAGCGCCGCGACGTAAAGCAGGCCAGCCGAGGCGCGGTTCCAGTGGTGGCGGGCAAGCTGGCGGACGACGTCGGCGCACCGGTTTGGAAGTCGGCCACTCCCGTTGAACTCGATCGCTTGGCCATTCGCGGAGGCTGGATGCAGCACTACGAGCCGATTTCGGTCCGGGCGGTCCGGGAAGGCCAGCGGATCGGCCTCTTGATCAGTTGGGACGACGGCGAGAACACGTGTCCCCAGGCGGAGGTCTACTGGGCGCTCGGCCAGCGCGAGCGCACGTTCGACCTAGGGACGAAGGGAGAGCCGGCCTACGTATGGCGGTGGAAAAAAGGAGAAAAGCCGGTGGTCCTGCTGTCCAGAGGACCGGGAATGGAGGAGAAGCCGCAGGACAGCGATCTCACGGTCAAGGAGAAGATCGACGGTACGCGCATGACCGTGCTGTTCGAGGGCACGATTCCCGCGGATTCGCACCAGTTCCTCGTAACCGTTCGTGGCTGCAAGAAGCGGGGAGACTTCTTTACCGCCACGGCGTACAACGATCTCGAGTCCGCACAGGCACCGGCGGGCGCCGGCGGCTGACCCGATCTCGGCCGCCGGCTCTTCCGGTTGTTCAGCCGAGTCCTAGTGCCGGTTCGACACCGACCGGCTTGCCGGCGGCGTCGGTCTGGTAGCCGTACTCGATAATCCCATAGCCGACCCGGTCGCCAACCTGGAACTTGGTGATGGCGTCGTTTACCTGCGTGGGGCCGATCCGCACAGGGCAGACGTCGATGACTTCGCCGCGCACCTCGTAACGCTGTCCTTTCTCGTTGACCAGCCACAGCGAGGCGCCGCGCTGCACGGTGCGATCTTCGTTCGTGTGGATGGTCGCCCCGAGGTCCGAAAGACCCATCACGTCTTGGCCGTCCCAGAAGAATCCGACTTTGAAACTCGTCTCCGGCCCAAACCAGATTTGTACGGCGTTGAAGCTGAGGCGCTCGTCTACCTCACACGAGATGTAGGTCCAGGTCGCCAGTTTCGACCAGTCTCGCTCGCCTCCCCAGGAATGGTCGCGGTGACCGAAGCAGTCGACCGAAACGTCCTTGCCAGCGACCCGGACGGTGCCGCGCACCCGGCCCGACTGCTCGATGTGGCGCGCGGCCTGGTCCACGGTCGTCCCCGGCGGAGGCGGGTACTGGTAGACGGGGCATATCGCTTCCCACAGAAGGTCCATGCCGTAGTCGCCACCGTCGTAAGTGAGCCGCCACTTGCGCAGCGGCTCGAGGCAGCGGTAGGTGACGTTGCCGACCCGCAGTTCGTCGATGTCTCCCTGGGGCAGCGGGCAGTTCAAGTCGGTGGCGTTGTGGACGATTCGCCCCTCGTGAGAGATGAACATCCACAAGGTCGCCCGCCCTTGATTGGGCAAAATGCCGATGCGCGTGACCACCCCCGTCTGAGTCTTGGGGTCGTAGACGGGGAACCAATAGCTTTCGCTCCACAGTGGCAGCGACTCCGGTCCTGGTGCGTGGCGGCGATCGTCCTGCGGGCTGATCATGTCGGTGGCGCTGATCATCGTCCTTCTCCTCTTCGGCGGTTCATCCTTGCGAGATTTTCTTCAGCATCATTGGCTTGATGAACATGGAATCCCGGATGGTCTGATTGACCAGGTAGCCTTCGATTGCCGCTCGGGCACTAGCCGCAGCCTGTTCGTCGAGGTTTGCTTCGTCGAGGGCAACGATCGCGCGCTCGAGAACCTCGTTGCAACGCCGGCACCAGGCCAGCGGATCGTCCGTGCGGTCGGGGCTCGAAGCAAGCCGCTGCGCTTCTTCCGAGAGCGTAGCCAGCGGTTGGGGAAGGCTGGGGGTTCCCGACAGGACATCGGCGACTTGCTGTAGCGCGGCGGCGATGCCGTCGCCCTCCGCCTGCAAGAGTTCGCGCTTCCATTCGAGTTTCGATGCGAGATTGTTCAGCAGGTCGAGAGAGGCGTACAGCTGGGCCCGTGCGGGGCCGGCCGCTACGTGCGGCCCGACTTGTTCGTCCAGCGTACGGACGATTCCCGAAAGCATCTCGTCAAGGTCGAGTACGTTCATCGTTTGCCCGAGTCGATCTTCGCTATGGAAGTTGGATCAAGCCCATCGCGTCCGCGATGATCGCATGCATTCCCGCCAACTGCTGATCGAAGAATCCCATGCGCATGTCACGGGTTCGCCCGTCGTGCCAAGCCTTGATCCCGGTGAGCATGATCGCGGCCATCTTGACGCCCGAGAGAACTTCATAGAAACGCACGCGTTCCTCGTCGACTTCGTGGCCGCCGGCTTCGCGGTACCACTCGAACAGCCGCTCTCGTTCGATCAAGTGGCCGGCCAGCCCAGATTCACCGCGCCAAATTCGCGAGACGCTCCAGGCCACGTCTTCCATCGGATCGCCCAGGTGGACCATCTCCCAGTCGAGGAAGGCGACGATCCGGCCTGCGCGCATGATGAAGTTGCCGGTACGGTAGTCGCCGTGGACGAGCGTGATGGGTGCCTCGCGCGGCAAATGCCGCCGCAGCCATCCCAGCGCGTACGTGAGCATCGGCAAGGGGCCGAGACGGGCCCGCTCGATGTAGCCCGCCCACGTGTCGACCGCGCGCTCGGCCGCATCCCGCCCGTCGCGGGGAGCTCCGAGGAAGTCAAGCTCCTTGGCGCGCCAGTCCACGGTGTGGATTGCCGCGAGAATCCGCGCGAAGTCACGCCCGACGCTCTCGCGAACCGCATCGTCGCGAATCGGCAGCCCCCCGTCTTCGTCGAGGATCGGAAGCGGGACCTCCCCCTCGACCCACTCCATGACGTAGAAGGGAGCACCGAGAAAAGACGGGTCCGATTCGAACCACAGCACGCGCGGGGCTACCACGGGGGTGTCGGCCAAGGCGGCGAGGACGCGGTACTGCGGCTCGAGATCGTAGGGTTCGAGGAGTCCCGCGGGCGGCTCCTTGCGAACCACGAGCCTCTCGGTGCGCCTGCCCCCGTTTTCGTGCCACTCGACGTCGAACGAGTAGGTTTCCAGCGAAAATCCTTCCGTGTGCTTTTTGAGCCCGGTGACCTTGAGCCCGCTTCGCTCAGGCAGGCGGGCCCGCAGAAACTGCTCGATGCCCGCGAGAATCTGCTCGTCCGTTCGAGGCGCGTTCCGTTCGCTCAATGTTGCTTGTTCTCCGCTCGTTGGGCGGCCACCCGGCAGGCGCTCGACTTCTTTAAAGGGCTGTTCGAGCCAACGCAAAACGACCCTGCAGCGTGCGCTGATCGGAGAAATCCCTTGCAATACAGGCAACTAGCAGCTAAAAACAAACAAACGTTCGTTTGGACAGCTCGCGCCGGCTGCTGCCCCCGCGGGAGGCCGGGGCGCGCGCCGAAGGGAGGACCAGATGGCCGACGTAACCCAGCGACGCCGGAGAAAAGGCGCGACGGGCAGTGCCCATCAACTCGCCATGGTCTTCGATCTCAACAAGTGCCTTGGCTGTCAGACCTGCACGATCGCATGCAAGACCCTGTGGACGCGCGAGGAAGGAATGGAGGGCATGTGGTGGACGGTCGTAAACACCATGCCCGGTCGAGGCACCCCGCGCGACTGGGAGAAGTCCGGAGGCGGCTTCGACCGGGAGGGCGTACCGCGTCCGGGGAAATTGCCGACTATGGAAGACTTCGGCGTTGCCTGGCAGTTCAACTATGAAGAGGTTTTCTACGGGGGCAAAGGCCAGGAAGCACATTTGGCGCCCCAAGGGAGAAAGCCTGAGTGGGGGCCCAACTGGGACGAGGACCAAGGCGCCGGAGACTATCCCAACTGTTATTACTTCTACCTGCCCAGGATCTGCAACCACTGTACCCATCCCGCATGCCTCGAGGCATGTCCCCGCGGTGCGATCGAAAAGCGCGAGGAGGACGGGATTGTCCGGATCAACGAAGACCGTTGCCGGGGCTACCGGTTCTGCATGGAAGCGTGCCCGTACAAGCGGATTTACTTTAACGTCAAGCGAAAGATCGCGCAGAAGTGCATTTTCTGCTTCCCGCGCCTCGAAAAAGGGGTGGCGCCGGCATGCGCCCGCCAGTGCCCGGGGCGACTGCGCTTCGTCGGCTATCTCGACGATCCGAACGGTCCGATCTACAAGCTCGTGAAGCTGTGGAAAGTAGCGCTGCCGCTGCACCCCGAGTTCAACACCGAGCCGAACGTGTACTACGTTCCTCCACTTGCGCCGCCGCGGATCGGGCCGGACGGCAACCCTGATCGCAGCCGGCCGCGCATTCCGACCGAGTACCTCCGCAGCTTGTTCGGTCCAGGCGTAGATGAAGCACTCGCGACGCTGCAAGCGGAGCTCGAGCGGGTGCGGCGGGGCGAGCGCTCGGAGATCCTCGACACTCTCGTGGTCTACAAGTGGCCGGAACAGATCTTTCCCGATTTCACACAGAATCCGGCCAAACTGCCCGCCCGCTCGTAAAGGCCGAGAGCCCAAGGCGGGAGACTAGGGGAAGGAGTAGGTCATGAAGGATCGGCTGACACGGCGCACGTTCCTCAAAGGATCGGCGGTACTGACCCTCTCGTTGCTCCAGTTACGATTGGCCGTACCGCAAAAGGCGCGAGCGCGCGGTGCGCGAGGCGCCACCGGCGGCCGGGGTTATGCGTCTTGGGAGGACGTGTACCGGCAGAAGTGGACCTGGGATAAGGTCGTCAACGCGACGCACCACGTGGCCAACTGCGCCTCGGCATGCCCTTGGGTTCTGTACATCAAAGACGGAATCGTCTGGCGCGAAGAGCAGAATGCGATCATGAAGGCGCGGGCGACCGACTTGCCCGACTACAATCCGCGCGGCTGCCAAAAGGGGGCCTGCTTCAGCCAGGTGATGTACGGCCCGCAGCGGCTCAAGTATCCCGTAAAGCGGGTTGGGCCGCGTGGCTCCGGGAAGTGGAAGCGCATTACCTGGGAGGAAGCCTACGAAGAGATTACGGAAAAGATGCTCGAGGTCATCCGCGAGGACGGCCCCGAGTGCATCATCCACGAGAGCGGTACCGCAAATGCCGGCTACGGTGCCGCGACGTCGGGCGAAATGTCGTTCTTCGACTACATTGGTGCAACCCAGCTCGACGGTTGGGCGACGGTGGGCGACATGCCGCTCGGCGTGATCATGACGTGGGGGCTTTTCAATACGGACGGGACAGCCGACGACTTCGTCCGATCCGACCTCATCTTCATCTGGTTGGGCAATCCTTCGTACACGCGCATTCCTGAAGCGCACTTCTTCTGGGAGGCCCGCTACCGCGGCGCCAAGGTGATCAGCGTCGCACCCGATTACAACGCCTCGACGATCCACGCAGACCAATGGATCAACCTGCGCGTCGGAACCGACGCGGCCCTGGCCCTGGGGATGGCCAAGGTCATGGTGGACGAGGGAATCTACAAAGCGCACTACGTCAAGGAGCAAACCGATTTGCCTTTGCTAGTGCGTGAAGACACGCGGCGCTTCCTGCGCGAATCGGACCTCAAAAAAGGCGGAGCCGATAACGTCTTCTACCTGTGGGACCTCGCCGGTGGTCGCTTGGCCAAGGCCCCCGGCAGCGAGGGGCTCGGCCGGCGCAGCACGCTCGCTCTCGGCAATCTCGATCCCGCCCTCGAGGGCCGCTTCGAGGTGAAGTTGGCAAGCGGGGAGACGGTGCGGGTACGCCCGGTGTTCGAGTATCTCAAGAAGCGGCTCGCTGACTACACGCCCGAGCGCGTGGAGCGTATTACGGGCGTGGGCGCCGAGACGATCCGGGAGTTGGCGCGCGAAATGGCCCGGGCGAAGGCCGTCAACATGTTTGCGTCGTGGGGGTCGATGAAGCATTACCACAGCGACCTATTCCAGCGCGGCATCATCTTGCTTCTCGCGCTGACGGGAAACGTCGGCTACCGCGGTACGGGCCTGAAGATCGGTGCGTGGTACATGTTGAGCAGCATCGAGTCGGCGGTCTCTGGAGTGAAGCCGACTTGGTATCAGCGCTTGCTGCTCAAGCTCTTCAAGCCGACCGTCCGCGAATACATCAAGTACTTCCGCGACTACGAGAAGAGCAAACTCTACACGCCGGCGCTGATGTTCCTGTACCACCACGGCGGGTTGAACGAGGTGGTCGACAACCCCAGCTATCACGATCCGAAGCCCGGCAAGCCGCTTCCCGAGGCCATGCACGAAGCGGTAGAGAACAACTGGGTTCCGTTATTCCCGCGCCGCGAAAAGCGGCCCCGCATCCTCGTGCACACGAGGGTGAATCCACTGCGGCGCTGGCCTGCGCCTCAGGTGATCGAAAAGACCCTGTGGCCGAAGTGCGACTTGATCGTCGGCGTCAACATCAAGATGTCGGCGACGGCGCTCAAGTCGGACATCGTATTGCCGGCGGCTGGGTACTACGAGCGCCGCGGGATCAAGTACGCCCAGAGTTACGTGCCGTACTACATGGTCGGCGAGCAGGGGGTTCCTCCGCTAGGGGAGTCGCGCACAGAGTGGAAGATTTGGGGCGATGTTGCTCGGATTCTCCAAGAGAAGGCCCGCGCCCGGGGTATCTCAAAGGTACCGGATGCTCACGGCAACCCGCGCGACTTTTCCCGGATTTACGACCGCTGGTCGCACGACGGCGAGTTCGATCCGGACGACGACCTGCGTTACTACGAAATCGCAGCCAGCGAGTCGCCCGAGATGGGCTACATCTCTTGGAAAGAGGCGGCCGAGCAGGGAGCGGTTCCGATCAAGGCGCTGGGGCCCTTCCGCACCCACACGAACATTTGCAGCGATTGGGAGCCCGAGGACTCCATCTATCCGTGCCAGTGGTTCGTACAGCACAAGCAACCCTGGCCCACGCTCACCGGTCGCATGCAGTTTTACATCGACCATCCGTGGTTCCTCGAAGCTGGCGAGGAGTTGCCGGTACACAAGGAGCCGCCGCCGGCGGGCGGCAACTATCCGCTGCGAATGACCGGCGGGCATACGAGGTGGTCGATTCACTCCACCTGGCGCGACGAACCGCTCATGCTTCGCTTGCAGCGGGGTGAGCCGGCGCTCTACATGAGCAAGGAAGACGCCAAGCGCCGGGGCATACGGGACAACGACCGGGTCCGGGTGTACAACGACGTCGGCTCGTGCGAGATGCTCGCCAAGATCAGTCCGGCCGTGCAGCCGGGCCAATTGATCATTTATCACGCCTGGGAGCCGCACCAGTTCAAGGATTGGAAGAGCAACCAGCAACCCGTTCCTTCTCCCTGGAAGGCGCTGCACATGACCGAGTACGGGCAGCTTCACTATCGCTTCTTGTTTGCGGGCCCGCACCACACGCCGCGGGGTACGACCGTGGAGGTCGAGCGCGTATGACGGATTCCACGAAACTCACTCGCCGCCAGTTCTTGCAGGCTACCGGAGCGGCTGCACTCGGGCTTACCCTCGGGCGGCTGGTGCTCCGGGCGGATTTCGCCCACGCGGGCGCGCCGGTGCCCGTCCGCTACGAGAAGTGGCAGGACGTCTACAGGGAGCGCTGGAAGTGGGACCGCGTGGCCAAGGGGACCCATCACGTTAACTGCTGGTACCAGCGCGGCTGCAACTGGAACGTCTACGTCAAGGATGGGGTGGTTCTGCGCGAAGAACAGGCTGGAATCTACCCGCAGACCAACGCGGACGTTCCCGACTACAATCCGCGCGGTTGCCAAAAAGGAGGCTGCTATAGCCACCGCATGTACGACCCGGGGCGTATCACGCACCCCCTCAAGCGCGTCGGGCGGCGCGGTCAAGGACGGTGGAAACGGGTGAGCTGGGAGGAAGCGCTCGACGACATCGCGGACCGGATGATCGACGTGCTGGTCACCGACGGACCTGGCTCGATCTACTGGGACTTCGGCACCTCCTTTACGAACGGCGGCCACGGCGTCGGTGTTGTCCGCAACAACTTCGTCCTCGACAGTATCATGCTCGACGCGAACGCCGAGATCGGCGACCACCATCCCGGTGCGGCGGTTACAACGGGGAAGATCTGCTACGCGAGCTCGGCGGACGATTGGTTCTACTCGGACTTGGTACTGATCTGGGGCGGCAATCCGATCTACACGCAGATTCCGAACGCGCACTTCCTGACCGAGACGCGCTATAATGGCGCAACGGTCGTCACGATCGCGCCGGACTACAGTGCGTCGTCGATCCATTCGGATCTGTGGGTCCCGGTCGAGATGGGAACCGACGCGGCGCTTGGGCTGTCGCTGGCGCACGTGATCATCGAGGAAGGCCTCTTCGACCGGGACTTCGTCCGAGAACAGACCGACTTGCCGCTGCTTGTGCGCAAGGACAACGGGCTCCTGCTCCGGGAGCGGGACTTCACCAAAGGAGGTGCGGACGACGTCTTTTACTTCTTCGACGAAGCGGCCGACCGCGTCGAACCGGCTCCGCGGCGCTCCCTCGAACTTGGCGGCCGGCGTCCGGCGCTCGAAGGAGAGTTCACGGTCCGCACGGCCGACGGCCCGGTCACCGTGGAACCGGTGTTCGCGCGGCTGCGCCGTCACTTGGCCCGCTACAAGCCCGAAGAAGCAGCCAAGGTGACCGGCACGCCGCCGTCGCTCATTCGCAAGCTCGCCCGAATGATCGGGCGAGCGCGCGCGGCGACGATCATGACCGAGTCGAACTTCTCGAAGTACTACCACGGCATGGAAATGGAGCGGGCGCAGATCCTCGTCCTCGCCCTATGCGGCCACATTGGCAAGAAAGGAGCGGGGATGAACGCCTTCCCGTGGCTGACGGTCGAAGCGCCCGAGGCGGCTGGAGTGGCGCCCGTGATGCCGCTCAAGCTCGGCATGATCGCACTCGGCGTGGAAAAGGCCCCGGCCATCCTAAAGGCAAAGGCCGAGGGGAAGACCTGGGAGATGTTCCTCGTCGAACAGGCCCGGGAGGAGTACCGGCGTGGCGGTTTCGTGCCGTCGCCCCTGTTTTTCCACCAGTTCGGCATGCAAGCGCGCACCGGAAGCGCCAAGCGCTGGGATCGCTCTTTGCCCCGCGAGATGTCCGAGTACTTGGCCGAGGCCAAGGCAAAGGGATGGCAAGTCGTTCCCGAGACAGAGCCCAAGATCTTCTTCTCGGTCGGCGGCAACTTCCTGCGGCGCGTGCGGGGCTATCCGGAGCTGATCGACAACTTCTTGCCGCGCCTCGACTTGTTCGTCGTTGTCGACTGGCGAATGAGCACGACGGCACTGTACGGAGACTACGTGCTGCCAGCTGCCGCTTGGTACGAGCGCGACGACATCACGTGGGCCACGCCTCACGCGCCGTTCTGCCAGGTTACGACGAAAGCCGTCGAGCCGCTTGGAGAGGCGAAGTCAGACTGGGCGATCCATTGCCTGTTCATGAAGCACATCGAGAAGCGCGCCAAGCAGCGCGGGATCCGCACGTTCCGGGACCGTAGCGGCAAAGAGCGCCGGCTCGACCAAGTCTATTACCGGATGACATACGGCGGCCGCTACACGGAAGAAAACGGTGAAGAGTTCCTGCGGGCCCTTCTCGAGGTGAACACGAACCTCGGCGGCGTGACGTGGGACGAACTGAAGGAGAAGGGGTTCGCCCGCTTTACCGCGCTTGGCAGCAGCCCGGTCAACATCGGAAACGCCACCGACATCGAACCGAACGAAACGATTACGGCCAACACTTGGCACGTGCGCGACAAGCAGCCGTGGCCGACGCTCACGCGGCGGATGCAGTTCTACATCGATCACCCGTTCTACCGCGAGCTCGGTGAGGTTCTACCCGTACACAAGGACAACCCGCCGATCGGCGGCGACTATCCGCTCAAGATGACCGGCGGCCACACCCGCTGGTCGATCCACGCTTCCTGGCGCGACAATCCGCTGATGCTGCGGCTGCAGCGCGGGCGGCCGGTAGCGTTCATCCATCCTCGCGACGCGGCCGAACGCGGAATCGAAGACGGCGATCTCGTGCGCGTTCGAAACGACCTGGGCAGCTTCGAGGTCGAGGCGAAGATCGCGCCGTCCATGCGGCCCGGGCAGGTGGCGGTCTACCACGCGTGGGAGCCGCACCAGTTCAAGCACAGGCGCTCCCACCAGTCGATTGTTGCAACCCCGCTCAACCCGATCCAGTTGGCGGGCGGCTACTACCACTTGCAGCCGCTCATGATCATGGGCGAGCCGGGAATGAACGACCGCGGCACGCGCATCGAGCTCGAGCCCGTGAAGCGGCGGCGCGAGCGTCCCTGGGCGTAAGCGTGCTGGCGTCGCTTCTTCAGTAAGTCTTCGGCGAGTGGTTCTCGCCGTGGCAGCGCAGGTAACACCGTCCCTTGCGCGTGCCGTCGTCTTGGAACTCGAGCCGGCCAGTCTTGGGGTCGGGCTGTACAATGCTCGTGTCGAAGTTGATCAAGTGCGTGTTGTTCACTGGGGTTCCCTCGGTGATGCTGATCCCGTGCGGGTCATGACACACTGAGCACGGGGCCTTCTCCCCTTGGATGTGCTTCTTGTGTTCCTTGAACGACTGGTTGGCGAGGATGCTCGTGCGGGCATGGCACTTGTAGCACAAAGCGTAGGCCTGATAGCTCTCGCTAGTGTTGTCTGCTGTCCGATACTCGCGTTCGAGCAAGAACTCCCAGTTGGATCCGTGCGGTCCGGCCGGTCCGGTGCCGCCCGTGCCAGGACCGGAGTCGTTGGCGTGGCAATCCGTGCAGTAGATCACGGACGAAGTAGTGAGCGGGGCGATCAGGCTCGGAACCGAAGAGTTGCGACCCGGGCCTTCCACCGGGTGGTACGAAGGATTCGACAGGTCGAACTTCAAGCGCAAGTTCGGCTCGAGGATCTGCCGCGGGATCGAGGGCGGCGGGACGTTGGCACTATCGGCATGGCACCGGAAACACACTTCGTACTGGTAACTGGCCGGATCGACCGTGCCACCCGAAGAAGAGACGCCCGGGACCTCGGCGAGGGCGCCGCTGGCAGCCGGCGCCGAAGCGGGTAGGTGCCGTGCCGCGTGGGGATTGTGGCAATCCTGGCATTCGACGTGTCGCGGCATCAGCAGCGGATCTTCGTTCGGGTCGTGCACGCCGCTCTGCGCGTCCACTGGGTGGCGGTACGGCTTGCGCAGTTCGGCCTCGATGTTCTTCGAAGCAACGCTGCCATCGTGGCAGGCAAGACACGTATCTTCCTCGATCGCTTGCGTGAGCAACCACTGCGGCGAACCGGCCATGTGCGAGGTGTGGCAACCGAGGCAGCCGTTTTCGGCGACCGTCGCCCAGTCTGTGTAGGGCCAAGGATCCAAACCGGTTCCGTCCCAGGTGGCCGGCGATGTGGCATGAGAGCTGGCCGCCCACCCGATTTTGTCGTGGCATGTGGTGCACAGTGCGGAAAACACGTTGTCGGCAACGAGAAACTTGCCGTAGCGGTCGGAGTGAGGATCGTGACAGCTCGTGCACTGCATTTGGCCGTCCGGGTCGAGCCGGACGTGGGAGGGGAGCAAGCCGGGATCCACTAGCTCCGCATCGGCCGCTGCCAGCGCCGAGTCGTAGACGAACGAGACCGGGTGGTCGTCCGACAGGTCCGTCGTCAGCTTGGCGCGGCCGCTCAGCTCGGCCGTCACCGCGATCGGAGTGCTGCGGCTGAGCACCATGCCGAGGCCGATCGTTCCGTCGTGGCAGCTCAAGCACAGTTTGGAGGAGCCGGTCGGCTGGCCGGTGCTCGCCTCGAGCGTCGAGCTCGAGTACGGCGTGTAAACGAGCGTCGGCAACACGCGATTCCAAAGCGGAGTCGAGGCGGCCGAGCTGTGCGGCGTATGGCAGAAGATGCAGATCTCGTTTTCGCCGAACGCCTTGATGGGTCCAGGGCCGCTGGCCGACAGGTTGTGCTTGGTTCCGAGGATCTGCGCGGGCGCGGGCGTAGCGGCCAGGAGCGCGGCCCACACCAGCGGCAGAATTCGTCGCAGGCACGGCGTTTTCATCGTTGGTACCCCACCAGACGAAAAGCTTGTACCCGTTGGTTGTACGAGTCGGCGACCCAAATCGTATCGTCGCGCTGGTCCACCCAAATTCCGGCAGGCAGCGTAAACTGGCCAGCGCCCGTGCCGCTGCTTCCGAACGCTAGGAGCAGGTGTCCTTGATCATCGAACATTTGAACGTTCTCGAAAGCGGCATCGACGACGTAGACGTGCCCCAAGCGGTCCACGCCGATTCCCTTCGGGCGGGTAAACGTGCCTGCCGCATTGCCCGGCCGGCCGAAAGCCCCGAGGTAGCGACCGTCGGGCGAAAAAACTTGCACCCGAAAGTTTAGGGAGTCCGACACTAGGACGCGGCCGTCCGGTGCCACGGCTACGTAGGTCGGGAAGTTGAGCGATCCGGGGCCCGTCCCGCGCGCCCCGAAGCGCCCGATCTCTCTGCCCTCCCGGTCGAATACCACCACCTGTCCCGCTAGGGTGTCCACGACGTACAGGCGCGTGCCGCTGGCAGACAAGGCCAGGCCCGTTGGCCGCTGGAGGACCGTCTCTCCGATTACTCGCTCGATTTCGTCCGGCCCGCGAAGCACAAACACCTTGGCTTTGACCGAGTCGCTCACGAACACGGTGCCGTCATCAGCCACCGCTACTCCGACTGGGGACAAGATGCGGGAAGCGACCTTGCGCGACAGACGATCGTAGCGGTTGCGGCGCAAGTCGAAGAAGTGGACCGTAGGGATCGCCGGGTCTGCCACGACGAGCAGGTCGCGGGAGTTCTTGGCGACAGCGATCGGTTTGACCATGTTCCGCGGCTTTCGGCCCGCCATCCATGAGGTGAGCCGTGCCAGGGACCGGCGCGCGGCGGGCAGATCGTCGCCCGAGCTCAGGCTTCCAACATACGCGATCCGTTCCGGCTCCGGCGGAAGCGGCCAGCGCAAGTGTTCCGCCGGCTGGTTCCACGGCGGCCGCGGCGCGCGGGAAGGGGCGCAGGCTGCGGCCGCTGCGGCGAGCGTCACAATCAACGCGATCGAACGCGCAAGCACCCGGCCTCCGGCCGGATACCGCGCTTGCCCTGGGCGCCTTTCGCTGCGGTGCCTCATTTTTGGCCTCCGACGCTCTGTTCTGAACCGTCCTGCAACGAGCCGGCCGGTTCGCCCTTAACCGCGGGTCCGGCCGCCATTGTGCTATGAGCCACCACCGCTCAAAACCGCCGCCGCACGCGCAGGACGAGGCGGTCGCGGTCTTCGTCCTCGCCGCGCTGCGTGATCCGCGAAACTCTTCCATCCAGCTCGAACTCGAGGTCGCGGTACGGGTAGGTAACTCGGGCGTGAATACCGAATCCGTCGAGGTCGTTGTCCGTCGTCCGCCCGGTCCAGCGTTCCCGCTGGTATTCGCCGTCGAGCGTTGCCACGCCCAAGTCCCAGAACCGTGCCATCGCTCCCCAGATTCCCGTGATCCGCTCGACGGTTTCGCCCGAGTCGGTGAAGTCCTGGAAGCGGTAGGAAACGCCGGCGTGGCCTCGCAGTCGAAACGAGCTCGGCATGGCGATCGTAAACGTATCGTAGATGCTGTGGTAGTTAACGAACGACGAGCGCACGGTTTCGTATTCGACGGTCGTTGTCGTCCACCACCAAGTGCTGCGCGCGCCCACGGCATACCCGTCGTAGGACTCCAGGCGGACCTCGGGCGTGCCGGCAAGAAGCTGCTGGCCGTTGTTCGTCGAGCGAAAGTAGATGGTGAAGAAGTCGCCGATTGAGATCGAGGTGTTTTGGTTCAAGCCCGAGGCCAAGACGTTACTTTCGGGCACCACTTCGAACTGGTAGTCGACCAGCACGGTCTCGCCGTCGGCGATGGCCCCGGTCGCGAGCCGCTGAATCTGCGTGATGCGGCCGGTAACCAGCACCACGTAGTCCGTGCCTTCCTCGTAGACGATGCCGCCGGACAAGTCCGTAACCACGATGCTGTCGGCTACTACGTCTGGCTTGGAAAGCGCAACGGGCGCATTGGAAAGCGTGATCGCTTCGTCGAACACCTGGCCGACTTCTGCTTTTGGATTGCGGTCGCGCAGTTCGCCGAAGGCCGCGAGATTGACGCTCAAGCGGCCCCAAGAGCCGAGCTTTTTGACGTAGGTTTCCGTAAGGCGGCCACCGTAGAAGCCCGTGAAGCCAAAGTCACCGTCTTCGATGCTCGAGTATATTTCCGCTGTCGAGGTCAGACTCTCGTAGAGCTGGTGGCTGATCGACGCGCTGCCGTTCCACACGGTGGCGCTTTGTCCTCCCGTGTCCGTAAACTGCAGGTCGGAGTGGTAGAAGGTCGAGACGTTGCGCGTGTGTTGCCAGTTGAGGTTGCCGAACACGAAGGCCTCGCGCGTTCGAAAGAGCGGGCCCGCAGCGGCTGGCGTCGTCCGGTTGTTTTCTTGCTGATAGAGCCGCACGGAGCCGTAAAAGCGCCTGCGCCGATTCCCGGCCAGTGCGGTGGTATTCGTGGCCAGCACTTCGTGGCGCGTTAGCTCGAGCCCCCGCTCGGTGATGTCGTCCGTACGATACCGGTATTCGAGGGACCCGCGCGACCGCGGCCCGATGTCGTAGCGCCCGCGGACGAGGGCGTCGTCACCTTCCTCGGTGATCGTCAGGGCAGGATCGCGGCGCTTTCGCGACCAGCGCTGGTAGCTAAGAGTAAGAGGAATCGGGCCCTTGCGGATGTGCGAGGTTGCCCCGTAGACCAGCGAGCGCTCGCGAAACGTCCGGGCAAAAGACCGCTCCACGTCTCGCTCGGAGCTGTTTCCGAACAGAGAGAGGTTGTAAGGATGCCGCTCGAGGAAGGTAAAGCGCCAGTCTCCTCCGAAGAACAAGCGCGTGCCTCCGCCGACCAGAAAGACGTCGCTCCCGCGATTGATCGGCCGCTCGAGGGCTTGGGTTTCCAGACCGACGTGGAATCGGAGGAAGCGAGGGTGGTACGAGTACCCGTTGAGGTCGAGCCGGACGAGCTCGTCGAACTCGAGTTCCTCAGAGTACCACGACGTGCCCTGGTTAGGACGCGCTCGCCGCTCGCGTTCTCCGCGTACGCCCAACTCGACGCGACCCCAGATCCGCGTCAGCCGGAGCGGCGCAAACGGTTCCCTCCGGTACCGGTAGCGCTGGGCATGGGCCGGGCACGTGGCGAGAAGGAGCGCCACGACCGCAGCCGCCGTCCACCCCCCGGGGCTGGCAAGCCAGCGCGCAGCTCTTTCCGCTCCGCCCGTCACGACGTTTTGGCATCCTCCCGGAGCATCTTCGGCCGCGGGCCGGCATGCGGCCGGTGGCAGGCGAGGCAATCGGCACCGTAGCGCGCGACGTGCTCGTCGATACGGGCGAACGTCGTTGCGTCGTGGCACGTCCTGCAGAGTTCTTCCCGCCCGGCCAGCAGCAGCTTTTCGTTCGGCGAACTATGCGGGTCGTGACAAGCCAGGCAAAGCCCGGCCCGGAAAGGGCCGTGCCGGTACTTTCCGGGAAAGCTTTCGACTTCGTGACAGCGGTAGCACAACTCCGGCGGCCGGGCTTTGAGGCGATTGGAGTATTCGCTGGCGTGGCACTGCGAGCACTTCTTCTGCGCGTACGGGCCATGTCGCGAAATTTGGTGTTTGGCTTCGCGCAGCGCCGCCAGTGCCCGAGCCGCTGGCGTCATCTCGCGCTCTTCGCGCTCTTCCTCCGCCAGTTTTTCGTGTCCGGGTGGTGGAACGCCGTCGAAGAACGTCATCTTCCACCACAGCTGTTGCTCGGGCGTGGTGCAGGCGGGAACCGAGAGCAGAAGGGCTAGCAAGAAACCGGCGGCCGCGCGCCGAGCGCTGATCGTTCGCTTTGGGCGGGGGCTGTGCATCCACTCACCTCACCTGCTCGCCGCTGCGCTCGAGCAGGATCTCGAAGCCCCGGCGGAAGTAGCGGCACGCCTTACCGGTTTCGCCCCGGTCTTCGAGTTCACGGCCGAGCCGGTAGAAAAAGACCGGTTCGCTGCTTCCTGATTCAACCGCTTGCTCGAGCAACCTCACCGCATCCTCCTTGCGGCCCTGCTCGAGAAGGGCCAACCCCTTGGTGCCCAATGCCAAGGGATCGCTGGGGATCATGGGTAAGGCTTTGTCGAGGATCGAAAGGGCCTCGCTCACTTTGCCGTCTTCAAGCAGCATCCGGGCCAGCTCGACCCCGGCTCGGGCAGACGGCGGATCCTCCTGCCAAGCCAGCTCGAACTGCCGTTTTGCAGCCTGCCTCTTGCCGGCTTCGAGCAGCCGCTTGGCCAGCCTGTACCGGACCGATGCCCCTGCGGTTCCCGCGAACGAGGGTGCCGCTTGGGGCGTCGCGCGCGCCTTGCGCTCTTCTTCATTGATTCGGCCAGCGAGAAAGTCGACATCGGCCCGTACGATTGTCTGCAGGTCCCTGTGGTAGCCGGCTATCTCGAAGCGGCCGGTACCGGAACGGTCCACGATCCAAACGGTCGGTCGCGCCACGATGCCGAACGCCGAGTAAAGCTTCCACTGCGGGTCGAGGACGATCGGATACGGTAGCGCTAGGGTCTTCTTGAGCTCTTCGAGGTCCGCTGCTTGGGTTTCGCCCGAAAAGACCGCAACCACGGTGGCTTCCTCTGCAAGTTCCCGGGCGAGAGCACGAAGATCGTTGAGAACGTGTTCAGAGTAGGACTGGCCAGTGCGGCAGAAGGCCAAGACGGCTATCTTGCCCTTCAAGGATTCCACGCGCAGACTGCCCCCACCCACACGTGCAAGCGTCAAAGGGGGCAGGGAGGGGCGTTGCTCGGCTGCCGCCGCTCCGGCCGCGCGAAGCACAAGGCAGGCAGCGAGGGCGACAAGCAGAGGCCCCGCCTGCCGCGGGACGCAACGGCCCTCTGCCTTACTTTTTCTCACGGTCGTAGGTGCGGCGGTCGTGGCAGCCGGGATCGCAACTACCGCCGGTCGCCGTCTTTTGGTATCCGATCGGCATCATCCACTTCCCGTAGGGAACCTCGTCGCGAATGTGGTACGGATTCCTGCTTGCGTGTACCTCGTGGCAGGCGCGGCAAGTACGGCCCCGTTCCTTCTTGTTGACGTGGAGATAGTGGAGGTTGCGATCGCCGTCCCGGAAGTTCGTGAGCGATCTGGTCTTCGGGTCGCGCACGATGGTCTGTTCGTGGCACGAGAAACACAGAGCGTAGTTCTTTGGATCGAACGGACTGTAGAAAGTAGGCGGAAACGGCTTCTTGAGAATGCGGAAGTATTTGCTCCCGTGCGGGCGATGGCAGCCGGTACAGAAAGACTCCCGAATCGGCTTGTGCCAGTTCTGGCTGGTGACGAGAAGCGCTTTGATGTTCATCAACGGCCGCTTGCCGTCGTTCGTCTCGACTTGCTTGTCGTGGCAGCCGAGACACAGCTCGCGCTGCGGTTTCAGCAGGTTCGGCTTGGCGTTCGAGGCGTGAGGCGTGTGACAGTTCAGGCACTCGCGTCCCGTCTTGGCTGGCGCGTGGTCGACGGGCGCGCGCTCGACCACGCCGACGACGTCGTCGTGACACTCTCCGCACAGCTCGCGGCCTTGGGCGAACAGCATGCGCCTTTCAGGCCCGCCGTGAGGATTGTGGCAGTCGATGCAGTCCGGGTCGTCGTGGTGGTACTTGGCTTCCTCCCAGGCCGCGGCAAAGTCTTCGTGGCAGTCGAAACACAGATCCGGGGTGCTCTTTATAACGAATTTCCGGTTCTTGCCGGCGTGCGGATCGTGACACATGCTGCACGCGCCTTGCTCGGTGGGTCCGTGCAGATACTTTGCCCCGAGGATCCGTTTCTTCTTGTCCTCATGGCAGCCGAAGCAAAGTTCAGCTTGCGTCTTCGTTTTGAGCAGGCCGCCGGCCTCGGAACCATGCGGCTGATGGCAGTCGAAACACTTCTTTTCCTTCGCTGTGGCATGCGTGTATTTGCTGGTAGCGATGGCCTTGCCCACATCTTCGTGGCATTCCAGGCACGCGGCCTCGCCGCCAGCCGGCGCGAAGCGATGGCGGTTTCCCTTTTGCTTGTGGCAGGCCCGGCAATCGGCGGCAAAGCCAGGCCAATGGAGCTTCTTGGCCGCCACTTGCTTCGTGTGACAATTCGAGGTGACGCACGGCGCGGTCGGGTCGACCGTTGCGGGCGCGGCCGCCTGCCCGGCGCGAGCGCTTGCGAGCAGACAAGCGCTCGCCGCTAGCAGGACGGTGGTCTTGGCGCCCCGCCCAAGCAGCGAACGAACGCCAACAGTTGTCAGTATTCGCGAGCGAAACGGAAGCGAAACCATCGGTCCTCGTAACCGGCGAGCGGCACCGCCGGCTTTCCTCCTTGACGTTGTCTTTGTCCTCCCTCAATCCATTGTGCCTTGTCCGAGCATCCTCGGGTGTCACTTTTCCCCGCTTGGCTGTTTGAGGAATCCGTAAACGTTGACCTTATTCACGCCGAACTGGCTGGTGACGATAATGAGGTGCTCGATCTGGTAGCCGGGAGCCACGCGATCGGCGAATAGGTCCACGTCGTCGTAGTCTACGACTACCTTGGCCGGCATGTTGATCGCGCCGGGGTGGGCACCGGGTTCGCCAAAAAACAACAGTAGCTTGCCGTCGGGAGCAAAGATCTGAACGTTTTCGAACGCCGCGTCGACGGCGTAGAGGCGGCCAGCGCGATCCACAGCGATTCCTTTCGGCCGGGCGAACTGGCCGAGGCCCCGGCCGAGCGAGCCGAACTGCATCAAGTGCCGGCCGTCGGGACTGAACTTTTGGACCCTGAAGTTGCCGGTGTCGGAAACGTAAATGTTTCCCTCCGTGTCCAAGGCAAGGTTCGTGGGGAAGAAAAGGTCACCCGGTCCGTCGCCGCGCTGCGAGATCCGCCTCAGCTCTGCGCCGCTTTCCTTGTCGAAGACCACCACTTGGCCATTCTCGAGGTCCGTGGCGTAAACGAGGTCTCCGCGGATGGCGACGTCCGATGGCTTCCACTTCTCCGGGTCTCCGATTGCGCGCAAATAGCGCCCCTGGCGATCGAAAACGACGATGCGCTTGAGGCCCGTGTCGACGACATAGCGGTCTCGGTTGGCCGGGTCGACGAAGATGTTGACAGGTTTGACGAGCTTTCCCGGCGCGCGGTCGCCGATGAAGCGAACCTCGCCCTTGGGAATGTCGAATACGATGACGGCACCGGCCCGGGTGTCGCAGATCAGCAGTTCGCCGTGGTCGAGAGCCACGCCGTAGACTTTTCCGAGTTCGCGGTAGCGCGTTTCACCGAGAATGAACTCCTGGAAGCCTCCACCCTTGTGAACGATATCCTCTTCACTGCTGTACGTGGCCAGAAACTGAATTCGTGGGGTTTGCGGTAGCGGTGGGTAA
>CAYZHO010000001.1:18657-70140 GCA_964478045.1 uncultured Myxococcales bacterium | reverse complement strand
CGGCAAAACCGTGGTAGCGTTTGCGGCTGCCGTTCAAGCCGCCGCATCCGGCTGCCAAGCAGCATTGATGGCCCCGACCGAGCTGCTCGCCGAGCAGCACTACGCTACCCTCAGCGGCTGGGCAGACCGTGCGGGTTTGCGGGTGGCATTGCTGACGGGCAGCATGCGGCCGCCGGAGCAGCAGGCTGTGCGCGAACAAGTCGCAGCAGGGCGGGTAGACCTACTGGTCGGTACCCACGCCCTGATTCAGGATGCCACTCGCTTTGCTCGCCTGGGGTTGGCGATCATCGACGAGCAGCATCGCTTTGGGGTCCTCCAACGCGCTGCCTTGCGCGACGCCGTGTGCCAGCAGGAGGCCGGCAGGCAAGTCGCCGACGTTTTGATGCTGTCGGCGACACCGATTCCGAGAACGCTGGCGCTCGCCCTGTATGGCGACGTCGACGTGTCGTTCCTCGACGAAATGCCGCCCGGGCGGCAGCCCGTGGTGACCCGGGTCGTGCCGGTTCAGCGCCGGGAATACTTGTACGAGCGGATGGCAGCGGCCGTGAGGCAGGGACGCCAGTGCTACATCGTCTATCCACTGGTCGAAGAGTCGGAAAAGATGGACCTGGCTGATGCGACCACGATGGCACAGCGCCTGCAAAGCGGCCCGTTTCGCCACGCGCGGGTGGGTTTGGTTCACGGGCGCATGCGCCCGGAAGAGAAGGACGCTGTCATGCGGCGCTTCAAAGACGGGGAGATTGACGTTCTCGTAGCAACCAGTGTGATCGAGGTTGGCATCGACGTTCCGAACGCCTCGATCATGGTGGTCGAGCACGCCGAGCGCTTCGGTCTTGCTCAGCTGCACCAGCTCCGCGGAAGAGTCGGCCGCGGAGGCGGAGAGGCGTATTGCTGCTTGGTTGCCGATCCGGGCCAGACGCCCGAGGCCCTGGAGCGGTTGCGGGTCATGGAGCGCACGAACGACGGGTTCGAAGTAGCGGAAGCGGATCTCCGCCTGCGCGGGCCAGGCGAGTACCTCGGCACGAAACAGTCTGGGATCCCGTCCTTTCGGGCGGCAAACCTCGTGCGCGATGCCGAGTTGTTAACGCTGGCCCATCAGGAGGCACGCAGGTGGCTGGCGTTGGATCCGAAGCTCGAACGGCCAGAGTCGCAAGAACTGCGGCGGGCGATCGAGCGCCGCTGGGGCGATCGCTTGCGCCTGGCCGAGATCGGCTGAGGCCGCCGTTTGAACGCCGAAAGCGTTCGCCTATATAAAGAACATTCGACCCCGGAATTGGATCCGCGCGTGAATCGTCCACCGAGTTCCTGCGAGCGACTGCCGGCATGGGCTAAGAATCGCGTGTCCCGCCTTTCTAGGGGAGACGCGCTCAAGCGGCGCCTGCGGCGCAGCGGGTTAGTGACGGTCTGCGAGGAAGCGCGGTGCCCCAATCTTGGCGAATGCTTCGAGCGCGGGACCGCCACCTTCATGCTGCTCGGGGACCGGTGTACCCGCAGTTGCCGGTTCTGCTCGGTGGCGGCCGGCCGCCCGCAGCCGGTCGATCCGGGAGAAGCGGAACGGGTGGCGGCGGAAGCCGCGCGCCTAGGCCTCCGTTATGTGGTGCTAACGTCGGTATGTCGTGATGATCTCGCGGACGGGGGAGCAGGTGCGTTTGCGGCGGCAATCGCGGCGGTACGGCGGCGCCTTCCGGGTGCGGGGGTGGAGGTCCTGACGCCGGATTTCGGCGGGCGCGAGGAATCGATCGCCGCCGTGGTCGAGGCGCAGCCCGACGTTTTCGCCCACAACCTCGAGACGGTCGAGCGGCTCACCCCGCTCGTGCGCAGTCGAGCTCAGTACCGCCGCTCGCTGCAGGTTCTAGCGGAAGCCCGGCGCCGGCTAGACTCCCAGGGCGGGGGATTGGTGAAAAGCGGACTCATGGTGGGTTTGGGAGAAACAAGAACAGAGCTTCGCACCGCCCTGCGACACTTACGTGAGGCGGGCTGCGATCTAGTCACGGTCGGCCAGTATTTGCGTCCAACGCGCCGCCAGCGTGCGGTGGCCCGCTACCTGGCCCCTAGGGAGTTCGAAGAGATCGAGCAGGAAGCGCGCGACTTAGGCTTTCGCGAAGTCGCGTGCGGGCCGTTGGTTCGCTCATCGTACCGGGCCGAGTCGCTTTATTCGGCAGCCGGAGCCGCCCGATGAGCAAGGAGTTTCCGCGCATCGAGCGGCTGCCGCCGTACGTCTTCAGCATCGTCGACAATCTCAAGCGTGAAGCGCGGCGTCGCGGCGAAGACATAATCGATTTCGGTCTTGGCAACCCGGACCAGCCAACGCCGCCCCACATTGTCGACAAGGCCATCGAGGCAATCCGCAAAGGCCAGAACCACCGCTACTCGGTGTCGCGGGGTATCTACAAGCTGCGCGTGGCCGTTGCTGACTGGTACCGCCGAAAATGGGGAGTCGAGCTAGATCCGGACGCCGAGGTGATCTGCACGATGGGATCCAAGGAAGGGATCGCCCATCTCGTGCTGGCAACGATCGGGCCGGGCGACGTCGTGCTGTGTCCCTCGCCGACCTATCCGATCCACCAGTACTCGGTCATCATCGCGGGCGGAGACCTGCGCCACGTGCCGCTCATTCCCGGGCAGGATTTCTTCGAAGCTCTGACCGCTGCGATCCGCGAAACTTGGCCAAAGCCCAAAATGCTCATGATCAACTTCCCGTCGAATCCCACGACCGAGGTGGTGGAGGTCGAGTTTTTCCGCAAGATCGTCGCTTTGGCCAAGGAGCACGACTTTCTGGTCGTCCACGACAATGCTTACGCCGAGCTAACGTTCGACGGGTACAAGGCGCCGAGCTTCTTGGAAGTCGAGGGCGCTCGCGACGTGGGCGTCGAGTGCTACACCCTGTCGAAGTCCTACAACATGCCGGGGTGGCGCGTCGGTTTCGTGTGCGGCAACAAGGAGATGATTGCGGCGCTGGCGCGCCTCAAGTCGTATTACGACTACGGGATGTTCACCCCGATCCAGATTGCTGGGATTCACGCGCTCAACGGGCCGCAGGAATGTGTTGAACGGATTCGCGAGATGTACCGATCCCGCCGCGATGCTCTGATTCGTGGCCTGGCCCGGGCCGGGTGGGAGGTGGATCCCCCGAAGGCGACGATGTTCGTGTGGGCTAGAATTCCCGAGCCGCTGCGCGCAATGGGTTCGCTCGAGTTCTCGAAGCTCCTGCTCACGGAGGGCAAGGTGGCGGTATCCCCGGGAATCGGGTTCGGCCCGTACGGAGACGAGTACGTGCGTTTTGCGTTGATCGAAAACGAGCATCGGATCCGACAAGCGGCGCGCGGCATCCGCAGGGCGCTGGCAATCGCGGCGGGTAGGAGGAACGGCTGAGGTGGCAGGACGAGTGCAGCTCGAGGATGTCCGCCGGCGCGGCGTGGGCGTCGGCGTGATCGGATTCGGGACCATTGGGACGGGAACCGTTCGGCTCCTCAGGGATCGCCACCGGGAGATCCAGCGGCGTCTCGGATTTCCCATCCGCTTGGTGCGCGTTGCTGACTTGGATACGCGGCGCGATCGCGGGGTACGGCTTCCCGCCGGGGTACTGATTCGAGACGCTCGCCGCCTGATTGCCGATCCGCAGGTAGACATCGTGGTGGAGCTGATCGGTGGCATCGAACCGGCGCGCTCTTTCATCGAGGAAGCCATCTCGGCGGGCAAGAGCGTCGTGACGGCGAACAAAGCGTTGCTCTCGGAGTATGGGCCCGCGCTGGCGCGCGCGGCCGAGCGCGCGGGCGTGGCGTTCGGCTTTGAGGCTAGCGTGGGCGGCGGCATCCCCATCCTGCGTGTTCTCCGGGAGGCACTGGCCGGCGACCGCAACCTCGAGGTCTACGGGATTGTCAACGGAACGGCCAACTACATCTTGAGCGAGATGGCAAAGGGCGCCGGAGAGTTTACCGACGTTTTGGCCCGCGCGCAGCAGCTTGGGCTTGCCGAGGCGGACCCCACCTACGACGTGGACGGTTACGATAGCCTGCACAAACTGGTGATTCTCGTCGCCCTGGCATTCGGAAAAAAAATTCGCGCGAGCTCAGTCCACGTCGAGGGAATCCGGCACATTTCGACCGTCGATATCGCCTACGCGCGCGAGCTCGGTTACACGATCAAGTTGCTGGCGGTTGCTCGGGACACGGCCAACGGCGTCGAGGCGAGGGTCCATCCGGCGATGGTTCCGAACTCCCACCTATTGTCCCAGGTCTCCGGTCCCTTCAATGCGGTGTGCTTGCGGGGAAAGGCGCTCGGAACGTCGATCTATTACGGACAGGGGGCGGGAATGATGCCGACGGCAACGGCCGTGCTTGCGGATGTGATCGAAGCCGCACGCACGCTCGTCGACGGCAAGGCAAGCCGGGTGCCAGCTTATGGACGTAGCGCTGCGCAGCTCGAGCGAGCGCGGGTGGTGCCGATCGGGGACACGTACCACGAGCACTACATCCGTGTTATGGTCCCGGACCGACCGGGGGTTCTGGCTCGAATCGCGAGCGTGCTGGCGTCCGAGAAGATTAGCATCGCAACGGTGGCGCAGCACGAACGCGCCAGAAGGGGTACCGTTCCGGTGGTCCTGAGAACGCACCGCGCGCGCGAGGCGGCTCTTCACAGAGCGCTGGCGCGTATCGGGCGCCTGCGCGAGACGCGGGGCAAGCCGGTGGTGATCCGGGTTGAGGAAACGCTTGGCAACGAGGGTGCGTCATGAGCTGGCCGGGCGTAATCGAACACTACCGGGAGCACTTGCCGGTGCCGCGGGAAGTAGCTCCGGTTACACTGCTCGAGGGCAATACGCCGCTGATCGAGGCCCCACGCCTAGCCGCCAGTTTGGGGGCGGACGTTCGCGTGTTCCTCAAGTTCGAGGGTCTCAATCCGACCTGCTCCTTCAAGGACCGCGGCATGACCGTTGCGATCACAATGGCGGTCGCTTCGGGAGCGCCGGCGGTGATTTGCGCCTCTACAGGAAACACCTCGGCCTCGGCTGCAGCATACGCAGCACGCGCCGGGCTTCGTGCGTTTGTCATCGTTCCCAAAGGTAGCATCGCGCTCGGCAAGCTGAGCCAGGCCGTCATGCACGGGGCGGTGGTACTGGCAGTCCGTGGTTCCTTCGACGACGCGTTCGAAGTAGTGCGGGGTGTTGCGGCGGCACGCGACGTGACCGTGGTCAACTCGGTCAACCCATACCGGCTCGAGGGCCAGAAAACGGCCGCTTTCGAAGTCTGCGACGTACTCGGACGTGCTCCCGAGTACCACGTCCTTCCAGTGGGCAATGCCGGAAATATCACGGCCTACTGGATGGGATATCGCGAATACCACGCAGCGGGCCGGATCGATGCCCTGCCGCGGATGATGGGGTTTCAGGCAGCGGGAGCCGCGCCGATCGTGCGGGGCCATCCGATCGAGCATCCGGAAACGGTCGCGTCGGCGATTCGAATCGGCAATCCCGTGAGCTGGAAGAAAGCCGAGGCAGCGCGTGACGAATCCGGCGGGGTGATCGAGGCGGTGACGGACGAAGAAATTCTCGAAGCGTACAAGATGCTTGCGGCGACCGAAGGGGTCTTTGCCGAGCCGGCCTCGGCGGCCTCGATCGCCGGCTTGCGCAAACTCGCCCGCGAGGGCCGGCTGGCGTCGGGATCCACGGTCGTCTGCACGCTCACCGGCCACGGCCTCAAAGACCCGGATACTGCGATGAAGGTGTGTCCGGAACCAACCGAGATCGAGGCAAACGTCGACCAAGCGCTGGCCGTGATGGGGCTGGATCGTCCATGAAGTACGTCATCGTTCAAGGCGACGGAATGTCGGATTATCCGATTCCGGAGCTCGGTGGGCTCACCCCACTCGAGAAAGCCCGCACGCCAAACATGGACCGCCTCAGCGCGGCCGGCCGGCTGGGCCTCGCGCAAACGATTCCCCCTGGTTTTCCGGCAGGCACGGACGTAGGGACGATGAGCATCCTCGGCTACGATCCGGCGCGCTACCACACTGGGCGGTCGCCGATCGAAGCAGCGAGCATGGGGATCGAGCTGGGCGAGGAGGACGTGGCCTTCCGGTGCAACCTGGTTACGCTTGCTGGGGAGCCGGGCCAAGAAATCATGGACGACTTCACGGCAGGCCACGTAAGTACTGAGGACGCAAGAGAAATTATCGAGGCCATCCAGTCGGAGCTCGGTTCCGAGGAGATCGAGTTTCACGCCGGCGTTAGCTACCGCCACGTCATGATATGGCACGGTGGACCCGTTGCGCTCGAGACGGTACCTCCACATGACATCACGGGGAAGCCAGTGGCGGGTTACCGACCGCGCGGTCAAGGTGCCGACCGGCTGGCCGAGATTGCGGCCCGAGCCCGGGAAGTGATCGCCAGGCATCCGGTCAACGCCCGGCGAGCGGAGCGGGGCGAGAAACCCGTCACGGATGTGTGGTTGTGGGGACAGGGAAAGCGGCCGGCGATGCCAACGCTGGCCGAGCGGTTTGGCTTGCGTGGTGGAGTGATCACCGCAGTCGACGTCGTCGGGGGACTCGGCCGGCTGGCGGGTCTCGAGCGCATCGAGGTTCCGGGCGTCACGGGATTCGTCGATACGAACTACGCCGGCAAAGGAGCCCACGCGGTGGAGGCGCTGGCAGAGGCCGACTTGGTGTTCGTTCACGTCGAGGCGCCCGACGAGTCCGGGCACATGGGGGATGCGGCGCTCAAAGTTCGCGCAATCGAAGACCTGGATCGCCTGGTACTGGGAACCATTCTGGAGGGGCTCGACGGAATTGGGCCGGTACGAATTATGGTACTGCCCGACCACGCTACGCCGGTGTCGGTTCGGACACATACGGCCGATCCGGTACCGTTCGTGATTTTCGACTCGCGAGTGCAAGAAGGGAGTGGGCTGCCGTTCAGCGAGAGGACGGCGAGCGAGAGTGGCTGGTTCGTCGAGCGAGGCCACGAGCTGATCGAACACTTCCTCGCCGGTGCGCCGGAAGTCGAGCGAGCCAAATCCCGACGGAGGCAACAGGCGGATGGAACGTAACCTTGCGCTCGACCTCGTTCGCGTGACGGAAGCGGCCGCTTTGGCGGCAGCACGGGAAAGCGGGCGCGGTGATGAGATGGCGCCCGAGCGGGTGGCGGCCGAGGCGATTTGCAAAGCGTTTCCGTCCATCGGCGTGCAAGGGGAGATCGTTGTCGGCGATCCCCAGCAGCGTCCCGACGAGCCGCTGGCGGTCGGGTCGCGGTTGGGGAACACCGGACAAGAGGTCGATATTGCGGTCGATCCGGTCGAAGGCGGACTGAGCTGCGCGCTTGGGGGCCCCAACGCCATGTCGATCATGGCGCTCGGTACCAAAGGCTCTTTCCTCCGGTGTCCCCCGAATACGTATATGGAGAAGATCGCCACCTCAGCCGATGGCCGCGGCGTTGTGAGCCTGGCCAAGAGTCCGGAGGAGAATCTACGGGCCTTGGCCGAGGTCCGATCCGTCTACGTGGAGGATCTATGCGTGATGATCCTCGACCGCCCGCGCCACGACGAGCTGATCGAGCGAGTGCGGGCGGCCGGCGCCCGGGTACGGCTGATTCCGCATGGCGACGTGGCGGCGGCGATGGCGGCTGCGCGCGAAGACTCAGACGTGGACTTGCTGATGGGGATCGGCGGTGCCTCCCAAGGCGTCCTATCGGCTGCGGCGATCAAGTGTATGGGGGGTGTAATGGAATGCCGGTTCGCCCCCCGCAACCAGCAGGAGATTAATGCGCTCTACGAGTGCGGGGTGAGCGATATCGACCGGATCCTGACGCTCGACGACATGGTCGGCGGCCACGTGCTGTTCGCCGCGACCGGTGTGACAAATGGCGAGTACTTGCGCGGGGTACGCTTCTTCAAAGGAGGTGCGATCAGCCATTCGGTGGTGATGCGATCGCAGAGCGGCACCGTCCGCTTGCTCGAGACGCACCATCGCTTCGACTATCGGCCCGTCTACGACTGAGCTCCACGTGCGCGTTTGGCATCGGCGGGGCGGCTGAGTTAGTGTGCCAGTCTTTGGGAGGCGTGGGCCCCGGCAGCGAGCGGGGCGGCAGTAGCTTGGGCGATGACGGCAAAGCCAGCGGAGAAGAGGGCGGACGCAGGAGGCAAGCCGCGGTTCTCGACGATCTCGGGTCTCGAGCTGAAGGAAGTCTACGGCCCCGAGGACGTTCGAGGCGAGATCGGCGAACCGGGGCGGTATCCATTTACGCGCGGCGTCTACCGCACGATGTACAGGGGCAAGCGGTGGACGATGCGCCAGTTTGCCGGCTATGGCACGGCTCGCGAGACCAACCGGCGATTCAAATACCTGCTCAGCCAGGGATCGAACGGGCTGTCCACCGCCTTCGACATGCCGACCCTAATGGGATACGACGCCGACTCGGAGCGCGCGCGAGGCGAAGTCGGCCGCGAGGGGGTGTCGGTCTCGACCGTCGCCGACATGGAGACGCTCTTCGAGGGAATCCGTCTCGACCAAGTCACTACGTCGATGACGGTCAACTGCACGGCCTCCATCCTGCTCGCGATGTACTTGGTTGTCGCCGAGCGCCAGGGATGCCGCTGGGCGGACCTCGGTGGGACGATCCAAAACGACATGCTCAAGGAGTTCATCGCGCAGAAGGAGTGGATCTGCCCGCCCGAGCCGTCGCTCAGGATCGTGACGGACATGATCGAGTTTTGCACCAAAGAAGTCCCGCGATGGCATCCGGTTTCGATTTCCGGCTACCACATCCGCGAGGCCGGAGCGACGGCGGTTCAAGAACTCGCCTTCACGCTGGCGGACGGGATCGCGTACGTGCAGGCCGCGGTCGATCGCGGCCTCGACGTTGACGCGTTCGGGCCGCGGCTTTCCTTCTTTTTCAACGTCCACAACGACTTTCTCGAAGAGATCGCAAAAATCCGCGCCGCGCGGCGAATGTGGGCGCGGATCATGAGGGAGCGGTTCGGGGCCAAAACGGACAGAGCCTGCTTGCTGCGCACGCATGCGCAAACGTCCGGCGTTTCGCTGACGGCCCAACAGCCGCTCAACAACGTGGTGCGGGTCGCCATTCAGGCCTTGGCGGCGGTTCTGGCGGGCGTGCAGTCCTTGCACACGAACTCCCTGGATGAAGTACTGGCGCTTCCTTCCGAGGAGGCCGTGACCGTGGCGCTGCGGACCCAGCAGATCATCGCAGAGGAAACGGGCGTGACGAATACGGTGGACCCGCTCGGGGGGAGCTATGCGATCGAGGCGCTGACGGACCGCCTCGAGGAAGAGGCGAGCGCGATCATCGCCCGAATTGACGAACTCGGTGGAATGCTGCGCGCGATCGAGCTGGGTTATCCGCAGCAAGAGATTGCGGATGCGGCTTTTGCGTTTCAGCGCGCCATGGATGCGGGTGAGTACATTACGGTCGGCGTAAACGGCTATACGATGGACGAAGAGCCGACGCGGATCGAAACACTGCGAGTGGATCCGGCCGTCGAGGAGGAACAACGGCGCCGGGTTGCCGAGATCAAGCGGTCGAGAGATGGCGGAGCCGTTCGGGCAGCCCTCGATCGCGTGCGGCGGGCCGCCCGGGAGGGCACGAACCTGATGCCCCCGATCATCGAGGCGGTCCGCGTGAACTGCTCGGTGGGCGAGATTTCGGACGTGTTCCGCGAGGTGTTCGGCACCTACGGCGACCCGGCCTGGCTGTAAGCAGGTGATTCGGGAGGTGCAAGCCAGGTGACGGAGCAGAAGTTGAGAATCCTCGTCGCAAAGCCCGGCCTGGACGGGCACGACCGGGGCGCCAAAATCATCGCACGCGCGCTGCGAGACGCAGGGTTCGAAGTGATCTATACGGGGCTTCACCAGACGCCCGAGATGATCGTCGAGGCGGCGATTCAGGAGGATGTCGACGCCATCGGCCTGTCGATTCTCTCCGGGGCGCACATGACGCTGTTCCCTCGAGTGCTCGAGTTGCTAAAGGAGAAAGGGGCCGAGGACATTCCAGTGTTCGGCGGTGGAATCATTCCCGACGACGACGCTGCCGAACTCAAGCGCCTGGGCATCAAGGAGATCTTTACGCCGGGGGCCAGCACTCAAGAGATCATCGAGTGGGTGCGGGCCAACATCGCACCGCGCAGCGGGTGAGGCCGGCAAGGCAGCGGCTACCGGTCGCTCGAACGAAAAAGAGGGGAGGTTAGTACCTTGCGCAAGGCAGTAATCGTCAGCGCGTGCCGCACGGCCGTGGGAACGTTCGGCGGCGCGTTGTCCACTACCAAAGCGACGGATCTGGGTGCGCTAGCGGTCAAAGAAGCGCTCGCGCGAGCACGACTGGAGGGCAGCGAAGTCGACGAAGTCATTCTCGGCAACGTGCTTGCGGCGGGACTGGGGCTCAATCCGTCGCGCGTCGCGTCGCTCGGTGCTGGGATTCCCAAGGAGGTTCCGACCTTCACAGTCAACAAAGCGTGCGGTTCTGGCCTCAAAGCGGTCGCGCTCGCGAGCCAGGCGGTCGCCGCAGGGGATGCCGATGTGGTCGTGGCCGGTGGGATGGAGAACATGAGTATGGCTCCCTACCTGCTCGCCAAGGCGCGTTTCGGCTACCGCATGGGCCACGGCGAACTGCTCGACTCGATGATCGCCGACGGTCTGACGTGCCCGATCACGCTGGTCCACATGGGCATCACGGCAGAGAACATCGCCGAGAAATACGGAATCTCGCGCGAGGCACAGGATGAGTTCGCCGCAGCGAGCCAGCGTAAGGCCGCTGCCGCGCAGGCCTCGGGCGCATTCGACGAAGAAATCTTTGGGGTGGAGATCGCCCAGAAAAAAGGGGACCCGATCGTCTTCGACAAGGACGAGCATGTGCGGCCGGACACCACACTCGAGCGGCTCGCCAAGCTGCGTCCTGCATTCAAGAAAGACGGAACGGTAACGGCGGGCAATGCTTCCGGCATCAACGACGGAGCGGCAGCGCTCGTCGTGATGTCCGAGGAGCGAGCGAAGCAGCGCGGACTCGAGCCGCTGGCAGTGATCCGTGGCGTCGCCAGCGCCGGGGTCGATCCGGCGATCATGGGGATGGGGCCGTGGCCGGCGGTGGAAAAGCTGTTGGCGCGCACTGGCATTGCCAAGGAAGAGGTAGATCTCTGGGAGCTGAATGAGGCTTTCGCTGCCCAGTCGCTGGGGGTGCTGGCTGAGCTCAAGCTCGATCCCGAAAAAGTCAACGTCAATGGAGGGGCGATCGCACTCGGCCATCCGATTGGTGCTAGCGGGGCGCGAATCCTGGTGACGCTGCTGTACGCGATGAAAAACCGGGGAGCTCGGCTCGGCGTTGCCTCGCTGTGCATCGGCGGTGGCCAGGGAATCGCCCTTGCCGTCGAGCGTGTCTGAGGGGGAGCCTACCAGGCGGGTCGCTGCCTTCTTCGACGTCGACGGGACCCTGCTGCGCGTTCAGTCCGGGACCCTGTACATCGGCTACCTGAGGCGCCACGGGCTGATGGACCTGGGCGACCTGTTGCGGATCTACTGGGCGTACGTGACGTACCGCTTGGGGATCTTGAACGTGCGCAGCCTGGCGTCCGTTACGTCCCGCTGGTTGCGAGGGCGCCTCGAGAGTGAGGTGGCCGAGCACTGCCGCCACTGGTACGAGACCGAAGTCCGGCACTACTTCCGCTCGGAAATGGTCGACAAGGTTCGAGAACACCAGCGCATGGGGCACCTGGTGGCCCTCCTGACAGGCGGCACGCGCTATTTGAACGACTTGATTGCGGCGGACCTCGGGATCGAACACGTGATCGCGAGTCGGCTCGAGGTCGTGGATGGGCGCTTCACTGGCCGCGCCGAGCTGCCTTTGTGTTACGGGCGGGGCAAGCTTGAGCACGCCGTTCGCTTTGCCGAGCGGCACGGTATCCGGCTGGAAGACAGCTACTTCTATACCGATTCGATCACGGACTTGCCTGTGCTCGAACGGGTTGGGCATCCGCGAGTCGTCGCGCCGGACCCGCGGTTGAGGATCGAAGCGCGCCAGCGGGGATGGCCGGTGATCGAAGGCTCGGGAGGGCGGCGCCGCGCGGCCTGACGCCTGTGGGACGCAGAGTGCAGCGTATCGCGAGTCTCGTGCCGAGCCTGACGGAGTTTGTCTGGGCCGTAGGGTGCGGCAGTACCCTGGTCGCGCGGACCCGTTTCTGCGTTGAACCACCGGAGGTAACCAGCGTAGAGGCAGTGGGAGGCACGAAGGACCCGAATGTGGGTCGGATCGTCGACCTGCGGCCGGATTTGGTCCTGATGAGCGCCGAGGAAAATCGCCGGGAAGACTACGAAGCGCTGGTGGCTGCGGGAATCTCGGTATGGGTGACCCATCCGCGCAGCGTTGCCCAAGCCCTGGCGGAGCTCGATCGGCTGGGCACACTGATCGGGGCGAAGCGGCAAACGGCCACGGTGCTGACCCGTTGCCGCCGGGCGCTTGAGCGGTGCCGGCTACAGCGGGAGCGGCTCGCACCGATCGCAACTTTCTGCCCGATATGGCGCAACCCGTGGATGACGATCGGCGGGCGCACCTACGTGAATGACGTGTTGTGCCAGTGTGGTTTCGCGAACGTGTTTGCAGGGCGAGGAGACGACTTCTTCGAGGTAACGGCCGGGGAGGTGGCCGAACGCAGGCCCGAGGTGGTTTTGCTGCCGGATGAACCGTACCGTTTCGCCCTATCTCATGGAGAAGAGCTCCGGCGGGCGGGGGTGAGTGCCCGCTGCGTCCCCGTGCTGGGGCGCGACCTTACTTGGTACGGTCCGCGGATCGGTGAAGCGCTCGACCGGTTGTGCACACTACGGCGGCGGCTCGAGCCGCGTCTCGGGCGGCGTTCGTAGCCCGGCAACGCAGCCTGCGCACATCATCACACGCGCGTGCTTGCTTTTCACTGCCCCCGCGGCCATCAAGGACCTGTGGCATGAGTGGCGGCAGCGGAGGATTCTCAGGCTTCTCTAGGGTCCCCCCTCACAGCATCGAGGCCGAAGAATCGGTGCTCGGCGCCATCTTTCTAGACAACGACGCTTACGACCGGATCGCGGACCTAGTTGGACCGGAAGACTTTTACGTCGAGCGGCACGCCCGCATTTTCGCGGCCATGTCGTCGCTGTCGAACGAAGGGCTTCCCATGGACGCCGTGACGGTCGCCGAGCGACTGAAGCAGCGCGGCGAGCTGGCCCGGGTCGGCGGTGTGGCCTACCTGATGGAGCTGTCCGAAAAGGTTCCCACGGCGGCCAATGTGGAGCATTACGCCCGAATCGTGCGGGACAAGGCGGTACTGCGGCGGCTTATCCGGGTTTCGAACGAGATCGCCGAGCGCGGCTACGAGGCGGCCATCGATACGGCACGCTTCGTGGACGAGGCCGAGCAGGCGATCTTCGAGGTTTCGGAACGGGCACTGCAGAGCGGGCCGCGGCGGATCGACTCGCTGATCGTCGAGTCGGTTTCGAAGATCGAGGCTCTCACCAAGCGCAAATCCGCCGTGACTGGGGTGCCGAGCGGCTTTATCGATCTCGACCGCCTCACGGCGGGCTTTCAGCCTTCCGATCTGATCATCGTGGCCGGGCGGCCGAGCATGGGTAAGACGGCGTTTTGCCTGAACATTGCCGAGAACGTTGCGCTCGAGCATGGCATCGGCGTGGCGATCTTCTCGCTGGAGATGTCGAGCGAACAGTTGGTGCTGCGGATGCTGTGCTCCCAGGCCGAGCTGGACCTTGCAAAGGTTCGCATTGGCCAGTTGCGGCAACGGGATTTCAAGAATCTGGCGCTTACAGCGGGCAACCTCGGTAGTGCCCCGATATACATCGACGACACGCCGGCACTGTCGGTAATGGAGCTGCGCGCCAGAGCGCGGCGGCTCAAGCGCGACCCGGACGCCAATCTCGGGCTCATCATCGTCGACTACCTGCAACTGATGAAGGGTTCCGGGGAAGAGAGCCGAGAGCAGGAGATTTCGAACATTTCCCGATCGCTCAAAGCGCTGGCCAAGGAGCTCAACGTTCCCGTCATTGCGCTGTCTCAGCTCAACCGGCAGGTCGAACTGAGATCGGAGAAAAAACCTGTGATGGCCGACCTGCGCGAGTGCGTAACGGGGGATACCCTCGTGAACCTGAGCGACGGGCGTCGTCTTCCCGTGCGGGCCCTGGTAGGCAAGCGTCCCCGAGTGGTGAGCGTAGCCGGGGACGGGCGCTTGGCATTCGCTCAATGCGACCTCGTCTGGCGCGTCGGGCGAAGGTCCGTGTGGAGGGTGAGAACCGAAAGTGGGCGCGCTCTAAAGGTGACCGCGACGCACCGCCTCCTCAGCGAGCGCGGCTGGCGCTGCGCGCGTGACCTGCGTGTGGGCGAGCGAATTGCGGTTGCCCGCCGGCTGCCGGCGCCCGAGCGTCCTTACTCGGCACCGGCGAAACACGTGGCAATGCTCGCCTACCTGTTGGTCAACGGTTCGGTTTTGCATGACGGGCGGATTCGGTTCGCTCGCCTCCGGCAGGACGTACGGCGCCGGGTCGCGGAGCTCAGTGAACGGGAGTTCGAGGGGCGCGTCGAAATCGGGGAGAGAGAGGTCACCGTCGCGAGCGGGGAGCTCATTTCCCTGGTTATGCGAGCCGGCCAAATCGAGCGACCGCTGCCCGAGCGCCGCGTTCCTGAGATGGTCTTTCGCCTGCCAAACGAGTTGGTGGGCGTCTTCCTGCGCCACGTGACCGATGCGCTCGGCACGGTAGCCAGTGGGGGAGAGAACCGCCGGCCGTTCGTGCGGATTGCCTTGCCTACCCGAGCGTTGGCTGAGGACGTGATGGCGCTGTTGCTACGCTGCGGAATCGCTTCGGAGACACGCGCGATGACTTCTGCTGGCACCGGCCTGCGGCACTGCGTCGTGGTACGCCAGGCGGAAGCGCTGGCGGCCTACGTCGAGCAGGTAGGGGGAGTCGGCCGGCAAGCGGCGGAGGTCGAACGCATTCGAGAGTTCGCTTGGCTGATGGCCGCTGTCGGTAACGGCCGACCGGCGGCATCGCCGCGTGGCGGCCCCGGCGGGATTGAGCGCGCGTGCGAAGCGGTATGGCCGAGCGGAGATCTGACGTGGGAGCACGTGGTTGAGATCGCGCCGGCTGGCCGGGAGCTGGTTTACGATCTGACGGTTCCTTCGACCGCGTGCTGGCTTGCCGACGGCATCGTGAGCCACAACTCCGGGGCGATCGAGCAGGACGCAGACTTGATCGCCTTCATATATCGGGACGAAGTGTACCATCCAGACTCCCCGCAGGCGGGTATCGCTGAAATCATTGTGGCAAAGCAGCGCAACGGTCCCACTGGAACCGTAGAGCTTATGTTCGACAAGGAGTTCGCGCGGTTCCGCAACCTGAGTCATCGCGAAGATCCGGGCGGTGGGTTCGGGGAGGAAGAGTTCGCCTGATCCGGCTCCTTTCGACTAGGATCCCCCCGTACGGATCCTAGACTCGGCGCCGCAGGCGCGCGCCCACCTCGAGATACTCGACCAGAAGGCGGGCAGGATCTCGGCTCGTTGCTAGGTCGGAGACGATCGCTACGGAGGCGGCTCCTGCCTTCCATGCCGAAACCGCCCGCTCGAGCGTAAGCCCACCGATGGCAACGACCGGGTGTGGACACGCGCGGCAGGCTGCCGCCAGAACGGAAAGGCCGCGGGGCTTGCGTTCGCCGGGCTTGGTGGGGCTTGCAAACACAGGGCCGAATCCGACGTAGTCCACGGGCAACCGGCTCGTCGCGGCAGCCTGTTCCGGAGAGTGCGTAGAGTATCCGAGCAGCCGCCGGGGACCGATGAGGCGGCGAACAGACTCCGGGTCGAGATCCTTGTCTCCCACGTGGACGCCGGCCGCATCGGTTGCTAGCGCAATGTCGGCGCGATCGTTGATCACGAGCCGGCAGTCACTCAGGGCGGCGATGGCCAGCAGACGGCGCGCGAGCTCTAGAAAGGCTCCGCTCGAAAGCTCTTTGGCGCGCAATTGGACAATCCCGGCGCCTGCCTGGGCCACGGCTTGCATCAGCGCTGCGGCGCGATCGGCCTCGCCCGGGCTGCCATCGCGGACGTTGATGATAGGGTAGACCGGCGGGAGCCACGCCGGTTCACGAGCGCCGGCGCGAGACATCGATGCCAAGCTCGGCGCACTTCTTGCGCAGCGTGTTGCGGTTGATGCCGAGGATTGCAGCCGCTTTGAGCTGGTTGCCCCCCGTGCGCTCCAAGACCGCCTCGATCAGGGGGCGTTCGACGAACCGCACAACCCGATGGTACACATCCTCGGGCAGCCGATCGCCAAAGCTCTCCAGATACGCGCGGATTGCTTCCTCGACCATGCCGCCCGCGGCCGTGGCGTCCGAAGGGGCGCGCATCGGCAGTTGCTCGGCGAAGCGAAAGTCCTCAGCGGTAAGAACTCGGTTCGGTGCCATCGCCGCCGCCCGCACCAGAGTGTTCTCGAGTTCCCGGACGTTTCCGGGCCATGGCCGGTCGACGAGAAGCGCGAGCGCTTCGGGGCTGATGCCGCGGATTCCGAACTTGTGCTGGCGATTGATCTTGTCGAGGAAGTGCTCGACGAGCGCTGGAATATCTTCTCGCCGGTCGCGTAGGGGTGGAACTTCGATGACAACGACTTTCAGCCGGAAGTAGAGATCTTCGCGGAAGCGGCCCGCCGCCACTTCGCGCTCCAAATTTCTATTGGTTGCCGCGACGATGCGGCAGTCTGCCGGAATCGGCGTGTTGCCGCCCACCCGCGTGAACTCTCGCTCCTGGATCACCCGCAACAGTTTTGCCTGCAAGGTTACGGGCAGGTCCGCAATCTCGTCGAGGAAAAGCGTGCCGCCGGCGGCTTGTTCGAACTTGCCAATTCGCCTGTCCGCCGCGCCGGTGAACGCGCCGCGCTCGTGGCCGAACATTTCGCTTTCTAGCAGCTCGGCGGGAATCGCGCTGCAGTTGACCGCAACAAAGGGACCTTCCCACCGGTCCGAGTAGGCGTGCAATGCCCGCGCGATCAGTTCCTTGCCGGTACCGCTCTCTCCTTGCACGAGCACCGTCGTCATGGTTGCCGCAACTCGGCCGATCAACTTATAGATGGCCTGCATTGCGGGGGAATTGCCGACAATTTCGACCCCTGGCTCGTAGCTTGCCCGGAGGCGATCGCGCAGGTCGCCGAGCGTGGCCTGCAGGCGCCGCCGCTCGACCACCTGCCGGGCGAGCGTTCGCAAGGCGTCCAAGTCGAACGGCTTGGTGACGTAGTCGTAGGCGCCTCGGCGCGTTGCCTCGATGGCGTTGCGGACAGTGGTTCGGCCTGTCACAAGAACCACGGCGGGACCGTTCTCTCTGCTCCCTACAGCCTCTAGAAGCTCGAAGCCGCCCATCCCCGGCAGGTTGATATCGACGAAGGCGAGATCGTAGTGCCCGCTGCCAATCGCCGCCAGCGCCTCTTCGGCGGAGCCGCAGGCACGGACCTCGTGGCCGTCCTCGGCCAGGGCATCGCTCATCACGCGGCGGACGTCTGCTTCGTCGTCGACCACCAAGATCGACCCGTGCGAGCTTTTTGCTGGCTCGTTCATTCGGACGACTTCGCCACCGGCAGGCTGACGCGAAAGCATGCGCCTCCGCGCGGGTGCCGCGAGACGTGAATCTGCCCCCGGTGCGCGGCGACAATGCTGCGTGCAACCGTTAGCCCGATCCCGCGACCGCCCGCCGTTTCCGAATAGAATGGCGTGAAGATTTTTTCCACGGCCTCCGCTTCGATACCGGGGCCGTTGTCGCTTACTTCGACCGCCACATACCGCACCCGTCCGGCTTTCGTGTCGACGTAGAACGAGTGCTCCATGCGCGTGGCAATTTGTACCCAGCCCTCGGGGGTGGAAGCGGCGGCGATCGCATTCTTGACTAAGTTGAGAAAGACTTGTTGGAGTTGGCCCGCGTCGCCGTAGACCTCTGGTAGGCTCGGGTCGAACTCGGTCTCGATCCGAACCCCTTTCCGCTCGGCGTCGCTGCGCGCGAGCATGACGACATCGTCGAGCACCCGGTGGATATTCACGGGCTGCATCCGCGGGGCCGGGGCCTCGAGGGTCATCAGCTTTTCGATCAGTGCGCTCATCCGATCGACCTGGCGCACGATCATTTCCGCATACTCGGCGAGGCCAGGGTCGTCGGACAATCGGCGGCTGAGGATCTGCGCGGCACCTCGGATGCCCGACAGCGGATTGTTGAGTTCGTGACCGACCGAGGCGACCAGGGCGTCGAGATCCTCGAGCCGAGCCCGGATGTTCTTGTCGGGGGGGCTCCAACCCCCGCGAACGCTTCGATGGATCACCAGGAGAATGCCAACCGTCCGGCCGCGCCGGTCGTGCAGAGCCGTCGCGGTGGCCGAGCTCTCTTCATGGTCGTCGCCGAAGCGGCCGAAGCTGCGGACCCCGGCATCAGGATCCTGCCGTGCGCGCTCAAAGGCAGCCACCAGCCACGGTTCCGACCGGAAAACCTCTTCGACCGGCTTGTCTAGCAGGTTCTTGCGCGAGCGCTCCAATAAGGCTTCGGCGGCCGGATTGATGTAGCGAATCCGGCCTTCGCCCGACAGCACGAAAACCGGGTCGGGGAGGGCCGCTACCACCATTTCGAAGTCGGCCAGGCCGACCGTCTCTTCGTCCGGAGGGTGCATTGGAGCGGTTCACAAACGCTTGCGATTGCCCAGCCCGCGCGATTTCGGAATCCTAACACGCCCTGCGGCAGGACGCCATGTTGAGGGTCGGGGAAGGCTACGATATCCACCGCCTTGAAAGCGGCCGCCGGCTTGTGCTTGCGGGAGTGGAGGTTTCCTCCCGGCGCGGTGCGGTGGGCCACTCCGACGGGGATGCGGTTGCCCATGCGGTGTGCGACGCACTGTTGGGCGCGATGGCGGCGGGAGACATCGGAACGCACTTCCCCGATACCGACGAGCGCTGGAAAGGGGCCGACTCAATGGCGTTTCTTGCCGAAGCGCGGCGGCTATTGGCCGGGCGAGGCGGGCGGGTCGTCAACGTGGACGTCACTCTCGTCCTCGAGGAGCCACGAATCGGTGCCTTTCGCGAGAGAATGCGCGCCCGGCTGGCCGGGGTGCTCGACTGTGCGCGAGACCGCGTGTCGATCAAGGCGAAAACGGCCGAGCGCCTCGGCGCGGTGGGCCGTGGTGAGGCGGTCGAGGCACGCGCTGTGGTGCTGGTAGAGTTGCCGGAAGATTGAAAAGCTGCCCGTTACCGGCGCAAGCTCCGCTGGGATAGCCCTTCGTCGTTGAAAATGAGCTGGCACGGTTTTCCGTCGAGTACGGTATCGAGGACCACCGGCCGGCCCCAGAGGCGATACGTGAACGCAAGCGTCTTCTCGGCGTTTTCGAGATCGAGCTCGCGACCGTCGAACTCGTGGCGGAGTCTCAGGGACCGCATCCCTTCGTAATCGGCGTCAACTACTTTGATCACGGGAACGGTCGCCATTCCAACGTTGGCGATGAGGGTGTCGCGGATCTTCTCCCAACCCGCTTCGTCGGCGACCTCGGTTACGACTAGATCCTTGTGGCGTTCCACGTACTCGAACAGGCCGAGGCGCCGGACCAACTCTTCAGTGAGGAACCGGCGCAGGAATGACTGGTCCCGCTCGCACTCGCGCGCTTCGAACAAGGCGCGACGGCCGGCGGTGTCGCGAGTGAGGTCGTGCGGTGGCGATCCCTCGGCTCGCTCGTAGATATCTGCCCACAATACGAAACCCACGTGGTAGGGATTGAAAGCCCCCGGGTGCGGTTGCAGGACACGGTGGTGGTGGACGAGAAACTCCAGGCGCATCGGTTCCGGGAGATCGAGAGCGCTCATGATGTGGTAATGCCAGAAGCTGGCCCAGCCTTCGTTCATGATCTTCGTTTCGATCTGGGGTACGAAGTACAGGGCTTCCTCGTGAACGATCGTCAGCAGGTCTTTTTCCCACTCGGACAGAAACGGGTTGTGGTCGCGTATGAACGGGAGAAGGTCTTCCTCCGGCTCGAGGGGCACCCGCCGCAAGTCCGGCTCGCGGTAGTCGGCCGGGGGATGTATTCGCCGGTATGGGTCGGGCGGCGGGTTGGCCGCTTCGAGAAGGCGCCGTTCCTGCTGCGCGCGGTCGAGCTTGCGCACCGCCAGGTTGCGCCGGCACTGTAAGGCGAGGGCGTGCGCCGCGTCGAGCACTTTCTCGACCCGCGGCAGTCCGATGCTCGGATCTTCGATGTACTTGCGCACGCGCTCGGCGTGCGACTTGAACATCGCGATCGTGAACTCGGGCCGCGTCGATGAGAACGTGAAGTTGTTCTTGAAGAAGTCGTTGTGACCGTAGACGTGCGCGATCGTGAGTACGTTGAGGGTCAGAGAGTTGTCAGCCATCAGGTAGGCGAGGCAGGGGTTGGAGTTGATCACCATTTCGTAAGGCAAGCCCTGGACGCCGTACTTATAAAGCGTCTTGAGCTTTTCGTAGGCTTTACCGTACGACCAGTGCGGGTAGTGGGACGGCATGCCGGAGTAGGCCATGTACCCGATCATTTCGTGGTGATCGCAGAGCTCGAACTCCTGCGGGAAGCAATCGAGTCCCATTTCGGCAGCCAGCTCGCTGATCCGCTGGTCCCACTGCTCAAGTTCTCGCAGAGACGCGTTCATGCGGCCGGCTCGGTCCGTTCCTTGCTCAACAGGGCCTTGAACGAAGGCCACACGTCTTCCTTGCGTTCGATCAACACGGCGTGGAAGTTGTCGGCGTCGATCTTGCGGAACGTTTCGATGAGCGAGCTGCCGTAGTATCCAGCACCGCGGGGCTTGATCTCCCCGTAGCCGACCAAGTTGGCAACCTGGCAGAGTTCGCGGACGGCCTGGATGGCGGCGCCGGTGTCCGAGCCGAAGTTGTCCCCGTCCGAACAGTGGAAGACGTAGATATTCCATAGCTCTGGGTGGTAGCGGTCGGCGATTACTTCGAGCGCCTTTCGATAGCCCGAGGAAACGAACGTTCCCCCGGACTCTCCCTTGTGGAAGAACTCTTCTTCCGTTACCTCGCGCGCCTCTACGTCGTGGGCGATGAAGACGACTTCCACCTGCTCGTAGCGGCGGCGTACGAACTGGTAGAGGAGGAAAAAGAAGCTCCGGGCGAGATACTTCTTGATCGTGTCCATCGAGCCCGATGTATCCATGATGCACACAACCACCGCGTTGGATTCCCGGTGGATCTCGGTGGTGCGGTGCCGGTAACGAAGGTCCTGCTGGTGAAACGGCGCGCGCTCGCCCTGCTTGCGGGCGGGCAGTCGCCCACTTGCCCGCAACCGCCGTAGTTTCTGCTTCACCGTACGCCTGCGGTCGAGGTGGACGCGCAATCCCACCCGGCGGTACCCGCGCCTCTTCGTCATTCGCAAGGATTCGATCGACGCCAGTTGCTTCCGCTCGAGGTCGGGTAGATCGAGATCTTCGAACATGATGTCGATCAACTCCTCGAGCGTGACTTCCGTTTCGTAGTAGTCGACGCCGGGGCGTTCTCCGGCGGGACCCGGTTGCGGAGCTTGGCCGGGACGGCGTTGGCCGATCACTTGACCGCGCTCGAGATCGGGAGAGCCGCCTTCGCCTACGGCTGGCGCGTTGCGGCCGTAGACGAACCGGTACTCTTTGATTCCGCGGATCGGTACCTTGATGACGCGATCGCCCGCCTGTCCGATGATCGACTCTTCGGCGATAATGTCGGCGATGTTGTCGCGAATCGAAGAGCGGACCTTCTGGCGGTGACGGAGCCGGTCGCCGACGCTACGGTCGGCCGCCCCCCGCCGCTGTGGTCGGAAGACCGCCGGCATGGCGTGCTCTCAGTCCTTCCACAGGTTGTTCGCAGCGTACTTGAGAACCGTGTCGACGCAGTTCTCGCAATAGCCGTTCTCGAGTAAGTTGGCCACCATCGCTTCGTACTTTTCAGTTTGCTCGCGGTCGCGCGTGGTGGCTCGGGTAATCACCCGGCTCAACTCGCGGACGGAGGACATGAGTTTCTTCTCGATTGCCTGCCGCAGCGGTTCATAGCTCGTGTAGCCGATCTTGACACCCCTGCGGCTGCTCGCCCACAAGTACGAGATGACGTCCTGCCGGAAGCCTTCCGCCGCTGACCCAATGATTGCGATCTGCTCCTCGATCGACTTGAGGAACGCCTCGTCGGGTTCGAGTTCTTCTCCCGTTCGCCGATCCTTCACCCGTGTCTTGTTGACGAACGCCTCGGCGTGGTCGAGGTAGTTCTGGAACAATGCCTCGGCCTGTTCCTCGTACGAGAAGACGAACGCTTTCGTGATTTCTTTCTCGAGAATCTCCAAATAGGCCTTGTGCAGCGTGTCCTGGAGAAACTCGAGGTACTGCTTGCGGACGTCGTCCGGGAAGTCCGACTCCCGAACCATGGCCACGAGCGACTCCCGAACACTGATCGGGTTGATGCAGTTGCCGCTGGCGTTGTCGGCCAGGGCGTTATCGAGAGCCTTCATGATGAACCGCGTGGAGATGCCGTCCATCCCCTCGCGCTTGGCTTCTTCTCGAAGCTCCGCGATGTCAATCTTCTTGGCCCGGCCTTTCTCGATGACCTCCTCGCCGTTGTAGATGCGTAGCTTGGTCATCAAGTCGCACTTGGGGGTCGGCTCGAGGCGCGAGAGGATTGCGAACATCGAGGCAATCTCGAGCGTGTGGGGCGCAATGTGGGCGCGAAAGTCCGAGTTCTGGATGATCTTCCGGTAGATTTTCACCTCCTCCGAGAGGCGCAGGTTGTAAGGAACCTTGATCACGACGATCCTGTCGAGGATCGCTTCGTTGGTGTGATCGGCCCGGAACTTTTGCCATTCCGCTTCGTTCGAGTGGGCCGCGATCACGGTGTCGACGTAAACCATGCCGTGGCGCCCGGGAGCGGGGATCACCTTTTCCTGGGTGGCGGTGATCATCGCGTGCAGATACTCGGTATCGTTCTTGAAAACCTCGATGAACTCGCAGATGCCGCGGTTGGCGACGTTCAAGGCGCCGTTGAGATCGAGCACGCGCGGATCGCCCTCGGAGTAGAGATCGAGCTTTGAAATGTCCTCGCTACCGATCAGTACCGACGTGTCCTGGTTGTTCGGGTCAACCGGCGGGACCACGCCGATACCGATTCGGTGGCGTTTGGAGAACCGATACGTCGCGACCGGCACCTCTTCGTAGCGACCGCCGTATTCCTCCTCCAGCCGGAACCGGCAGACGGGACACAGGTCCCCTTCGATATGGACCCCGAGCATCTTGGAAAACTCTTTCCGCAGATGCCGGGGGATGAGGTGCAACGGCTCCTCGTGCATCGGGCACCCCTCGATCGCATAGAAGGGCGGTCCCTCTTCGAGCGCCGTCTCGATCTTCTCGATCAGCGAAGACTTCCCTGAGCCCACGGGGCCCATCAAGTAGAGCACTTGGCGCGATTCTTCGCCCTTGAGAGCAGCCGAATGAAAGTAGCGAACGATTTGGGAGATCGTCTTCTCGATTCCGAAGAACTCGTCGGCAAAGAAGTTGTAGATCTTGGTCGCGCCCTCGATCAGCCCGGACTGCATCTCATGCTCGGGCAGATCGCGGACGCCGGCTGCCATGATCAAGTCGTAGATGCGCGCGTGAGCAAGCTTGGGAATGCTGGGGTCTTCCTTGACTTTCTCCAGGTAATCGAGAAAGGAGCCCCTCCACTGATCGGTCATCGTGGCGGCCCGGTCCGACTTGATCAGTTCCTCGAAGCTCGTTTCGCGCGTCATGGCGTGCTCCTTCCCGCGCCCAGCCGGCCAACGGCCGCGAGCCGGACCGCCGACCACCGGTTCGAGAGTTCTATTGCTTCAGACGATCGGCTACTCGATTCGTTTCATCTTCTGGTCGCATTAAGGCTCGCTTATTTCGAGGAAATTATGCTCTCCGGTTGGCCGGCGGGCAAGACGCGATTGCGGCTGGCGTGAAACGCAATGCGGCAATCGCCGGGCTGCGCGGGTTGGCGGGGCCGGCAAGTGCTGTGCGGTTCCTCGCCCCACAGGCGCTCGATTCAGCGTAACGCGGCGTGCCGCACGCTACCTGGAGGCGGGAGAGCAGCGAGAGCGTTGACGCGCTGCTGTACCACGACTGCGCGCGCCGGCTGCGCCCGTAGCCGCCGGCGTGCGAGTTCCCAGGCGGGTCTCAGGCCAGCAGGCTAGGGGAATCTCCGGCCGGGCGCAGATTCTTCTCGCCGTTGCTGTTGATCGCGAGCCACTGGTGGATCTTATCGGTCAGGAGTCTCGGGTCGACCACCGGTTTGGCGAGATAATCGCTGGCGCCCGCTTGGATGCAACGCTCGCGGTCGCCAGGAGCAGTGGCGGCCGTGAGCGCGATGATCGGTACGCTAGCGATCGGGCCGGGCAACGCGCGGATCGCGGCCATCGCCGCGATCCCATCCATGACGGGCATACACACGTCCATCAGGATGAGATCGGGCTCTTCGGTGCGGACGGCATCGAGGGCTTCAAGGCCGTTGGCGGCCTCGGCAACACGGCCGACGCCCATCCGGCGCAAGCGGTACGCTACCACCTTGCGGGCGTCGTCGTTGTCTTCGACGATGAGAACGCAGGCATCTTCGATAGCGGCCATCCCTACGATCATAAATCCTCCGCCAACCTCCGCGCGACCGCGATATTGTGCGAGCGCCCTCGGCGCGAGTAGCTCTGGCCCCCAGTCCAAGCCGAGCCGCACGCGGCCAGTGGAGTCAGGATGGCACGCGCGTATCGTGGCGGTCAACACAGAAGATGCTTTGACCCGCGCGCGTGGCCGTGGTTGATTGCTCTCGTGGCGACGGTTCGCACGCGTTTTGCTCCGAGTCCGACTGGTCATCTTCACCTCGGCGGAGCGCGGACGGCGCTGTTCAACTACCTGTTTGCCCGACACCACGGAGGGCGCTTCATTCTTCGGATCGAAGACACCGACCGGGAGCGCTCGCGGCCCGAGTTTGTGAACGCTATTCTCGAAGGCCTGCGATGGCTGGGGCTAGACTACGACGAAGGGCCATACTTCCAGTCGGAACGCCACGATCTGTACCGACAGAAAGTTGAGGAGCTGCTGGCTGGGGGCCACGCGTACTACTGTTTTTGCAGCCCCGAGCAACTAGAAGAACAGCGGCGAAGGGCCCAGGCCGAAGGTCGGCGAGCCGCGTACGATCGCAGGTGCCGCGGTCTAGGCAGAGCGCCGCGTGCGGGCGAGCGGGCGGTGGTGCGGTTCAAGATGCCGACCGAGGGCGAGACGGCGATCCGTGACCTCGTGCGCGGTCCCGTCATCTTCGATAACGCGGAGCTCGACGATTTGATCATCGTGCGGTCCGACGGTACGCCCACCTTCCATTTGGTAGTCGTCGTCGACGACATCGAGATGGGAATCACGCACGTGCTGCGCGGCGAAGACCACCTGACGAACACCCCGAAACAAGTTCACATTTGCCGGGCGCTCGGAGCGCAGCCGCCGCAGTACGCTCACCTGCCGCTCATTGTCGGGCCGGACCGGACTCGTTTGTCCAAACGACACGGGGCCACGTCTGTGGCGGCCTACCGCGACCAAGGGTTCGTGCCGGAAGCAGTCGTGAACTACTTGGCCCGGCTAGGCTGGTCCCATGGCGATCAAGAGATCTTCACGCTCGACGAGTTGATCGCGCTGTTCGACGTCAGCGAGGTGGGGAAAGCAGCGGCGGCGTTCGACATGGACAAGTTTACGTGGGTGAACTTCGAGCACATCAAGCGGCTGCCGGATCCGGTGCTTGCGGATAGGGTTCTCCCGTTTCTCGAGCGCTTGGGCCTCCGCCTCGACGAAGGATCGCGCGCGCGGCTCGAACGCGTTGTCCCGTTGCTGCGCGAGCGTTCCAAGACGCTTGTGGAGCTAGCCGCCCAAGCCCGCGTGTTTCTGGCCGACGAAGTTGCATACGATGGGCGCGCCCTGGCCAAATTCCTCGACGAAACAGGTTGCCAGCGCCTTACGGAGCTTGCCGAGGAGCTCGAACGAGTCAGCGCGTGGAGAGCCGAAGAGATCCGCGGCGCGTTCGAGAGAGTCATGGCGCGGCACGAGATCAAGCTGGGCAAGATCGCGCAGCCCGCGCGGGTTGCGCTGACGGGCGGGACCGTCAGCCCAGGGATCTTCGAGGTATGCGAAGTTCTTGGCCGCGATAGGACACTGAACCGCCTCCGCGCGGCCGTGCGCGGCGCCCGCGAAGGGACGCTTCCGCTGCGCGAGGATCCGGGCGAGACGGCCAGCGCCGGATGACGGTTCGGCCGGCTTAACCTTCCGTGCGGCTACGGAGGAGATTCAAGGCGGATCCTGCCTTGAACCACTCGATTTGCTCTGCGTTTAGGGTGTGGCGCAGTTCGATCCGTTCCTCCGTACCGTCGCTATGGTGAAGGATGCCCACGAGCGGCTTGCCGGGGGCGATGCTCATCACATCGGGGATCGAAAGCTCGTCGTCCTCCCGGACTTTGTCGTAGTCTCTGGGATCGGCAAAGGTCAGCGGCAGGACGCCCTGCTTTTTTAGGTTTGACTCGTGGATTCGAGCGAAACTGCGGGCGATGACAACGGCGCCGCCAAGGTGCCTGGGACTCATCGCTGCATGCTCCCGGCTCGAACCTTCACCGTAGTTTTCGTCGCCAACGACGAACCAGCGTTTTCCGGCTGCTTTCAGTTCACGGGCTACTTTCGGAACCGGCTCGCCCGTGGCGCCGGTCAGAGGGTTGCGAGTGGTGCCGCGTTCTCCGGTCCAGGCACGAATTGCTCCCGTGAACATGTTGTCGCTGATCCGGTCGAGGTGCCCGCGGTAACGCAGCCACGGTCCCGCAGGACTGATGTGGTCGGTCGTTGTTTTACCCTGGGTCTTGAGGAGCAAGGGCATGTGCAAGAAGTCTTCCGCCCGCGGCGGGGGAAACGGCTCGAGCATCGCCAGTCGTTCGCTGTCCTGGCGTACTCGCACCTCGACCGCCCCCGGGTCGTCGGCGGGAGGTTGGTAGCCGGCGCGCCGGTCGACGAATCCCCGCTCGGGAACGTCAGGAGCCGGTGGAGGTGCGGCAAGCCGGATCCTGCGGCCATTGCGTTCGATTTCGTCCTCGAGCGGATTGAAATCCAGCCGGCCGCCCAGTCCCAGGGCGACCGTGATTTCCGGGCTCGCAATGAACGCCAGCGTGTTCGGGTTCGAGTCGTTGCGGCCGGGGAAGTTGCGGTTGAAAGACGTCACGATCACGTCCGGCTGACCCTTTTCGATGTCGTCGCGCTGCCACTGCCCTATGCACGGCCCGCAGGCGTTGGCCAAGACCGTGGCGCCCGCTTGCTCGAGCACTGCTAGTTGGCCATCACGCTGTATCGTTTCGTGAATCATTTCGCTGCCGGGGGAGACCAGCAGCCGGCTGCGCATCGTGATGCCTTCTTCGACGGCCTGCTGGGCTACGTGGGCGGCTCGGGTGATGTCCTCGTAGGACGAGTTCGTACAGCTTCCCACCAGCACCGTCGAAATCTCGAGCGGATAGCCCTCGCGGCGGGCATCCTCCGCCAGACGCGAGACCGGCCGGGCGAGGTCCGGGGTGTGCGGCCCCACCACGTGCGGCTCGAGTTCATCGAGATCGATCTCGACGAGTTCGTCGTAGAACTGCTCGGGTTGTTCCAGGACCTCTGGGTCGGGGCGGAGCAGATCCTCGTTGCGGGCCGCTAGTTCCGCCAACTGCTCGCGCCGCGTCGCCCGCAGGTACGTGGCCATTCGGTCGTCGAAGGGGAACACGGAACAAGTGGCGCCCAACTCGGCGCCCATGTTGCAGATGGTCGCCTTGCCGGTGCACGAGATGCTGGCGGTGCCGGGTCCGAAGTATTCGATGATCTTGTTGGTCCCGCCTTTAACGGTGAGCATTCCGCACAGCTTCAGGATGACGTCCTTCGGTGCCGTCCATCCGGCGAGGCGTCCCTTGAGCCGAACCCCAACCAGTTTTGGCAGGAGCACCTCCCAAGGAAACCCGGCCAGGACGTCGACGGCGTCGGCTCCACCCACCCCGCAAGCGCACATTCCAAGCCCTCCGGCATTCGGGGTGTGGGAATCGGTTCCAATCATCAACCCGCCGGGAAATGCGTAGTTTTCCAAAACGATCTGGTGGATGATCCCCGAGCCGGGCTTCCAGAAGCCGAGCCCGTACTTTGCCGACGCCGAGGCCAGGAACTCATATACCTCGGCGTTTTCTTCCTGCGCACGTCGGACGTCTTCTTCGGCGCCACTGCGGGCTCGGATCAAGTGGTCGCAGTGTACGGTGGCAGGTACCGCCACTTGCTTGCGGCCGGCTTGCATGAACTGCAGCAAAGCCATTTGAGCCGTGGCGTCTTGGAGCGCGACGCGGTCGGGTCGCAGCTCCACATAGCTTTGACCCCTGACAAGCTCGGCGGACCGCGGGTCGTCAAGGTGCCCGTAGAGGATTTTCTCAGCTAGCGTTAGCGGCCGCTTGAGGCGGAGCCTTACTTGGTCGAGCCGCTCTCGTGTTCTCTCGTATACTGAAGAGACGAACTCGGGGGTGCTTTCGATCGTTGGCATCGTCCTTTCTTCTCCTTGGGCAGACGGGCGAAAACCCAGCTTATGACACAAATGGTCTTGAATGTCAGGCAGGGGCCGTTGTCCGGCGAGGCGCGGGATTGACGGCAACTTTCGCATCGCGTAAGTGTGTGCATCCGGGTTCGGTTGAGCCGGCTTCCGTGCCGGAATCGTGGCCCCATCGTCTAGCGGTCTAGGACGTCGGCCTCTCACGCCGAAAACACGGGTTCGAGTCCCGTTGGGGTCACCACGCTCGATACCGCAGCGAAGCCGTCGTTTGGGCGCGATGGCTGCCCCGGAGGCAGAGGCCCTCGGGGGGAAGGCGCCAATGCCCGAGCCGGCGGGCCGACGGCTGAGCGGCAGTGCGGGCCCGCAGAGCTTGTTGGCGGCGGGGTAGGCGCATGAGTTTCCAGACAGGGCGCGAAGCAAAAGACAAGCCCGCCCGCCCGAAGCCGCGGTGCCGCGGGTGGCTGCACCAGTGGGCACTTCCGGTGGCGGTTCCCGCCGCCGTGGGTCTTGTTTCCCGGGCGCCTAGTGGAACTCCGAAGATTGCAGCAGCGGTTTACGCGGTGTCGCTGATAGCGCTGCTTGCGACGAGCGCCGTGTACCACCGCGGGCAGTGGGCGCCTGGCGTGCGCGAGTGGTTGGGACGCCTCGACGTGACGATGATATTTGCCCTGATCGCCGGTTCGTACACGCCCGTGGCTCTCCTTGTGCTCGGCCCGCTGCTTGGCCGCTTGACGCTCGTTGTGGTGTGGGGCGCCGTCGCGATGGCAGGCGTGGTGCAACTGTTAGGGCGCGACTGGCCGAAGTGGGCGACGGCCGTTGGGTGCGTGGCCGTGGGCTGGTTCGGAGTGATCGCGCTGCCTCAAGTTGCCGGGAGGGTAGGGACAGCCGCGTTGGTGCTATTGGCGGCCGGCGGCATCCTGTACACCGCTGGAGCCGTGGTATACGCGCTTGAGCGACCCGACCCGTGCCCCCGTGTCTTCGGTTACCACGAGATATTTCACGCACTCGTCCTAGTGGCTGCGGTCGCGCATTATGCTGCCATCAGCCGGGTCGTTCTGTCGGCTTGATCGAGCGCGGTCGGGTGGGTCCCCCTGATCCGTTCGGGTGCAACTTCTCGGCCTCCAAGGGATAATGCGCCTCGCGGTCGTGCTGGGCGGGTGAATGTGCTCAGAGATCGGCCGCATGGCGGCCCGGTTCGCTCCTGAGGGGATTCACGGGGTGGAGAAAGCCAAGGACAGAGAAGCTCCTAAGGATTTCATCCGGGCAAAGATCGAGGAAGACTTAGCTAGGGGACTGCTGCCCGGCGGAGTCGTGACCCGGTTTCCGCCTGAGCCGAACGGCTACCTGCACATAGGACACGCCAAATCGATCTGCCTCAATTTCGGGGTTGCGGCCGAGTACGGCGGCCGTTGCCACCTCCGCTTCGACGATACCAACCCGGTCGCCGAGGACGTCGAGTACGTCGAGGCAATTAAAGAAGACGTTCGGTGGCTCGGGTTCGACTGGGGCGAGCACCTTTACTACGCGTCGGACTACTTTGACCGCCTGTACGAATACGCGGTCGAGCTGATCCGCAAGGGCAAAGCGTATGTCTGTGACCTCAGTCCTGAGGAGATCCGCCAGCAGAGAGGGACGCTCACGTCACCAGGCAAGCCAAGTCCCTACCGCGACCGGTCGGTCGAGGAAAATCTGGATCTGTTCGCGCGCATGAAGGCAGGCGAGTTCGAGCCGGGGTCGCGGACGCTGCGCGCCAAGATCGACATGAGCTCGCCCAATATCGTGATGCGCGATCCGGTCCTCTACCGCATTCACAAGGTGCCCCACCACCGCACCGGGACCCGCTGGGTGATCTATCCGATGTACGACTTCGCGCACTGTCTCTCGGACGCGATCGAAGGGGTAACCCATTCGCTATGCACGCTTGAGTTTGCCGACAATCGCGCGCTGTACGATTGGATCCTCGACCAGCTGGACGTGCCGTGCCACCCCCAGCAGATCGAGTTTGCCCGGCTGAACCTCACCTACACGACTTTGAGCAAGCGGGTGCTGAGAAGATTGGTCGAAGATGGGGTGGTCGATGGCTGGGACGATCCGCGCATGCCGACCTTGCGCGGGTTGCGCCGGCGAGGCTATCCGCCGGAGGCGATCCGCGCGTTTTGTGCCGAGGTCGGGCTGACCCGGCGCGACACGACGGTCCAGTTCGAGCAGCTCGAGGCCGCGGTGCGCGAGTACCTCAACCGGCACGCGCCGCGGGTGATGGCCGTCTTGCGGCCGCTCAAGTTGGTCATCGAGAACTATCCGGACGGCCAAGTCGAAGAACTCGATGCCATCAACAATCCGGAAGATCCGAGCGCCGGAACGCGAAAAGTGCCGTTTTCGAAGGTGCTGTTCATCGAACGGGACGACTTCATGGAGCAACCGCCGCGCAAGTTTTTCCGCTTAGCGCCCGGCAGGGAGGTGCGCCTGCGTTACGCCTATTTCGTTACGTGTACGGGAGTGCGGCGGGATCCCGCAAGCGGTGAGGTCACCGAGGTAGTGTGCCGCTACGATCCCGCAACCCGCGGAGGAGACGCGCCGGACGGCCGCAAGGTCAAAAGCACCCTTCACTGGGTGTCGGCGGCCCACGCCGTGCGGGCCGAGGTACGGCTGTACGACCGGCTGTTCACGAAACCAGACCCGCTCGATGTGCCAGAGGGCGAGGACTTTACGATCAACCTGAATCCGAGCTCCCTCGAAGTGATCGACGGCGCAATGGTCGAGCCGAGCCTTGCTCGGGCCAAACCGGGGGAACGCTTTCAGTTCGAGCGACTCGGGTACTTCTGCGTGGACACGGACTCGCGTCCAGGCCACCTCGTGTTCAACAGGACGGTGTCGTTGCGCGACACGTGGGCTCGCCTGCGCGCGCGCGGCGAGGTGTGAGCAGCAGTGAGAAAGCGCTACTTGCGCTCGTAGGTGCCGATTAGTTCTGCTTGAGCGAGCACGTGCCCCTCGATTAGGGACAAGACCTCTTCTTTGGTCAGACCCGGCTTGTTGGGGAGCTCGGTGTCGACCGCATACAACTTGAAATGGTAATGGTGAACCCCATGGCCGACAGGAGGCATCGGGCCACCGTAGCCACGGCGGCCGAAATCGTTGCGTCCTTCGACGAAACCGCCGCTTGCGCCCTGGGGAAGTTCGCGCCAGTCGGCCGGAATCTTGTAGGCTACCCAGTGTACCCAAGGCTTGGGCGTGGGGGCGTCTGGGTCGTCACAGATCAGGACGAACTCTTTCGTTCCCGCCGGTGGATCGGACCATTTGAGTGGTGGCGAGACGTCGGGGCCCTCTCCGGTGTACTGTCGGGGAATGGCTCCATGTGCGGGAAACGCCGTACTCGTCAGTTCCATCGCGTGTGTCCTCCCCCCGCGTTCTTCCCCGGCGCGACACGTTCCCGTCAGGACGACGGCTGCGGCCAAGAGCCCAGCCCCGAGGAGACGCCGGGGCCGTACACCTCGGATTAATACGATCGAGGTAGGCATTTGGATCACCCCCGCGCAAAACTAACCCGATCGGGTGCGAGCGCAAGTGGCCACAGCAGCTCGGCCAGAGAAGAACAGAGAACGCCAGCCAGCCCGGGCGAGCTGGGCGTGCTGCGTAAGGTAGCATACGCTTCGGGGGACTTGGCGAACAACGCCGCCCTGGCCGCCGTTGCCCTGGTATTTGCACCTTTCTTTCTCATTGAAGTGGTCCACCTGCGCCCGGCTCTGGCGGGTCTCGTCCCGCTCGTCGGCCGCTTTGTCGACGCGGTGACGGACCCGCTCATGGGAAAGGTCTCCGACGCTACGCGCTGGAAGTGGGGACGCCGCCGCCCTTTCTTCGTGCTTGGAGCAATTCCGTTCGGCCTCTCGTTCGCGTTGCTCTGGGCTAGGCCGCCCGCGGAGAGCCAGGCGGCGCTCTTTGGGTACTATACGCTCGCCTATTGCTTGCTTGCCGTGGCAAGTACCGTAGTGGCAGTTCCCTACCTCGCCCTGATACCGGAGATGGCGCTCGACTACGACGAGCGCAGTTCTCTCAATACCTACCGGGGCGCTGCTGCCATCCTCGGCATCTTTGTAGCTATAGGGATGCGGCCCTTGGCGGAACTTTTCGGTGGCGGGGCTGCGGGTTTCGCGCGGGCGGGGGCGGTGATGGGTGCGGCCTTCGTTCTGCCATGGGCGGCCGTTGTAACCGTGAGCTTCGAGCGGCCGGAGCACCAGGCCCGGCCGGCCAGCGTTGGGTTGTGGCGCGGGGCGGTGGCCGTCTGGCGAAATCGTAGCTTCCGCCTGCTGGTTGGCCTTTACCTGTGCGGCCGGGTGGCGATCGATCTGGTGGCCACGATGTTGCTTCTGTACCTGACCCATTACATCGGACGGTCCCGCGATTTTGAACCACTGATGGCGCTCTTCCTGGCGACCGTGGTTGCAGTGTTGCCAGGGTGGTTGTGGCTGGCCAAGCGAATGGAGAAATCGACCGTATTTGTTGTCGGCGCAACGTGGTGGGCGCTGGCCCAGCTACTACTGTACGCCGCGCGGCCGAGCTGGCCGCGTTGGGCCTTTTTTGTTGCCTTTCCGGCGACGGCTGTCGGCTACGCAGTTGTGGACCTCATGCCGTGGGCGATGATCGGCGACGTGGTGGACGAGGACGACCTTACCTCGATGGAGCGCCGGGAAGGCCTGTACAACGGGATCTTCTTGTTCCTGAGGAAGCTCTCCGGTGCAGCAGCGGTATTCGCGGCACTCGGGCTGCTCGACTTGGCGGGGCTGCGAGCCGGGCAGCCTCCCTCCGAGCGTACTCTGGCCGTGGTTCGGGCTCTGACGTGTCTTGGGCCCGCGGTGTGTTTGGCCGGGGCGGTTGCTTTCGCACTGCGCTACCCCCTTAGCCGCGGGCGCCACCGGGCAATCCGCTCAACTCTCGAGGCTCGCGCGGCCCCCGGGACAGTTCGAGCGGGCCCGAGCCAGCCGCCCGGATCGCAGGGGCCTGTCTGGACAGGTCCTTGCGATTGAGCCTAGCGTGAGAGAGTCGCGCTGGGGCCGCCCGGGGCGCGAGCCCGGCCGAGCTGTACCATGCTTTGGGCATCGTCGCTGTCGCTTGCACCGGACCTCGAACGCGCTGTGGCGGAAGCCGCTGCGGAACTCGACGAACAGTTGGGAAACCAGGTCCCCGATTTGGTTCTCGCTTTCGTCTCTTCAGCCTACGAGGCGGGACTTCAGTCTTTGCCCGCCTTCGTCCGCCGCCGGCTCGGCGGGGGCCTGCTGATCGGCTGCTCCGGGCGGGGCGTGATCGGCCGGGGCAGGGAGGTGGAAGCACGTCCGGCGTTAGCCCTTGCCGGTGCCGTGATGCCCGAAGTGGACCTGGTTCCGTTTTACCTCCCAAGCCACCGGCTGCCCGCTGAAGATGCCGGCCTCGCGGAGTGGGAGCGCGCGCTCGGGGTTCGGGCAGAAAGCGCCCCCCACTTCTTGCTGTTCGCCGAAGCGAGGGCTCTAGCGCTTGAGCCGCTGCTCGGGCAGCTCGATCGCGCCTTTCCGAGCGCCCTCAAGGTGGGTGGGGTTGCCAGCGGGGGACTGCGGGGCGACGTTCTGTATCTCGGGGCTTGCGCGTACCGCAGTGGAGTCGTCGGTGTAGCCCTTGCTGGGAACATCGAGATTGATTGCCTGGTTTCGCACGGCTGCCGCCCGATTGGGGACCCGCTGTTCGTGACCCGCTGCCGGGGTTCGCTTGTGTTCGAGCTCGACGGGCGACCAGCCGCAGCAGTGCTCAAGGAAATCTACGAGAACGCCAGCGAGAAGGACCGCAAACTGTTCCGGCGCGCGCTGTGCCTCGGCCTGGCTCGGGCGAGCGGAGTGGTCGACGTCGGTACGGCTTCGTACGTTGTCCGTGACGTGGTAGGGCTCGACGAGGAAACCGGCGCGATTGCCGTTGCAGCCCGCGTGGCAGCGAACGAAGTTGTCCAGTTCCACGTGCGGGACGCACGCACTTCGGCGGTCGAGCTGGATACGCGACTAGCCCGATACGCGCGCGAGTCACGCAGGCGTCCCGAGGGAGCGCTGCTGTTTTCCTGTGTCGGGCGCGGAATGAGCATGTACGGATGCACGGACCACGACACGAACGTCTTCCGCGCGCGCCTCGGAAACGTTCCGCTCGGCGGGTTCTTCTGCAACGGGGAGATTGCCACCGCTGGTTCGGGCACGGCCGTGCACGGATACACGAGCTCGTTCGCTTTGTTCCGTTCGCGCGCGGCTGCTTGAGCCGCCCCTGCGACGCATTGGCCGAAGGGGAGGGCGTGTCGCCCGGGACCGCACGGGGGTGTGGCCTTCGACCATGCCGCGGCGCGCTAAGGAGAAGCGCATGCTCGCAGCCGCCGTCGGCGGCTTGCCGCTACATTTTCGACACGGCCCGGCCGGCGAACTGGACCGAAAACGTTGGAACTTCCTGGAACGCGGAACCACCGGGCGCGGCACGCTTCTGGCTAGTACGCTGTCCGGTGCGGCCATCGGCCCGAGACCGTTCGGGGCTTGGCGGCGCGCGCCAGGAGGTGGCTGATGGGCAACTTGCCTTGGACGCTACTTGGTACTTGCTGCGGGGTGGGTTACGTTGCCATCTCTGCATTTCTCGCGGTCGTTCTTTTGTTCTTGTTCGTTAGCGTCGTCAGCTTGGTTGCCGAAGCGATCGAAGGGGCAGGCGGAAGAGAGCGGGGTTGGCGATCCCCGGCACTCGGCTGACGCCGGCTCCGTCGTCGGTCCAACTACCGCTCACCCCCAAAAGGGCGGGTACGCACGCGGGCGTACAGCGGCGAAGCTCCGCCTTCTTTAGCCGGGCAGCGCCCCCCGCTGGGGTAACGCCGGGAGACCTCGGCTGGCTCAAGTGGCCCTCGCGTCTTTTTCTAGGGTAGGGCGCGCACCATCATTGCGTGCGTGCCCGCAAGCTACGCCCTAGTTGCAGCCATCGTTGCCCTCCTGGTCTTGGTTCACGAGCTGGGACACTTCGCCGTGGCGCGCCTCGTGCGACTGCCCGTGGCTCGCCTGTCCGTGGGGTTTGGGCCAGCACTTGTTGCCTGGCGGCGCAACGGCACTGAGTACAGACTGTCGTGGATTCCTATAGGAGGCTATGTGCTGCCCGGAGGCAGGCACGGCAGGGGAGCGCTCGAGGAGCCACCGGTTCGGCGCTTCTTGCTCTCTCTAGGGGGCCCGGCCGCCAACCTCGTCGCTGCGTGGTTGTTGCTGGCTGTATTCAATGTCCGAGCGGGAATGCCCGCGTGGCGCGCCGCCGCCCTCGCTCCGCCAGTGCAGATAGCAGCCGCACTCAAGGCAGCCGGCTTGGCACTGGCGTCTGCCTTCGCCGGAAACGGGCAGGTCTCGGGTTTCCTTGGCGTTCTAGTGGAGGGGGCAAGGTTCGTGGGCACGCAAGGGACGGCGGCCCTGCAGTTTGCAGTCGTGATGAGCGTAAACCTGGCGCTCCTCAACGCATTGCCCCTGCCGCCACTAGATGGGGGCAAGGCCTTGCTGTGCCTGCTCGAACTGGCCGAACGCCGGGCTCGAGCCTTGCACGTTCCTGCCAACCTAGTTGGGCTGGCCATTCTGCTGGCGCTGCTCGGCTACGCAACCGCCAGCGACCTGGGCCGCCTGTTCTCTTGAGGCGAGCCTTCGGTGCGTGCAGCCCCTCGAGCGAACTGCTACGCGCCTGTCTTACGAGCCAGCACGTGCAGCCAAGTGCGCTCCTTGCGCCCCTCTTCAACCACCCAGACGGCCCGGCGTTGGTGAGCGAAGCCAAGGCTTTCGAGCCGATCGACGACCGCACGGGCGCCGGTTTGCAGACTTTCGGTGAGGAGGATGGTTCCGGTGGGGCGAACATGGGCGGCCAGAAAACTCGCTAGGGCTGCGTAGTGCTCGCTCTGGTAAGCGACGTCGGCAGCCAGGATCAAGTCGAAAGTTTGCGCGAGTCGATCCGTCGTGAAGTCGAGCACTCGCGTCTTCCACCCTTGCAGTCCGTGAAGCTCAGCGTTGGCCCGGGCAAAGGCGAGGGCTGCCGGTTCGATGTCGGCGAACACCACCCGCGCTCCTTGGACGCCGGCCGCCACGCCCGCTAAGCCGAGTCCGCATCCGAGGTCGAGGGCGTGCTGCCGGAGTCGTTTGGGTCCGGCCAGGAGGTGGCCGGCGATCGCGCGGGAACCCGCCCATACGATCGCCCAATATGGCGGTTCGGGAGCGTGCGGATCGCGCAGCAAGCGCTCGGCATCGACGAGCGAAGCAGGATCGCGCACGCACCACAAGGCAAGGGTGCGCGTGGCCCCGCCGGGCAAAGGGCAATCCACGGGTTGCAGAATTGCCTCGTACGCGGCGATCGCTCGCACCCCAGATCGCGTTCTTTCCAAGTTGGAAACCACGCCTACCGACGATACGGGATCCGTTGTTTCGGTGCCATCGCCGGGCCGTGGTGGAATCCGGGCAAGCCCCGTACTAGGCTCTCATTGTGGCTTGCCGTACGGTCGATGGCCGTACTACCGAACGGATGGCTGACCAAGGACGCACGATAATCGCTTCCAATCGCCTGCCGGTCCAAGCTCGCGTCGTCGGCGGAAGGATTCAACTTCAACGCAGTGCCGGAGGGCTCGTGACGGGCCTCGAAGGAGTCCACGGCCACGGACGGTCGCTGTGGGTTGGTTGCCTTGGTGTGTCGACCACGGCCAGTCTCGGCTTGTCTGGAGAAGATCGAGAGTTCCTCGACCGTAACGGTCTGGTCGTGGTCGACGTTCCCCAGGACCTTTACGAAGGCTACTACGAAGGATTCAGCAACAGCGCGATTTGGCCGCTCTTTCACTACAATCCCGACCGCTGCCGCTTTTCGGCAGCCATGTGGGAAGCCTATCGTAAGGTCAATCAACGCTTTGCCGAGACGATCGCCGAACACATCGAGCCCGGGGACCGCGTGTGGGTACACGACTATCAACTCATGTTGGTCCCGGATTACCTACGGCGCCTGCGCCGCGATTTGACCATCGGCTTTTTCCTGCACATTCCGTTTCCGTCCGCGGAAGTGTTCCGCATTCTTCCCTGGCGCAGCGAGGTTCTCTCCGGTTTGCTAGGTGCCGACCTGATCGGCTTTCACACCCTCGAGTACATGCGCCATTTCAGCAACGCCGTTGCCCGAGTTGCGGGGCTCGAGCCGCAAATGGACACGCTCGTCTACGGCCGCCGGGTTGTACGGCTGGGAGCCTTTCCGCTCGGAATCAACGTTGGAGAGCTCTACCGGGTGGCCCGATCGCCGGAGGCGGAGGCGCATCTGGCGGAGATCAGCAAGAGCTACGAGGGTCGGGTCGTGTTCCTCGGAGTGGATCGGCTCGACTACACGAAGGGCATTCCGGAGCGGCTAGCGGCCTTTGGTGCGTTTCTTGAGAAGCATCCCGAGTGGGTGGGCCGGGTGACCCTCGTTCAGGTTTCCGTTCCGTCCCGTGTCAATGTCGGCGAGTACAAAGAACTGAAAGCAGAAGTCGACGGTTTGGTCGGCCGCATCAATGGCCGTTTCGGGACCGCAGGCTACGTGCCCGTTCACTACATTTTCCGCAATTTGGATCGCCCCTACCTGATGGCGCTCTACCGCCGGGCAGACGTCGCCGTAGTTACGCCGATTCGCGACGGCCTAAACCTCGTCTGCAAAGAGTACGTGGCCGCTAAGGGCGACGAGCCCGGTGTGTTGATCTTGAGCGAGTTTGCGGGTGCGGCGGCTGAAATGGGGGAAGCGCTGCTCGTCAACCCGTGGAGTCAGGACAGCATGATCTCGGCGATGGAGACGGCGCTGAGTCTCGACGAGCGCGCCCGGATTTCGATGATGCGAAGCCTGTCCGAGCGACTTTCGCGTTACGACAACCGAGCTTGGAGCCGCAACTTCTTGTCGGCGCTCGACGAAGCCGCCGATGCGAATCGCCGGTCCGGCTATATTGCTGCGGTCGAGCCCAACGCCGGTGCGCTTCGAACCCGGGCGTGCAGGGCGCGGCGCGTGTTTCTGTTCATTGACTACGACGGCACGCTGGTGCCGATCGTCGACAAACCGGAGTTGGCGGTGCCTCCGCCGCACATCGTCGATCTCGTGCGCCGCATGGCTACGACACCGCGGTTGTACGCCGCTATCGTGAGCGGGCGCGATCGCAGGTTTCTCGAACAGTACTTGCCTGCCGAGGTAGCGATCATTGCGGAGCACGGAGCGTGCCTGCGGCGGGGCGGCGAGGGAGAGTGCGTCCACCTTGTGGATCAGGCCGCCTATCAGGACCTGCGCGAAACGGTGTACAACATTATGCTCGACTTCGAACGCCGGATTCCGGGCTCCAAGATCGAGGAGAAGGAGTTCGGCATGGTCTGGCACTACCGGATGGCCGATCCGATCTTTGCCCGCCAGCAAGCGTTGGTGTTAGCCGATACGCTCGGAGGGTTACTCCAGCAGACTCCGCTCGGGGTGCTGATCTCCAAGAAGGCCGTTGAAGTGCGCCACGTGGGTGTAAACAAGGGAGAGGGAGTTCGCGCCCTTCTCGAAGAGGAAGGATTTGATCCGGCGCTCGACTTGCTGATCACGGCGGGCGACGACCGGACGGACGAGGACATGTTCCGTGTCTTCCCAGAGGTGAACGTCTCGATCAGCGTGAGCGAGACGCCGTTGGGCGCCCGCTACGCGATGGAACGCGAGGCGTTCGTGGCCTTGTTGGAGGCGATCGTCGCGGACGCGCGGCGCCAGGCGGGTCTAGATGGCGAAGAGCCCAAGGAACTAGAGGGGGGCCGGTAGATGGAAGGGTTCGAGCGGACCGTGTTCGGCAATACGCTGGCGGCCTGGCTTGGCGCGGTTGCGCTTGCGGCGGCTGCAGTTGCCGCTCTCTGGATCCTCCACCGGACGCTGGCGGCGAGGCTTGGCGGACTGGCCAAGCGCACCCGGACGACGGCCGACGACGTTATCGCGGAGCTGCTGGCGGGCACGCACCGCGGCGTCCTGGCTGTGCTCGGGGTTTACCTCGGAGCGCGAACGCTTGCCTTGCCTCCCTCGCTTTCGGGGGCGATCCGCGTCGTGGTGATCGGGGCGGTCGCGTTGCAGGTCGCGCTATGGGGGAACCGGCTAATCGCGCACTGGCTTTCCCGGCAGACGGTAGGCGGCGCGACACCTGCGGCCAGCGGCTACGCGGCGATCCAATTCGTGGCACGCCTCGTTCTATGGTCGCTCGTCGCGCTGTTCGCGCTGGACAACATGGGTGTCGACGTGACGGCGCTCGTGGCGAGCCTAGGCGTGGGAGGCATTGCGGTCGCCTTGGCGGTCCAGAACATCCTGGGGGACATCTTTTGCTCCCTTTCGATCGTGTTCGACCGGCCGTTCGAAGTGGGTGACTTCATTATCGTCGACGATTTGTTGGGCACCGTCGAGCGCATCGGGATAAAGACGACGCGGGTCCGCAGCTTGGGAGGAGAGCAGCTGGTCTTCTCGAATTCCGACTTGGTTGGCAGCCGGATCCGCAACTACAAGCGGATGTGGGAGCGGCGGGTGGTGTTCTCGTTTGGGGTCACTTACCAGACGCCGGTAGAGAAGCTCGAAAGAATCTGTGAAATCGTGCGGGAGATTGTGGGCGCGATTCCGGACGCGCGTCTCGACCGGGTCCACTTTGCCCGATTTGGAGATTTCGCGCTGATTTTTGAAGTCGTGTACTACGTGAAGAAGCCGGACTACAACGTCTACATGGACGTCCAACAGCAAATTAATCTCGAACTGATGAAACGCCTTGCGGCCGAGGGGGTAGAGTTCGCTTACCCCACGCAGACGCTCTACGTGCACACGAGCGAGCCGGTCCAAACGTGAAGCGGCCGGAACGCCGCAAGGCGTCCCGGCCGGGGACCCTTTGTCGGGGTGCTCGCCTGTTGCATCACAGACTAGCGCAGGCGAGGAGCCGCTTCCACGCGAGCTCCGGTTGCAAATGGAGCGTCCGGTGGTAGGGTGCTTCATTCCGGTTGCGGGCCGTTAGCTCAGGTGGTAGAGCAGCTGCCTTTTAAGCAGCGGGTCGGAGGTTCGAGTCCTCCACGGCTCACACCCGTTGCGTGCCAGGGCTTCAAATCTCGCGTCCCCGTCGTCTAGCCTGGCCCAGGACACCGGCCTTTCACGCCGGCAACACGGGTTCAAATCCCGTCGGGGACGCACCTCAACAGCGCTCCGGGGGTGCGGAAGCGGGTTCCATGGGGCCCGCGCCCCCTGTAGACTGCGCCCATGGCTGACCTGGAACGATTTCGCCGCGAAGTGCGCGAGTGGCTCGAGGCCAACTGCCCCCCGTCTATGCGGTGGCCCGAGGAGCCCGCGGCCAATCAAGCCTTGGCCGACGACCTGGTTTGGGGCGGCCGCAAGCAGGAGTTTCCCAATCCCGAGGCCAGGCTGTGGCTGCAGCGGATGGCCGAAAAGGGTTGGACAGCTCCGACCTGGCCTCGCGAGTACGGCGGGGGCGGACTGAGCAAGGAGGAAGCCCGGATTTTGGCCGAAGAAATGGCTCGGATCCGGGCGAAGCCGCCACTTGTAGGATTCGGGTTGACAATGATTGGGCCGCTCCTGCTCGCGCACGGTACGGAAGAACAAAAACGGCGCTTTCTGCCGCCCATCTGCCGGGGAGAGATCCGGTGGTGTCAGGGTTATTCCGAACCAAGTGCCGGCTCTGATCTGGCGAGCCTCAAGACCCGAGCCGTCCTCGACGGCGACGAGTGGGTTCTAAACGGGCAGAAGGTCTGGACCTCCTACGCGGACAAATCCGACTGGATGTTCATTCTCGTTCGAACGGATCCCGATGCACCGAAACATGCGGGAATTTCGTTCATGCTCCTGGACATGGACTCGCCCGGGATAAGCGTCCGGCCGATTCGATTGATCAGCGGCGCATCGCCCTTCTGCGAGACATTCCTCGACAACGTGCGCGTACCGAAGGACCAGGTCGTCGGAGGAGTGAACAACGGCTGGGCGATGGCGAAAGTGCTGCTCGGATTCGAGCGCAGTATGATCAGCGAGGCGTTCAGCGAGCGGAGGGATCGCAACCAGCTTGTTGAGCTAGCGCGCCAGTACCTACCCTGGGACGGCGATCGGATAGGCGATCCGGTCGTTCGCCACGAGATTGCCCGACTGACGATGAACAAGATCTGTCTCGATCTGACGATCGCGCGCCTCAAAGAAGCCGCGAAGCTCGGTCAGGAACCAGGCCCAGAAGCCTCGATCCTAAAATATTACGCAACCGAACTGAACAAGGATCGCCACGCGTTGATGGTTTCGATTCTCGGTCCTCAGGGGCTCGGGTGGGAAGGGCCGGGCTTCGAGCAGTCCGAGCTTGACATCACGCGCGCCTGGCTGCGTTCGCGCGGGAACTCGATCGAAGGCGGAACCTCGGAAATCCAGCTCAACATCATCGCAAAGCGCGTTCTCGGCTTGCCCGACTGAGGGAGGCGAAAGTAGTGGCCCTGCTCCTTGACGAAGATCAGCGACTTCTCAAGCGCACCGCCGCGGATTTCGTTCAAAAGGAATCCCCGGTGTCGCGGCTGCGCCGGCTCCGGGACAGCGGCGACCCGCTTGGCTTCTCGATGGATGTGTGGCGGCGTATGGCAGAGCTGGGCTGGCAGGCGATCCCGATTGAGGAGGAGTACGGAGGCCTCGGAATGGGTTACCTGGCGCTGGCCTGCGTACTCGAGGAATGCGGAAAGGCGCTGGTGCCGGAACCGCTCGTCGCCTCGGTGTTACTCGGGGGCGGAGTCGTGGCCCTAGCGGGCAACGAGCAACAAAAGCGACGGCTGCTTCCAGGAGTGGCCGACGGCACGCGTTTGATGGCACTGGCGTACCACGAGAGGGGGCAGCGGTACGATTTCGGTTCGCCGCGAACCGTCGCCAGGAAGAGCGGGTCGGGCTTCCTCCTGCGGGGCGAAAAAACGCTGGTGTGGAACGGCCACGCGGCCGATACCCTAGTCGTGAGCGCACTGCTCGACGGAGGAGTAGGGCTGTTCCTGGTCAGCGCGGAATCGCCAGGCCTGCGGCGCCAGCGCCAGCACACGGTTCATCTACGCCCGGCGGCGGTCGTGACTCTCGATGACGTGCAGGTTGATGCTGAGGCGCTTCTTGGTGATCCGGGCGAGGGTGCCCGCGTGCTCGAGCAGGTGATCGACCGGGCCACTGTTGGATTATGCGCGGAGATGCTCGGCTGCGCCGAAGCGGCTTTTGCGATGACGCTCGAGTACTTGAAGACCCGTGAGCAGTTCGGAGTGCCGATCGGGTCTTTTCAAGCACTCAAGCATCGTGCTGCCAAACTATTTATCGAGATCGAGCTAGCGAGGTCGGCGGTGCTAGGCGCGTGCGAAGCGCTCGACGAGGGCCGCGAGGACGCAGCTGCAATGGTTTCCGTGGCCAAAGCGCAGTGCTCGGAAGCCGCTGTCCTAGCCGGGTACGAAGGGATTCAAATGCACGGGGGGATCGGCATGACAGACGAGCACGACATCGGTCTTTACGCCAAGCGCGCGCGTGGCGACGAGTTGACGTTCGGGGACGCGCGTTACCACCGGGAGCGGTTTGCGCGCCTGAGCGGCTTCTAGTTCCCACGCCACGACAGCTGCTAGGCCGGCTCCTGCGCGGCGTTTGCCGCGAGATAGCCACGAAAGGCGCAGGCGCCCCCCATTCGAGGGTGGGGCTTTCCCGGACTGGAGCATCAGAATCTGTCCCGGTGTACGGGAAAACCCTTGCGCTACTTGCTATCGTTCGAGTACAAAAGCCCATCGTCTGACATTCGTCGAAGTGCGGTCAAGTGGACTCGGGGACTGAGCGGGCACTTTCGGAAATCGGAAACCTCGCTGCGGCGGAGCCGTTCGAGGCGCTTTCGAATTGTTTCGAAAGCGCCTCGGTCGGGATGGCGCTGCGTGCGGTCGACGGGACCGTAGTCTGGGTGAACCGGATGTTGCGGGCGATGCTCGGGTTGACCGCCGAAGAGTACCGGCGCCGCCCGCTCGCCGAGATTATCGACGCTGCAGATCTCGAAGCCGTGGCCGAACAGGCCGCCCGCTGTTTGGAGGGGCGAGCCGACGAGTTCGAGATTCCGGTTCGCCTGCGAACGGCCGCAGGCGCACTGATTCCCGTTCTCATGCACGCCGCGGCGCTGCGCGATTCGAGCGGAAGGGTGCGCGGCTTCCTCACGCAGATTGTCGACCGGCGTTCATCGCACGCGATCGCGGCGGCACTGGCCCGGCAGCTCGAGTACAGCCGAGTGGCAAGCGCGCTGGCCCTGCGCTTTATCAACGTGCCGACCAGAGAGATCGACCACGCGATTGTGGAAGCGCTGAGGTATGCGGCCGAATTTGCCGGGGTCATGCGAGCCGGCGTCTTCTTGGCCCGGAAGGGGACGTCAGTCCTCGAGTTTACTCACGAGTGGCACGCACCCGGGCGAGAGCCCATCAAGGATCGGGTCGCCCCGATTCCGACTGCCATGTTTCCCTGGTGGCACGGGGAGCTTGCCGAAAGCCACATCGTTGCAGTGGACGACCTCGCCGAGGTGGAGGGATTGCGACCCGAGGCGCGGGCGTTTCTCGATGCATTGTCGGTGCGCTCATTCGCGGCAGCCAACATCGTGGCGCCGTCCGGCCGACTCGGGCTACTGTCGTTCGCTGCGAGCCGGGCCAGGCCATGGACGGCCGACCAGCTAGCGATCCTTGAGATTGCGAGCCAGCAGATCGGCGCGCTCATCGAACGAGTCGAGCGGGAGGCCCGGCTGGCCGAAACGAGCGAGCTGTTCGCGCGGCTGGCGGCCAGCATCGACCATTTGGTTTGGGTTGCCGAGGTGGACCCGCCGCGGGTGGTATATGCGAGTCCGGCCCACGAGCGTCTATTCGGCATTTCGCCTGAAGAAGTCTACCGCAACCCGGGTGTCATATTCTCGCGAATCGTACCAGCGGATCGGCGAAGGTTCGCCCAGGTATTCTCGAGCGTACCCGAGCCTGGCGAGAGTCGTGAGGAAGAGTTCCGGATCGTGGCCAAGAGCGGCGAGACTCGGTGGATCCGCACCCGTGTATTTCCGCTTGCGGCAGAGCGCGAAGGGCGCGGACGGATTGCGGGCGTTTCGGAAGACGTTACGGAACGGGTTCTCGCCAAGAAGCGGACCGTGATGCGGGCCGAGCTGTTCCGGCTGGTGAGCGGGATCGCCACGGAGTTCCTAACGACGCCGAGCCAGCGACTCGAGGAACGCTTGCGCCGGGCACTCGAGCAGCTCGGCCGCTTTGCGGGTGTGGACGAAGCATACCTAATGGTCTTGCGTGACCCGGAAGGGCAGACCGAGAAAGCGTACTGGTGGACGGCCGACGGGCGAGAGGACGCACGAGAGCGCTTCGAGGGTTTCTCGCTCGCACGATTCCCTTGGGTGCGAGAGCGGGTCGCAAGGGGAGAGATCGTATGGTTGCCGCGACTCGATGCTTTTCCTCCGGAGGCGGCTGCGGAGCGAGAAGCCTGCGAACGCGCGGGGTTGGTGTCGGCGTTTACGATCCCGCTCCGGGTTGGCCAAGGGGTGCGCGCGTTGTTCGGCTTCAACTCGCGGCGGCCGCAGGAGGACTGGTCGCCGGAAACGGTCGGCATGTTTCGCGTGGCGGCCGAGATGCTCGCCAGCGCAGTTGCCAGGCAGCGGGTCGAGCGCCGGCTTGCGGCGCTACGCGAGCGGCACCGTTTGATTCTCGAGGCGGCTGGGGAAGGCATCTACGGGCTCGACTGCGAGGGGCGGACCACGTTCGTCAACGCGGCTGCGGCACGGATGATCGGCTGGTCGCGGGAGGAACTCATCGGACGCCGGCAACACGACGTGCTCCATCACCACCGCAGCGACGGTAGCCCGTACCCGGCCGAAGAGTGTCCCATTTATGCCGCGTTTCGCGACGGACGCACGCGCACGATTGAGGGGGAGGTTTTCTGGCGGCGGGACGGAACCTGTTTCCCGGTGGATTACGTGAGCACGCCGATCTGGGAGGACGGGCGCATTCAAGGCGCCGTGGTTGTTTTTCGTGACGCGAGCGAACGGATGCGACTGTCTCGGGAACAAGCCCGGCGCGAGAGCATCCTGACGCTGATCGGCCAGCTTGCGGCAGATTTCATCAATCGGCCGCTAGAGCGCATGGCGGAAGCAATTGCGGCGGCGCTCAAGAGCCTCCTAGACTTTGCCGGCGTCGAGCGGGCGGGCCTCTTCCTGCTCGAGGGGGATGGGCGCTGGGCACGGCTTGCCCACGAGGCGACGCGTGATGGCGTCCCGATGGTGCCCGATGAGTTCCGGCGAGTCATGATTGACAGCTTGCCCGGGCTCAGGCGGGCGCTAGAGAACAGCTACATCTGGCAGAGCGACGTAAGCCCCGGCGGGGTTTTCCAAGTGCCCGAGGAAGCCCGGCGGTGGATGCAGAGCCTCGGCATCAACACGGCCCTTCACATTCCCGTCAACAGTGAAGGCAAGGCGATAGGCTGGCTCGGGCTTGGAACCGCTCAGCCCGGGCGCCAGTGGTCGGCCGAGGATCTGCACGTGTTCAGTGTAGCCGCCGAGCTGTTCGCGAGCGTCGAAGAGCGGCGCCGTTCGTTGCTGCAGCTCGAGCGGCTGCGCCGATTCGAGCGCACCACTAGCGAGCTGGCAGGACAACTGTTGGCGGCGCGCGACGACGAGTTCCACGCTACAGTCGAGACGGGACTGGGCCGCCTTGCCGAGGGCGGAGATTTCGACTACGCGCAAATCCTTCTGCTCGACGAAGAGAGTTCCCAGTACGCGATCCGCTATGCCTGGTCGCGCGAAGAAGCGCCGATGTTGCCGGTCGGAACGTCTTTTTCGGTTGCCGACGCTCCGTACTTGGCGCGGCTCGCTGACCGCAGGGAGTCGCTGGTGATCCAAGCTCTCGAGGAACTCCCAGCGGAAGCGCAGGGACTACAGCGGGTTCTCGAACGTCTGTCGGTAAAGAGCGTGCTGTTGGTTCCGCTGGCGGAGGGAGCAAGGCCCCTTGGCTTTCTGCTGTTCGCCCGCTATCGCGAGGAAGCGCCTTGGAGCAAAGCATTTCAGGGATTGGCCACCGTCGCGGCCGACATACTAGCAGCAGCCTTTGCGCGCCGGCGGAGCGAACTGAGGGCCGAGCGGCACCTTAGCGAGCTAGCGAGGGTTCTGCGAGTGGGGACGCTGAGCGAGCTCGCGGCCGACATCGTTCACGAGGTCAGGCAACCGATATCGTCGATCTGCGTTTTCGTGGGGGGAGTACGCACGCAGCTCGAGCGGGGAAAGTGCGAGGCTGCGCGGCTAGCTGTGGCGCTCGACGGGATCGAAGAGCAGGCACGGCGGGCTGAGGCGATCGTGGCCGGCATCGAACGGCACGTGCGCAAGGGCCCGCCAAGCTTGGAGTGGGCCGAACTCAACGAGATCGTGCGCGACGTGTTGCGACTCGCCCGCCGGGAAGTCGAGCGGGCCGGCATCAGTCTGGAGCTAGAGCCGGCGGCGGCGCTTCCGCCAGTGCATCTCGACGTGGTTCAGATCCAGCAAGTCATTCTCAACCTGGTACGGAACGCTGCCGATGCTCTTCGCGAAAAGGGCGGTGGCAAAATTGTCGTGCGGACCGCGCCTGGTCCGGACGAGACCGTTCGCATCGAGGTTGAGAACGACGGTCCTCCGCTCAGCGCAGAAGCGGCAAGCCGCGCGTTCGACCCGTTCTTCTCCACGCGCCCGGGCGGACTCGGCCTCGGTTTGTCGTTGAGCCGCTCGATCGTAGAAGCACACAAGGGACGGCTTGAGCTTGAGGCGAACAAACCGGGACTCGTTCGATTCACCGTGAAGCTACCCGCCGGAAAGGGGGGATATGACCTATGATACAGCCGAACGAAACCGTGTACGTAGTCGACGACGATCAGGGGATGAGGCAATCTCTGTCGTACTTGCTCGAGTCGGTCGGGCTGCGCGTGGAAACCTTCGCCGACGGGAACGAGTTCCTCGAGAGGTTCGACCCCGATCGGGCTGGGTGCTTGATCCTCGATGTCCGCATGCCCGGCCGCAGCGGTCCCGAGTTGCAAGACACGCTGGTGTCGCTGGGCATCGATATCCCGATCATTATGATCACGGCTTACGGTGACGTGCCGACTTCAACACGGGCCATGCGCCAGGGAGCCATCGACTTTCTGGAGAAACCGTTCAGCGAGCAAGACTTGCTGGCCCGGGTGAACGAGGCGCTTGCTGAGGGGCGCGAGCGGAGGCGGTTGGCTGAAGAGCGCTCCCGGCTGGCTGCGCGTATGGCGCGACTGACCCCGCGGGAGCGGGAAGTTCTTGATGGAGTGGTAGCGGGCAAGCACAACAAACTCATCGCCGCCGAACTCGGGATCAGTCCGAAAACGGTCGAATCGCACAGGGCCCGGGTGATGGCCAAACTCGGTGCGAGTTCGGCGGCGGAGCTCGTGCGGTTCGTGTGCGCCTACGAGCAGGCTTTCGGAAGAGTGGTGGCGGGAGACTAAAGCCCTACGAGAACCATCGTGCCACGGCTTCCTCGGGCAGCGGCAGGCCCGTCACCCTCGCTTTTTGAACGAGCTCCCAGAAGTACCGGTACGTGGCGCGATCGTGGAGCTCGCCCTCGTACTGAATGGGACCCCAGTTCGCGTCTTGCGCAGCCATGAGGATCTTCACGCCGGTTTCGACCTCGGTGAACTCTGGCTTCATCGCATCGATGATCGGCTGGATCTGCGCTGGGTAGATAGACCACATTCGCAGGAATCCGAACTCGTTCTTGGCGCGGTATGCGTCCTGATAGGTTTGGTAGGCGTTCTTGAGGTCCAGGGTCACATTGTGGGCGGGGACAACCCCAGCGCACATGGCCGCGTTTACCACCCGGGCCTTGGCGTAGGCAATCGCCTGGTGTTCGAACTGTCCCGGGGAGCGCATGCACGAGGCCGGAATTGCACCATGGAAACCAGAAATGAAGTCCATCAGGCCAAAGTCGAGCACCTCCACCCAATCGAGCGCCGCAATCTCGTAGGCGTCGCGCAGCGCTCCGTGGGTTTCCACCAGAACGTGAATTGGGATCTGCCGCTCGATACCCGCATCGGCCGCGACTTTCTTGATGTAATCGATCTGCTCGGCCGCATCTCCGACACAGGTTGGTTTCGGCAGCGTGATGTACGCGATCTCGTTTCCGGCCGCTGGCACCACGATATCGACGTCCTGGCGCCACCACGGGTTACTGTGGTCGTGGATGCGCACGCCCGCTTTCTTGTGCTGGTTCAGCGAGGAACGTGCCATCTCGACGACCATCTCCGCATGTTCCTTTTCCTTGCCTTTCTGGGCGCCGTCTTCGCAGTCCATCGTGATGTCGAAGATTCCGCCCATCTTGTTCTGCAACTCGAGTGCCTTGGTGATCAGTTTTTCGCTGCCAGCGAAGTGCTCGCAGACGTTGATGATCGGGTAGCGCTTTTCTCCTGCGAACAGGGCGTCGTTCGGATGGATCCGTTCTGGCATCGTGCAATCGCTCCTTAAGGCGGCGCGCCGGCGGGCGCGCAAAATCGAAGCCACCAACAATGCCTGGACCCAGCGCGCAGTCAAGGTGCGAGTAGTTCGGGCATTCGCGCGTGGGGGCCAATCCGTTGCAAGCGGTTCCCCGCCTGGCGGTGGCCCGCGCGGGGGGGCGCGGCCGGGTGGCGATGCGCTAGCTGCGCCGGACGCTGAGGCTGGCCGCCGCGCGGCCATGCAATGGACAGATCTCGGTCCCGGCGCTAAAGATGCGTGCTATGGAACGGAAAATTTTCTCCCCGGAGCACGAACAGTTCCGCGAAGCGTTCGCAAAGTTTTGCAAGACCGAAATCGTTCCGTACCACGAGCAGTGGGAAAAGGAAGGGATCGTACCACGGTCGCTATGGCGCAAGGCGGGCGAAGCCGGTTTTTTGTGCCCGTTCCTCCCGGAAGAACTCGGTGGTTCGGGAGCAGACTTTCTGTATTCGGCGGTCATGATCGAAGAGCTCGCACGTTGCAGGGCAAGCGGCCCCGCGTTCCCGCTCCACAACGACATCTGCGCACCGTACATCTACTCGTACGGCACTCCCGAACAACACCGCCGCTGGCTTCCCGCGTGCGCCCGCGGCGAGAAGATCCTGGCAATCGCGATGACCGAACCCGGGGCGGGCTCCGATCTGGCGAGAATTCGGACTACCGCCCGGCGCGAGGGCGACCACTACGTGATCAACGGGCAAAAGACGTTCATTTCGAACGGCCAGCTCTGTGACCTAGTCATCGTGTGCGCCCGCACGGATCCCGACGCGGATCCGCCGTACAAAGGCATCTCTCTGATCGTCGTTGAAGACGGGACGCCGGGCTTCGAAAAAGGGCGCCGCCTCGAGAAGATGGGTCTCAAGGCGCAGGATACCTCCGAACTTAGCTTTACCGACTGTGTCGTGCCCCGCGACAACCTGCTCGGCGAGGAGGGGATGGGGTTTTACTACCTGATGGAGAAACTCCAGCAGGAACGCCTGGTGGTGGCGGTTAGCTGCGCGGCTGCAGCCGAAATGGTGCTGGAAGAAGGAGTGCGTTACTGCCGGGAGCGAATCGCCTTTGGCCGACCGATCAGCAAGTTCCAGCACATCCAGTTCCGGCTGGCTGAGCTTGCCACCGAGATCCAGATCGGCCGGGTTTTCGTGGACCGGTTGCTCGAGGAACACGTTGCGGGTCGGGAGCTGGTGTCGGAAGTAAGCATGGCCAAATGGTGGCTGAGCGAGTTGCTGAAGAAAACGTGCGACGAGGTTCTTCAGTTCCACGGAGGCTACGGCTACATGATGGAGTACCCGATCGCCAAGGATTACCTCGACGCGCGGATTCAAACGATTTTCGCCGGCACCACAGAAATCATGAAGCTGATCATTGCCCGGCGTATGGGGCTCTAAGGACTCTTGTGCCATGTGGATGCTATTGCGCCCGGAAGCGGCGAACCATTCCGCCGAGAGCTCCCGCCGCGGGCGTTGGCGATTGGTTCGAGGCGGGCAAGAGGAGTGCCGAGCGCGCGTCTACTTACATCCCGGTCGAGTGCTGGTGGCCGAGATTCCCGCTGGCGAGGCAGCGAGGCAGTTCGATGAGTTCCGCGGCGCACTGGCGTACGACTCGCTCGGGCGGGCCGAGCTTGCCGTGGATGGCCGGGTCGGGTTGTTGATCGATGTCGATGCTCCAGTGCTCGACGAAGACGGGCGGTGCTACCCGCGAGCGGCCTTTTTCCTTCCCAAAGAGACGCTGCGCTAAACGGAGCACACCAGGCGCGAGTTCGGCCTCAGCCCCCGGTTCCCGGGTAGCGTTCGCGGATGCGGCGGAGAATCTCGTACGTCGACCGCGACTTGTTGAGCGTGTAGAAGTGGATCCCCGGCGCCCCGCGCTCGAGGAGCTCCATGCACTGTTCGGTGGCGTGGTCAATGCCGATCTGTACGACGCGTTCCGGCTCGTCTCCCGCCCATTCAAGAACGCGGTGCAGGGCAGGCGGAATGGTGGCGCCGCACATCGTCGTGAACCGCTCGATCTGCGCGAGGTTCGTAATCGGCATGATGCCGGGTACAATCGGCACCTTGACGCCCCTCGCTCGCGCTCGTTCGACGAAGTCGAAGTAAAACCGGTTCTCAAAGAACAGTTGTGTAATGACTAGATCGGCCCCCGCCGCTACTTTCTCCGCCAGGAATCCGACATCTGTGTCGAGGTCGGGCGCCTCGACGTGTCCTTCCGGGTAACCGGCCACCGCGACGCACAAACGGCGGCCTCGGGACCGAATCAGGCGAACCAGATCGACCGCGTGTGCCAATCCGTCGGGCGCAGGCTCGAAATGGGTTGCGTCGCGTGGCGGGTCCCCGCGCAGCGCAATCACGTTTTCGACTCCGGCCGCTTCGAGGCGGTCGAGAATCCGGTCGAGCTCAGCGCGTGACGCACCCACGC
>CAYZHO010000001.1:0-18647 GCA_964478045.1 uncultured Myxococcales bacterium | reverse complement strand
CAGGTCAGGTGCGCCATCGTTTCAATGCCTGTTTCTTGCTTGATGGCCGCAACGAGCTCGATCGTTTGTTCGCGGGTCGATCCGCCCGCTCCATACGTCACGGAAACGAATCCAGGCTGGAGATCGCTGAGCAGGCGAACGGTGCGCTTGAGGGCCTGGCGTCCCTCAGGCGTCTTCGGGGGAAAAAACTCGAACGAGAAAACCGGCCGCTCGCTTGCAAACAGGTCGGCGATGAACATCGCGTCTTAGGATTCGATCCTGGATGGGCGCGCAACGGTTGTCAACACGCGGAGCGACCTGCTGCTATCCCTGCTTGCGGCGTATCGATTCGATTACGACGGGCTCCACAGGAAGGTTCTGGAAAGGGCCGCCTTCGTTCTTGGTCGGGGTGTTCTCAATTTTCCGAACCACGTCCATGCCTTTGACGACACGACCAAAGACCGCGTAACCCCAGCCGCGCGGGGTCTTGCTCTGGAAGTCTAGGAACGGGTTGTCCCGCACGTTGATGAAAAACTGGGCAGTAGCCGAATCGGGGTCGCTCGTGCGCGCCATGGCGATCGTTCCAACTTCGTTCTTGAGTCCGTTGTCGGCCTCGTTCTTGATCGGCGCGCGAGTGGGCTTGCGGTGCTTGTTCGTGTCGTACCCGCCGCCTTGAATCATGAAGTTTTTGATCACGCGGTGGAAAATTGTGCCGTCGTAAAAGCCGCTGTCCACGTAATCGAGGAAGTTCTTGACGGTAACGGGGGCCTTATCGGGGTAGAGCTCGATCTCGATCGTTCCCAGGTTCGTCTTCATGATTACCACCGGGTGCTCGGCCGCCGGCTCCGAGGTCACTTCGGAGGACCGGTTTTGTCCTTTGCTGCAGGCAAGAAGCGACAGTGCCAGCGCGCCAATCAACGCCACGGGAGCTGCCCAGCTTGGCTTCTTCATTATCGCCTCCTTAGTCTTATTGTCCGATTCAAAGCCGTCTCAGCTTGCGAATCAAACTGGCCAGGCGCAACACGTCACGCACGCCCCCTCCTGTCAGGGCGCTGCCCATGTTGCTGATGATGAGGTGGCGCGCGCCTGCCGCCACGAGCGGAGCCACTTCGTCTCGGATCTCGCTCGGGCTTCCAGCATACATGGACGACAGCAACAGTTCCGGTGTCATGTCGCGCGCCGCCCGGTCGAGGTCCTCCTCTCGCACCCGGGGCGGCACGATATCGATGAAGCCCCGATGATCTTCTCCGAGCGGATGGTGCTTGCCGTGCTGCCGCCACACCTCGGCTGGAACCAAAAGCGACATCGCGGCGCCGAGCCGGCTTTTCATGGCGGTCTCGACGACCTGCTCGCGGTTTTCTCCTAACGCGACGATCAGAAGCTGCGCGGGCACAAAGTTTTCCAGCGAACGCCCGGCGGCTTCTGCCGCCCGGCGAATCAGCGAGAGTCGCTCCGCATACTGCTCCGGGGTCATTTTGAGGCTAGGTACCCACCCGTCACCATAGCGGCCGGTCAAGGCCAGCATCCGGGGGGCGTGGGCCGCGATCCAAATTCGAGGCGGGCGATTGCGGTAAAGCGGCAGATTGAAAATCGCGTCCCGCAGCTGCCAGAACCGCCCCTCGTAGTTCACTGGCCGGCCACCGCTTTGCCAGAGAGTGCGGATGATGATCAGCGCCTCCTCGAGCCGGGAAACCTGGCGGCTAAAAGGCAGGCCATAGGGTTCCACGTTTTCCCGTTCCCCGTTGCCAATGCCCAGGATCGCGCGTCCTTTCGACAAATGGTCGAGCGTGACGAACGATTGCGCGAGGGCCATCGGGTGCCGCCGGATCGGTTCGGTTACTAAGGTCCCGATATCGGCGCCTCGGACTCGGGTGGCGGTGACCGCGAGGATTTGCATTGGGTCGAAGAAGGCGTCCGGAGAGTAGATCGTGCGAGCCGCGGGAGTCACCTCCGGCTTCCACACGGAGGCGGGCACAAAGCCCATGTAATGATCCGGGAGCCATAGGGACTCGGCGCCGAGCAAACGGGCGAGCCGGAGGGAACCGGTCGCCAGCCATAGGGGGTAGATGCCAGCGTCCTGGTAGCCAACGGTAACGTTTTTCATCGATCTGCCTCTTTGTTGGTCTGAGGGGGCGCCTTGTCTCACGCTCCGGGTGGCGTTGCAACGGGGCGCCTTGACACCGCCGCCGCCCGTGCCTAGCGTCGCGGGCTTTGCAAGGGGTCCGAGATGAACGAAGCGATGCTTACGCAGGTCAGCGAGCAGCGGGTCGAGCGGCTGTTGGCGGGGCTGGGAGAACTGGTTGCAGGGATTACCGAGGCGGCGGCCAGACGTACCGAGGGAGGCAAGCGAATCGACGATTTCCAAGTAGTTTGCGAGCGAGTTGCCTATGCGGCCACCGAGCTGGCCGCGGCGCGCGCGGTGTTCGACTACGCGCGCGAGGCGGCGGCGGCTGGGGCGGACGAGGCGGACCTGTACCTAGCCGAGGCGGCGGCGTTTGCAGCCCGCGTCACGAGACAGTTGGCGGGGGAACTCTACCACGGGGGCGAGGACTTTGGCGTTGCCAAGGAGGCGATCGCGAGTGCTCTCGGCGGAGACGCGGAATCCGCCTTGCGCGAGTACGGAAAGGAGGCACTGACTCGCGCGATCGGCCAGCGAGTTCTCGAACAGCGCGGGGTCAACAACTCGTGGATACCAGAAGAAGACGCGGTGATCGTACGCGACTCGGTGCGGGCGTTCGCGGCCCAGGAGGTGGCGCCGTTGGCCGAGCGCATCCACCGTCGCGACGAACTCGTTCCCGATTCCCTGATCGAGAAGATGGCCGAGATGGGGTACTTCGGCATGGCGGTTCCCCAGGAGTACGGCGGCCTCGAAATGGGCAACCTTGCGATGATTATCACGACCGAGGAGCTGTCGCGGGTTTCGCTGGCGGCTGCCGGAAGCTTGATCACGCGACCAGAGATATTGACGAAGGCTCTCCTCAAGGGCGGCACGGAGGAGCAGAAACGAACGTGGCTCCGGCGCGTCGCGAGCGGCGAGATCATGGTTGCAATCTCGGTTACGGAGCCCGACGTCGGCTCAGACGTCGCTTCGGTTTCTTGCCGGGCGGAACCGGCCGAAGTCGGAGGAAGGAAGGGGTACGTGATCAACGGCGCCAAGGCCTGGTGCACGTTCGCAGGGCGGGCGGACGTACTTGCCCTGCTGGCGCGGACGGATCCCAATCCGGCGGCGGGAGCCCGGGGTCTGTCGCTGTTCATCGTCGAAAAGGACCGCTTCTACGGGCACGAGTTCGAGATGCGCCAGCCGACGGGAGGCGTGCTAACGGGCAAGGCGGACGCCACGCCGGGCTACCGGGGAATGCATTCATTCACACTGGCGTTCGAGGACTATTTCGTCCCGGCGGAAAATCTGGTCGGGGGGGAGGCCGGCCTTGGCAAGGGATTCTACTTGCAGATGGGCGGGTTTGCAGCCGGCCGGCTGCAAACTGGGGGCCGGGCGACCGCAGTGGCTCAGGCCGCACTCGAGGCTGCCGCTGCCTACACCGCCGAGCGGCGGCAGTTTGGCAGGCCGATTTCGGAGTTCCAACTGACGCAGTACAAGCTGGGGCGGATGGCGACGGACGTTCAGGCGGCGCGCCAGCTCACTTACCGGGCGGCGCGATGCATGGACGAAGACGAGTCGGCCTCGCTCGAGCCCGCCATGGCGAAGCTCCTAGCATGCGACGTGGCAGTGGCGGTGACGCAGGAGGGGCAACTCCTGCACGGGGGGTGGGGCTACGCCGAAGAGTATCCCATCTCGCGCTACGTCGTCGACGCACTGGTGCTGCCGATCTTCGAAGGCGTAAAGCCCATTCTTGAGCTCAAAGTGATCGGGCGCCAGCTACTGGCCCTGTCGTAGCCACAGGCGCGTTCACCGTTGTGCACTATGGTTCAACCTTGAAGGTGCCGGCGCGCCGGACTGTGGTGCTTGTGGGCTAAAACCCGCCGAGAAATCACAAGCATACGCAAGGGGGCCGGATTGGCAGACGCCTTGCTTCGAGTGCCGTCGACCACTGCGGGAGGATCGGTCGATGGCCACGGACAGCGCACTGCTCAAGTCGTTTTCCCAAGAAGCCGACGCGATCGAGGAGCGCTTCGAGGAGGAGGCTCGCCGAGCGACGGAGCCTGATCCAACCCTGGAACAGGAGCCGTTGGAGTGGACGCCCGAGCGGGCGCTCATGCTGGCGATTCTGGAAGACGCGATCGCCTGTTATCGCAAGACTCTAAAGCGGCCTCGGCAAAATCCCGAGATCCTAGCTCGGCAGGCGGAGTTTTGGTTCCGCCTCGAGGACTGGGATTCCCCATTCTCGTTCAACAATATCTGCGAGGCGTTGCGCCTGGACCCCAAGGCTACGCGGGAACGCATCTTGGCGAGCCGGGACCGCCGGACAGACGCCTGACCAGGCCGGCCTCGCGCTGCAGCCTCGCAATTGGAGCGGCAGAATCTGGTTGCAGGCTGGCCACGCCGCGGGTTAGCCTCGACGCACGGGTGCAAGATTCGTAGTAGCGCCCGATCGAGGGCGGTGAGGAACTCGTGCAATATTGCAAGAGTGCGCGATTTTCCCGGGCTTACGACCTTGGTCGTAAGCCATATCCTATTGATATTGCAGCGTTTTTTCTTCGGCTGGCGTTTTTGCATGGCACGTGATTTGCTGCCCTCCCGAGCGTTGGCCAACGTGCAATCGTGCGTCGCGCTTTTGCAGGGCCGTGCAGGTAGCCAGGGCGGGGCGCGGCGCCGGGTCGAGACGTCGGCGAGGTGGACAGGTGAGTAACGACAACGTTCGCGAGCACTTAGAGCGCATCCTGGTTTCCTACGAAGACATCAACAAGCGCTTTGCCGGGGTCGGCGGCGTCGCAAAGCTCCTGGGGTTGTTCGAGGAGGTCAAAAGAGAACTCGAGCGCGTTTCGGAGCAAGAGCTCGAACGCGTCACGGGCGAGATCAAGGCGGTGGTCGAGGCGCTGCTGAAAGTCGATTACGAGCTGCGCAAAGTGCAAAACCTGAAGCTTTTGTTCGAGCAGCGCGACGCTGCCGGTGAAGTCGCGCAACTCGGCGAGACGGAATCGTAGGCCGGGCGGCGAACCCGGCTAGGAGCGATGGTGGAGAAGGGTCGGCGTAGGAAAAGCGGGCAGGTCATTCCGCTTCCCGGTTCGGAGAGACCGCGGGCGGCGGTTTCGCAGCCCGTGGCAGAGCCGGCTCTAGGACTGCCGGACGACCGGATTCTTGGCGAGATTTCGCATGAAGTAGGCAACTACTTCCACAAGCTCTACTACTGGACGGACTATCTGAAAAACAACCATTCAAGCGGCGGGGAGACGGCGGCCGTGGAAATGCTCGAGGAGACGGTGGGCCGCCTGGAGCGGTTCATGCGGATGATGCTCGAGTACCTCGCACCGGCCCGGGTCTCCTTCAGCCGCGTCGAGGCGGGAGACCTGCTTGCGGGGTTGGCGGACAAGCTACCCGGCCGTTCAGTCGATGTGGTCGGGCCCGACGGTTGGCGCCGCCGGAAAGTCCTCGTCGATCCATCCCTGATGGCGCACGCCGTACGCACGATTTTCGAGAGAGTTGCGGGCACGTTGCTCGACGAAGACACGCTGAAGGTAGGTATTGCCGAAGCCGAGCGGCGCGAATTCCGGGGCCTCGAGTTCGAGTTCCGAGCTGGAGCCGGGCTCGGTGCGAACGAGCGGCTGAAGAAGGGGATCGAGATGGCCGTGGCCGAAAAGTTCATCTTGATGCACGGCGGGGAGCTGATCGAACGGCTCGAGCCGCCGCGCGGGCTGATCATCTTCCTGCCGATCTACGAGTGAGGGAAGGAGAGATGCCGAACTACCGAATCTTGATCGTGGACGATGACCCACTGATCCGCAGGCAGCTCGAAGATCTCTATCGCGAGCGCAATTACGAGGTAGACAGCGTCGGCGGCGCCGAAGACGCGATCGCACTACTCGAGGAGTATGACTACGCGCTCGCGGTCATTGACCTAAAGATTCCTGGTACCGACGGAATCAGCCTTACTAAACAGGTCCGCGAGCGCTGGCCGGATCTCGACGTCATCATTGTGACGGGGTACGCGTCCATCAAGGGCGCGGTCGAGGCCATCCGCCACGGAGCGAGCGACTACATTACCAAGCCGTTCGAGCGCGAAGAAATTCTTCTGGCGACGGAGAAAGTACTCGAAAAACGCCGGCTCCTCGATGAAATCAGCTACCTGCGGGATCAGCTTTCCGAGCGCTACTCGTTCGCCAACATGGTCAGCCGCAACCCGGTGATGCACGAGATTTTCTCGACGATCGAAGCGCTGGCTCAGAACGACGCCACGGTCCTGATCTGCGGAGAGTCGGGAACCGGCAAGGAGCTTGCGGCTCGCGCGATTCACTTCCAGGGGCGGCGGCGCAACGGCCGCTTTGTCGCCATCAACTGCGCGGCGTTTCCCGATACGCTGCTCGAGGCCGAGTTGTTCGGGTACGAACGCGGGGCATTTACGGGGGCGGTTCACGATCGCGTCGGTAAGATCGAGCTGGCAAGTGGCGGCACGCTGTTCCTTGACGAAGTCGAGAGCATCTCTCTACCCATGCAGCTAAAGTTGCTCAGGGTTCTCGAGCAACGCGAAATCGAAAAGCTCGGGAGCAACCGGGTCGTGAAGGTGAACATGCGGATCATCACGGCCACGAACCGAAACCTCGAAGAGATGGTCGCGCGCGGCGAAATGCGCGAGGATTTCTTCTACCGGATCAACGTGGTGCCAATTCACATCCCGCCACTGCGAGAGCGGATCGAGGACGTTCCGTTGCTCGTGGCCGAGATGTTGCGCAACAACCCGCTGGCGCGGGAGCGCAAGATCACCCGGGTCTCCAACAAGGCTCTGCAAAAACTGATGGCTTACCACTGGCCCGGCAACGTCCGCGAGCTTTCAAACGTGATCGAACGCGCGATCTTGAAAACGAACGGCCCGACGATCCGCGATGTCGATCTTCCGGGCGTAAGCCGGCCGAGCGGCTTGAACGGCGGCGGGCGCTTCAAGGATTACGACCTGCCGCTCAAAGAGTTCCTGCGGCGCGCGGAGCGCGAGTATCTTACGGCGGTGCTCAAGCGCCACCGGGGCGCGATCGCTGCCACCGCGTCTCACGCGATGATCGATGCGGCCACCCTGCACCGTAAGATGAAGCTCCACCAGCTCAAGCGCGAAGACTTCCGCGAGCGAGCGAAGGCGTGAGCGGCGCGCGCCGGCCGGTGAGGTGAGCGAGCGATGTATGCGCACTTCTATCAGTTGAGCGAAGACCCGTTCAACCTGACGCCGGACCCGAAGTTCCACTACGTTAACGAGTCGACTCGTGAAGCGATGGCGTCGATCTTGCACGGGCTCAAAGCCCGCAAGGGGTTCCTTACGCTGATCGGGGAAGCGGGAACCGGGAAGACGACGCTGCTCAAGAAAATCGCAGACGAGATCGAAGGCGAGACTCAGGTTGTATTCGTTTTCAATCCTGGGGTGTCGTTCGACGAGCTCCTCGAGTTCATTTGCAGCGAGCTTGGCGTGACCGCCGACGGGCGCCGCCTGCACATGCTCGAGCGGCTCAACGAGTACCTGCTCGAGCAGCTTACGGCTGGGCGCAATGTCGTGGTGATGATCGACGAGGCGCAGACCCTGAGCGACCGGGTTTTGGAAGAACTGCGCTTGCTGTCGAACCTCGAGACGTCCAAGGAGAAGATTTTGCAAATCCTCTTGTCCGGACAGCCGGAGCTTGAAGAGAAGCTGCGGCGGCCCGGCCTCCGGCAGTTGCGGCAGCGAGTTGCCGTACGCGCTACCTTGCGGCCAATGCGGGCCTCCGAGATCGGGCCCTACATCGAGACGCGGTTGCGGCGCGCGGGGGCGCCCCGCAACGACCTGTTCACGAAGGCCGCGCTGTACAAAATCTGGCGAGCCTCGCGCGGGATTCCGCGAGTTGTCAACGTCATTTGCGACAACGCGATGATGATCGCGTTTGCGGAGGGCAAAAAGCGGATCGGCTACAACGTGGTCGTCGAGGCGGTCAAGGACCTCGAGGGGAAGGCGAATAGATGGCAGGACTTCGCGCAGGCCGCGGGGGCGGTGATGGCGAGGCGATGGGTGCAGGCGGCGCTGGCCAGTTGCCTGATCGTGGCATTGCTGGTGCCGCTCGGGCGGTGGTGGCAAGGCCGGCGCGACCGCCAACTTGCACGAGCGACGTCCGTGGCTGCCGTCCGCCAGGTTCGCCAGGCCGCCGCTGCCCGGCAAGGGGGTGAGCGACGGGAGCTGGCCGGAGTGGGCGCGCCACTCGGCCAGCCCGAGGGCAGTGCCAGCCACGCCGAGGCAGCACCGCACGAGACGGCCGCGAGCCCGCGCTCCCAAGGAGAAAGCAGGCCGCTACCGGCCGGGCCGGGGGTAGCACCAGCGGTCGATGCGGCAGCGCCGACAGCCGGGGTGGAGCCAGCCAGCGGACAGCCAGTGCAGGGGAGTGGCGGAAGTGGCGCAAGCGTAGCAGCCCCGGCTGCCACTGGGCTGCCCGCCGGCGTGACGGGCAGCGGGGCCACGTCTGAGGATCTCGCGGTCAGCGCGCGATCACCCTCTCCGGTGGAAGACGAACTCGTGGCCGCCACGATCAGGCGGGCGCAGCTGGTGGCGCGCGCGACGGCCGCCCGCTTGTTCGACGAGCACGGGCGCGCGATCTCAGGAGCTCAAGCTCCAGGCACTAGGCCCGCGGCGCCTGAGATCGAAGTTCGACCTGGCGGCAAGAATTCCGGAACGGTTGTGCCGGGCGCTGGTGAGCTGCCGGCTTCTGGCGAGGCGCCGGCCGCCCCTGGGGCCAGCGGTGGGGAGAAACCTGCGTCACTACCGGCGAGTGCGAGATCGGGTTCCGCCGGTTCACAGGAGGGAGTTTCCGGCTCTCCCATTCAAGGAACGCGCGAGCCGGGGCTAAGGCGCCAGGGCAGCCCAGGGCAGGCCCGCCAAGATGAGCTCGCGGCTTCGGCGCAGGCGGTGGCTCTAGAGAACCGGGCCGGGGGCAGCGCCGGAATAAACCCACCGGCCTCGGTCTTGGCGGCCCGGCCGGCTCCGGATGAGTCAAGCAGAAGCGTGCGGTCGGGGGTAGGTGTCGGAGCGAGGACGCCTGGCAGCGTCGAAGTTGGTGCCAAGCCGCTGCCCCCGGGGCCGCCGGTGCCGGCAAGGCCTGCTGAGGCGGAGCGCTCAACGAGTGTCCCTCCGGCACAACAAGCGCGCCGGCTCGCGCGCGCCGAACCCGAGCGCCACAATAAGCCCGTGGGAAACAGCGTGGCGCCGCTTGAGTCATTGGCGCGAGGAACCGTGGAGACGAAGGCGGCGACCCGTCCGGGTCCGAGTGTTCCTTCTCCTTCGGACTACGCGGTGATGCGCAACGCAGTACTCGGGCGGTTGGTTCAGGTTTCGCGCGGCGACACGATTTGGGACATTGCGATCGCTCACTATGGAACCGCTGGCCCGAAAACGCTCGCCCGAATTTTGGCCAGTAACCCGGGCATAACCGATCCCAGGCACCTCGAAGTAGGCACACGAGTGTTCTTGCCCTTTGTTCGGGCCGATCAGATGGTCGAGAGCGGAGAGCGAGGCTTTCGGTTGATTCTAGCCAGTGCGCCTGACGCCGCGAGCTTGGCAGTGGCGCAGGCATGGGTGATGCGGATGCTTCCGCAACTCGACCTCGAGATCGTCCCGGGCCGCTCTGGCCAAGAGCAGCTCCTTGTTGCCGAGGGCATTCCGAGTCGGGATGCCGCCCGCGCTCTGGCCGAGGCGCTGCTCGAGGCGCGGGCGAAAGTAGCGGCGGATGCCCTTGGGAGTCCTAGCGCGGAAGTCAGTTCGCTGGCGCCCTGAGAGGACGCCTGCCGCTTGCACTTTTGCAATTCCGATTCGCCTTTGATTCCAGGCACTTACACGCAAAGCGGGTGCGCCTCTGCTGCGCCGTGCACTGGTGCCAGACCGCTTCTGGGGGACAATCGGCAAAAACCTCTTTCTGTTCGGGCGGTTCCGTGCCTACCGTAGATCCTGCCAGTGGCACCAAAGTTGCTGCCCTGGTTCTAGGGATTGCGTAGGACACCAACCATGACGGAGCACTCGAAGATTCGGGCGTTTAGACGCGCCGCAAGCTGACTGGGGAGCCGGCTAGCGGCCTGGCCGGGTCCCGCGCGCCGCGGCACGTAGTGGCTCAGGGAAGCCGCCCGGCGCCTTCCCCCGCAGAGGCCGTTTGCCGGTTCTCGGCCGCCGTCAAGGTTGAAACCTGCGATCTGTGGAAAGGGCTGAGCAGCCAATGAGACGTGTTCGCATTCGGTTCCCCATTGTTGCTGCCTGCTTGATCGGATGGGCGATCGGGGGCTGCGCGGCGCGCAAGCCGAGCCCTGCTGCCTATGGCCTGCCGGCGCCGGAAGTGGCGCCAGCCGGGCTGGGTGCCCCCGCCGGCGAGTACCGCATTGCGGTCGGCGACCAGCTTGGAATCCGGTTCCTTTACCACCCGGAGCTCAATGCGTCCCCTCAGGTGCGTACGGATGGCCGAATCACGGTGCCGGGACTCGGGGACTTCGAGGCAGCGGGCCTGCGAGCGGACGAACTCGAACGGGCTCTCTACCGCCGCGCCTCGCTCACCTACCGCAACCCGAGCGTTGCGGTCGTGGTCAAGGAACAAGCCGAGCGGCGCGCTTACGTAGGGGGCGAAGTTCGGCGCCCTGGCTTCGTGGCTCTGCGCCCGGGCATGACCTCGCTGCGGGCGATCTTCGAACGCGGCGGCTTCCTTGATACCGCAAAGGTCGACAGCGTGCTGCACATTCACTGGGAGCCCAACGGGAGCTACCGGGCCCGGGTGCTCGACCTCAAGACGGTCCTCGAGACCGGTGACATACGAGGCGACGTGGTCCTGGGGGCAAACGATGTGGTGTTCGTGCCCAAGACCCCTATCGCCAACGCCGACCTTTGGGTACGCCAGTACATCCTAGATCTGATTCCGGTCCGCGAGCCGACGACGCGGCTGCCGGACATTGCCATGTAGGGTCGCTGCAGCGGGAACGCAAGAATGGAGCAACGATCACTCTACCTGGTTCGACAGGCGCTGACCGCCGTCTTCAAACGCAAGCGGATGGTCGTGCTCCTGTTCTTGCTCGTGTTCGTGCCAAGCAACGTGGGCAACATGCTTCGGGATCCGGTCTACCGGGCAACGGCCAAGGTGATGATTCGCAACACGCGCGCCTATCCCGAGGTGTCCACCCGCAAGGCAACCGCCGACCGGCCTCCCAACGAGGCGTTGGTCAACTCGGAAATCCAATTGCTCAGAAGCCGCGACTTGCTGCGCCGCGTTCACGACAAGCTCGTGGAGGAAAGCCGGCAGGCCGACGCGGCCTTTTCCGTTCCTTCGGTGATCGCGCTCGAGCGCAAGATCACCGTGGTGCGGAAGCCGAACTCCAACGTCGTGGAAGTCAGCTATCGCAGCCCCTCCCAGGAACAAGCGATTCGGGTGGTCAACACCCTGGTTCAACTGTACGTCGACTACAACATCGAGAAGCACAAGACGCCCGGCGCGCTCGAGTTTTTCCACCGCCAGACCGAGGCCGCCAAGAAGGCGTACGAGGAGGCCGACCTCGAGCTAGAACGCTACGATGCGGCGCACGGCTTGACCTCGATCGCCGTCGAGAAGGACCAGTTGTTACGGCAGCGCGCGCAGCTCGAGGCTGACTTGCGCCGGACGGAAGCTGAGATCACGGAGCTGACGACGAAGGTCGGCGCTCTCGAAGCCCAGCTCGAGTACATTCCCGAGACCGAAACGACGGAGGTCGACCTGGTTCCCAATCCAATGCTCGGTTATCTCCAGCAAAGCCTCGCCAAGCTCGAGCTGGAGCGAAACAAGCTTTTGCAGCTGTATACGCCGCAGCACCGGCTGGTGATGGACCTCGAGAACGAGATTGCCGAGGTCAAGCGGCAGATCGCCCAGCAGGAAACCACAGTCATCGGGCGTCGCCGGAAGTCTACCACCGGGGTGAGGCGGGCTCTCCAGCAGGAGTTGCTCGAGGCACAAACCGAGCTAGGTGCGCTCGAGGCCCGGCGTGCGATGCTAGCCGAGCGCATTTCGGACTACGACGCGCGAATCCGCGTGATGCACGCCAAGCACTACCAAGTGATGCGCATGCGGCGTGACCGGGCTGAGAAGAAAGAACTCTACGATGCACTGCAAGCCAAGCTCAACGAGCTCAAGGTCGCCGAGGCGATGGACCGCGCCAGGCTGTCTAACGTGGCGATCGTTGAAGCAGCGGCGCCGCCGCTTCGGCGCGAGCCCGATTTCAAAGGGCTTACCCTGTTGCTTTCGTTGTTTGCCGCGCTGTTCATCAGCATTGGCGCTGCAATCGTGACGGAGATGCTAAACCCCGTGTTCAACAGTGACCTCGATGTGCGCCATCACCTTGGGCTACCGGTGATTGCGGAGATCCCGAAGAACGGGGTAAACGGCAACGGTAACGGCAATGGATACGCGCGTAATGGCTACGTGAATGGATTGAACTCGACGGGGGCAAGGAACGGGTGAGTAAGACGTACGAAGCTCTCAAGCGCGCCGAGGAACTGCGCGCCCGCCAGCGCAGCGCCAACGAGGCCCACGGACCGCTGGAGCTGCCGGTCAGCACGGCGGACGAGTACTACGAACTCCGCCGTCAACTGACCACGCTGTCGGTCGGCGAGGCCATTCGCACGGTTCTGGTCGTAAGCGCCCTGCACGGGGAGGGGGTATCGAGCGTTGCCTGCCTATTGGGGCGCGCGATGGCCGGGCGCAAGGGCGGGGACGTGCTGCTAGTGGATCTCAACCTCCGGACTCCTTCGCTTTGGCGATTGCTAGGGGCACAGTCGCGGCTTGGTGTGGCGACGGCAGTGGCCGAAGGACGGCCGGTGGAAGAGTTCGTGCAGGACACCGGCACCCCGGGCCTCAAGCTGCTGACGGCCGGAAACGGCTTCGTCGACGCGATCGAGGTGATCGACAACCCGGAAACGGCCAAGTTGCTCACCTCATTGCGCCAGCGCGAGGGCGTTACGATCATCGATTGTGCCCCGGTCACGCTGTATCCCGACGCGCGCGCACTAGCAGCCATTGTCGACGGGGTCATCCTAGTCATCGAGGCGGACGTTACCCCAGTTTCGGTTGCCGCACGCGCCGTTGACATCTTGCGAGAAGCCGGTGGCAACCTCCTCGGCGTCGTGCTGAACAAGCGGCGCGATTACATTCCGGCGCGCGTCCTGCAACTGATCGGATAGCGATGGGGCGGCGATGAATCACGTGGCGTACCTGTTTCCGGCGTTTCCTGTGTTGCACCAGACGTTCACGGTCGGCGAGGTGCTCGGGCTACGCCGTCTCGGTTACAGGCCACGCCTGGTTTCCCTCAAGCGCCCGCCGGCAAGCCTTCAGCAAGACGGAGCGCGGGAACTAGCCTCGGAGACGTTCTATTGTCCTCCGCTGACGTCGCGGGAGGTGCTCGCTTCGTTCTCGAAAGCGCTTTGGAGGCGGCCGAAGGAGGTCGCCAGGCTCGCGCTGGCGGTCTACCGGGCGTGGAAGCCGAACCCGCGTGTTCAGCTTCTCAGGTCGGACGGGGAGCCAGCGACCCTCTCACTCGCGGAACGGATATTGGCGGTCTATCACACGAGCGCACTGCTGTATCTTCTAAAGTCGCTGGCGCTCATTCCACACGCGATCTATGTTGCCGAGCGCTTGTCTGCCGAAGGAGTGCGGCACGTCCACGCGCATTGGGCAACGTATCCAACTACCGTTGCGTTCCTGATTCGCCGCTGGTCCGGGATCCCGTATAGCTTTACTGCCCACGCCTATGACATCTACATGCATCCGCGCATGCTGCCGGCCAAGGTGGCGGAGGCGAGTTTCGTGGTGACGTGCGCGGAGGCGAACAAGCGCTATCTCGAGCGTTTGTGTGGCGCCTGCGACACGCCGATTCACGTCAACTACCACGGGACGGATCTCGCGCGCTTCCGCGTTCCCGAGCGGCGCCGAGACCGTTGTTATCGCATCGCCAGCTGCGGGTGGCTTAAAGAATACAAGGGCTTCCACATCCTGCTCGAGGCGGTCGCCCGCCTGGTCGACCGCGGAATCGACGTTCGGCTAGACATAGCGGGAGACGGTCCTCAGCGAACGTATCTCGAACGGCGCGCGGCCGAACTGGGGATCGCTTCGCGGGTGACACTGCACGGCTTTCTCAAGCATCAGCAACTGCGCGAACTGTACAAGGCTGCGGACGTCTTCGCCCTGCCGAGCGTTGTTCTGGGACGTTACGGGCGCCAGGACGTCATTCCGAACGTTCTTGCCGAGGCGATGGCAGCCGGCCTGCCGGTCGTGGGAAGCGACATCGGCGGGGTGGGGGAACTAATCGAACACGGCGTCGACGGCTTGCTCGTACCCCAGCGCGACGTCGGGGCGTTGGCCGACGCTCTCGAACGAATCTGGCGCGAGCCCGAGCTCGCGGCGCGCCTCGGCCAGGCAGGGCGCCGCAAGGTCGAGAAGATTTGGGACCGCGAGCGCAACATCGAGCAACTGGCGCGAATTTTCGAGAACTACTGCCCGGGTGACCCGGAGGGTTTGGCGGCATGAGCGGCGTCGCTACAGGCATCCTCCGTACATCTGCCCGGGCGGTGAAAGGCTGGCCGGTGGCCCCCGGCGGTTTCCCGCCGTGTACCGTTGTGGTTGGCAATCCCTGGATCGCCGGGGGCACCGGCCCGGTCTTGTGGTGAGAGGGCGGATGAGCAGCGAACGCTCGAGCATGGAGGAACGAGAGCAAGAGTTCCTCCCGTTTCACCGTCCTTGGATCGGCGAAGAGGAGATCGCCGAAGTGTGCGACACCTTGCGGTCGGGGTGGCTCACCCTCGGCCCGAAGACGCACCGGTTCGAGGAGAAGTTCGCGGCCTACCTCGGCGCCCGCCATGCAGTCGCGCTTTCCTCATGTACGGCTGCTCTTCATCTTGCGCTCGAGGCGCTCGGGATCGGCCCCGGAGACGAGGTCATCACCACGCCCTACACCTTCACGGCCACGGTGGCCGCGATTCTTTATACGGGAGCGCGGCCGGTTCTCGCCGACGTCATGCCGGACTATCCGAATATCGATCCGGCCCAGGTGGCCGACAAGATCACGGAACGGACGCGGGCGATCATCCCGGTCCACTTTGGCGGCGCTCCGTGCGACCTCGATGCGATCGAGCTCCTCGCCCGCCGGTGTGGAGCGGCCGTGGTGGAAGACGCGGCACACGCGTTGCCAGCTCGCTACCGCGGTCGCATGATCGGCGCGCGCGGAAAAGCGGTGGCCTTCAGTTTTTATGCCGGCAAGAACATCACGACCGGTGAGGGCGGGATGCTCGTGACCGATGATGAACGTCTCGCCGAGCAGGTCCGAGTGCTCAGGCTCCACGGGATTTCTCGCGACGCGTGGAAACGGTATTCAAAAGAAGGGTCGTGGTATTACGAAGTTACCGCCCGTGGCTTCAAGTACAACATGACCGATATCAACGCCGCGATCGGCCTCCACCAGCTCGACCGGTTGGCCGATTTTGACCGCCGCAGGCGCCGGCTGGTAGCGCGCTACAACGAGCGTCTGGCGCCGGTGCGAGGGATCCGCCTGCCAGCGCCGCCGGCCTACGGGGAGAGTGCCTGGCACCTGTACGTTGTCGAAATCGAGCCCGAAGAAGCGAGCGTCAGCCGAGCGGAAGTAATTGAGGGCCTCAGGCGGCGCGGCATTGGAACCAGCGTTCACTTCATTCCGATTCACCTCCATCCGTACTACCAGCGAGTGCTGGGCTGCCAAGCCGGGGACTTCCCGAATGCCACCCGGCACTACGAAGGCGCGATTTCGCTGCCGTTGTTCCCGGCTATGACCGAGGGGGACGTTGATCGGGTCGCCGAAGCATTGATCGCGATCATGGGAGGCAAGTCGTGAAGCGTTCCAAGCGCGACGAGTTCCTGAAGCGGGCGATGGATCTTACCTTCGCTACGATTCCGTTGCTCGTCCTGTGGCCCTTGTTCCTGATCATCGCCGTCTTGATCAAGCTGGATTCGAAAGGGCCTGTCTTCTTCCGGCAAGAACGAGTTGGCCGGGACATGAAGCGCTTTCGAATCTTCAAGTTTCGCACGATGATCGTTGGCGCATACCGCAGCGGTGCAAGGCTCACGGTCAAGCGCGATCCGCGGATTACCCGCGTCGGGCAGTTCCTGCGCTGGACCAAGCTCGACGAGCTACCGCAGTTGTTCAACGTGATTGCCGGGGACATGTCCCTGGTGGGGCCGCGGCCCGAAGATCCATACTTCGTCAGCTTTTACACGGAGGAACAAAAGGAAGTTCTTTCGGTCAAGCCTGGAATCATTGGTCCTAGTCAGATCGACGGGCGCGACGAGGTGGAAAAGTATCCAGAGGGGGTCGAGGACACCGAGCGCTACTACATCGAGCACATTATGCCCGAGAAGCTCGAGCGCGACCTCGAGTACGTACGAACGGCGACGGTTTGGAGCGATCTGCGCTTTCTGCTGTTCGGGTTCTTCAAAGTGCTCACCACGCAGTTCAAGCGCAGTTTCTTTGCTCGCATCCGTGGCCGCCTGGCGCTGGTCAGCATGGATCTGGCGCTGATCGTCGCCTCGTACATTCTGGCCAACTTCATTCACATGGACTGGCGAATCCCCGATCGGGCCTGGCCCTTCATCGCCCGCACCCTGTTCTGGAGTGTGTTGCTCAAGCCCCCGGTGTTCATCTATTACGGGCTTTACCAGCGCTCGACGCGTTGGGTCGGCAGCCGAGACTTAGCGGCGCTGGTCAAAGCGGTCAGCATTTCCTCAGCCTTCGTGGTTGCGGCGACCTACTTCAGCGGGCTGCAAGCGCACTCGCGCGCGGTCTTCGTCGTCGACTGGGCGCTGCTGATGTTCTCGATGGCGAGTTTTAGGTTCGTCCTGCGGCACGTGCTGACGGGGGCCAGTCGCCGGCCCGAGCGAGGGCCGTACACAAAGGTTCTGGTCGCGGGCTCGGGCCACGGGGGCGAGGCGATCCTGCGCGCTCTGCTCGAGGATCCGAAATCGCGCTACTTGCCGGTTGGGATCATCGACCACGAGCCCCACCGCTGGGGCGCTCTCATTCACGGAGTGCGCGTGGTGGGAGGAGCGGCCGACATCGCCATGGCGGCATCGACGCACGGGGTCGAGATGGTCCTCGTTTCGCTCGCCGATCTCGACCCCTCGGTGGTGCGCGATATTGCCGAAGCGTGCCGGCGACTCAATATCGAGTGCCGCCTTATCCCCGCCCTGTCGGACGTACTGTCTCAAGAAGAGCCGCAGCTAGTGCAGCCGGCATGGCTTCCGAACGAAGGGAGAGCATAACCCGATGAAACAGGGACGGATCCTCCAGCCAGACGACCTCGTTCTCGTAACCGGGGGCGCCGGCTACGTCGGTTCCCATCTGGTTCGCTTGCTGCTTTCCAGGGGTTTCAGGGTTCGCGTGCTCGATGCCTTTCTATACGGAGACCACGGGCTGCGCGGCTGCGCCGCCGATCCCCGGCTCGAGATCGTCGAGGGGGACATCTGCAACGTGCGCGATATGATCCGCGCGGCCAAAGGGGCGCGGGCGGTAATTGCCTTGGCAGCGCTCGTGGGCGACGGCGCCTGCGACTTGGATCGGGACGCGACGACGGCGATCAACATCGAGGCCACGCGACTCCTGGCTAGCGTGGTCCGAATAACGCCGAGTGTAGAGAGAGTCGTCTTTGCGTCCTCCTGCAGCGTTTATGGCGCGACGGAAGGGCTGATCCTCAACGAGGGGTCGCGGCTCAATCCTGTTTCCTTCTATGCTCGCTCGAGAATCGCGTCGGAGCGGATTCTAGCCCGCGAGCTGGCGGACCACTCTGTCGTCACGTTGCGGCTTGGGACGGTTTTTGGCGCTTCCCCGCGGATGCGCCTCGATCTGTTGGTCAATACGATGACGTACCGTGCTTTCAGCGCCCGGAAGATCACGGTCACGGGAGGCGAGGCATGGCGCCCGCACGTGCACTGCAAGGACGTTGCGGCTGCGTTCGCCTTGGCGGCCGAAGCACCGCACGAACTCGTGCGGGGAGAAATTTTCAACGTCGGCTCGGACGCCAACAACTTTACAATTTCCGAAGTCGCAGTGATGGTTGCTGCCCAGGTTCCGGGCACGGAGATCGAATACGTCGAGACCGTCGAGGACCCGCGCAGCTACCGGGTCAGCTTCGAAAAGATCCGCCACGTGCTAGGATACTCGACTCGTTACCGAATCGAAGACGGCGTTCGCGAGGTCCTGGCGATGCTGGAGCGCGGTGAAGTGGACGGCAACGACACGCGCGTCTCGAATCTCCGCCATCTCGAGCATGTCGGCTTCGGGCGTTCCCTCGAGCCTCGCGGCGCGAAGGGGTCCGCCGCTTCCTGAGCGGGACAGGGGCGAGACAGCGGCCGGAGGACCGTTACGGGAGGCCGGCTGACTCACAGGCCAACAGGAGAGCTCCCCGGTGTCGGAAACGAGAGTCGTTCACGTGGGCCTCGGACAAATCGGTCTTGCCATTGCGCGCCGAACCGCCGAGCGCGATGGCCTGCGCTCGGTCGCAGCGGTCGACCCGGCGCTAGCTGGACGCACG